>CABYFX010000006.1 GCA_902518395.1 uncultured Pelagibacteraceae bacterium | reverse complement strand
GCTCCTTTGGGTGCTTACTCAACTCACAGAAATTACACATCAAAAAATATAGTAAAAGTTCCTGATGATATTGATTTAGAGCAAATTTCGAGTGCAATGACAAAAGGAATGACAACATTTTATTTATTACACAAAACGTATGTTCCAAAAGAAGGTGAAACTGTATTATTTCATGCAGCAGCTGGCGGCGTAGGGCAGTTCTTTTGTCAGTGGGCAAAAAGTTTAGGACTTAAAGTTATTGGAACAGTTGGTAGTGATGAAAAAGTTGAAATAGCCAAAAAGTATGGTTGTGATGAAGTTATAAATTATTCTAAGGAAGACTTTGCAAAAAAAGTGTTGGAACTCACAAATGGTAAAGGTGTTTCAGTTGTCTATGACGGAGTTGGTAAAACAACATATGACAAATCCATTGAATGTTTAAAATTAAGAGGCACAATGGTTTCATTTGGAAATGCATCAGGTCCACTTGACCCGATTATTGTTTCAAAATCTTTGCAGCCAAAAGGTATTTATTTCGTAAGGCCTGCAATGAATCAGTACTTCACAAATAGTGAAGAAATACAGGAAGCAGCTAACATGTTATTTAAACAAATTTCGTCAGGAAATGTAAAAATAGAAATTTTTAAAAAATATAAATTAGAAGATACTGTTCAAGCACATAAAGATTTAGAAGGAAGAAAAATTACAGGTCCAGCAGTAATTATTCCTTAAACTGAACATCCATATCAGAAAGATGAAGTTTAAGAGCCTTAGTAGATATTTGTATTTCTCTAATGAAAAATATAATTGAAACCATCATCGATAGACAGCACGTTCCAAAAATTACTCTAGCTACAATTAAACTTTCTAAATAAAGAGCAAATACAGTCAGCATATTAAATAAAAAGCCAAATGCAGCTGACATAATTGCAAATTTTAATACCCCAATTCTGCTATTTAGGTTTATAAGTTGATCCTTCCATTCTGGAGGAGTGTGTTTTTCAAAGACATACTCATCATGAATTTTTCTAATTAATCCGCTCAGAGTGTGAAATCTATTGCTGTATACACTCATTATAAGCGGTATTGCTGGAAACATTAATGCAGTAACAGTGTAATCAATATTCATTCGAATCAATTTGATTATGAAACTCTGCTTTGCTATTTACAAGTAAATTGTTATGCAAAACATCAAATTGTTCATAGAACTCACAAGGTTAAATAGACCTATCGGATACATGCTTTTATTTTGGCCTTGTCTATGGGGTCTTACCATCACTTATGATTTTAATTCTGAATTAGAAAAATTTTATTTTTATTCTTTGCTATTTTTACTTGGTTCAATTTTGATGAGATCTGCTGGTTGCATTGTAAATGATATAGTAGATAAAAATTTCGACAAAAAAGTTGAGAGAACAAAAAATAGACCGATTGCATCGGGAAAAGTTTCTGTAAAGCTAGCAATAATTTACTCTTTTATTTTATGTGGATTAGCATTTTTAGTATTGATTAATTTTAATAAATTCACAATTTTGATGGCACTTTTATCTATGCCATTAGCTTTTACTTATCCTTTAATGAAGAGATTTACATATTGGCCACAGCTATTTTTAGGAATTACATTTAACTATGGTCTTGTTCTTGCGTGGGTATCAATAAATAACAGTATAAATTTAGTACCAATTATTTTTTATTTTGGAGCCATATTTTGGACACTGGGTTACGACACTATTTATGGATATCAAGATATTAAAGATGATGAGATTATAGGAGTTAAGTCTACCTCGATAAAATTTAAAAATAACCCAAAAAAATTTATTTCTTTATGTTACATACTTTTTTTTCTTTCATTAGTTTTAGTTGGTTTTTTAATGAACTTTAAAGTGTCATATTTTATATCTCTGGTAATTACTTTTTTTCATTTGGTATTCTATCAAATAAAAAATCTTAAAGTATCTGATCCTAATATGTGTCTGGTAAAATTTAAAAGTAATAATTTATTAGGTGTTATTATATTTATTAATATTTTGATTGGAAAAATAATTTAAATGTCTAACCTTGAAATATTAAAAAGACTTTACAAAGACTATACGAAAAAATATTTAAACAAAATTTTTCTAGCAGTCTTTTTTTCTATATTAGTTGCCGGTAGCACATCTGCAACTGCATGGTTATTAGATCCAGCAATTGATAAAATTTTTATTAATAAAGATCAGAGCCTACTTTTGATAATCCCTTTATTAATAATTCTAGCCTTTGCAACTAAAGGAATTTCACTCTATTTGGCAAGAGTCACAATGATTAAAGTTGCAGAAGAAGTAAAAAAAGAAATACAAGTGAACATGCTAAAGTCATTTATAAAGGCTGATACAGAAAATATAGAAAACAAACATACTGGAAAATATATTTCAAATCTTAATTTCGATGTTAATCAGATTACGGGTATGCTAAGCACATCCTTTTTAACATTGTTTAAAGATGGATTAACTTTAATTGGACTTCTTTCAGTAATGTTTATCCAAAATTGGAGATTATCTTTAATTGCCATCATTATGATTCCATTTGCATCTTTTACAGCAAAAAAATTAGGTAAGAGAATGGGTAAAGTAGTAACAGAGGCTCAGGTGAAATCTGGGGATTTAAATAAATATTTAATTGATATTTTCAAAAATCACAAAATTATCAAAATTTTTCAAAGAGAAAAATATGAAAATGAAAGATCAGAAAAATTTGTTAATGATTTAAAAGAAAAGTCAATAAAGATATCGTCTGTCTTTATTAGAGCTACACCTGTTATGGAGATCTTAACAGGTATCATGATTGCTATACTAATTTTCTATTCTGGTAAATTAATAATGAATGACCAGTTGAGCTTAAATAATTTTTTTTCTTTTTTAGCTGCAATGATGCTGGCTTATCAACCAGTTAAATCCCTAGCAACTATAAATGTTGGAGTTAATCAAGGACTGTCTGCAAGTAAAAGAATACTTCCAATAATTGACTCAATAAATTTAATTGAAACTAACGAAGATAAAATAAATTTAAATCTGGAAAATGGAACAATTGACTGCAAAAATATAAATTTTAATTATTCCACAAATTTAGAGAATAAAGTTTTAAAAAATATAAATGTTAAAATAAATGGTGGAAAAATGACCGCTCTAGTTGGGCAAAGTGGTTCGGGTAAGTCAACATTGCTAAGTTTAATTCCAAGAATTTATGATCCGAAAACTGGTACATTAGAAATCGATGGACAAAATATAAAAGAGGTAAATTTATTTTCCCTAAGGAAAGAAATATCAATAGTTGATCAAAATGTGACTTTGTTCGATGATACGATTTTTAACAACATAAAATATGCAAAACCAGACGCAAACGATGAAGAGATATATGAAGCTGCGAAACTTTCAATGTGTTCAGAATTTATAGACAAACTTGAAAACAAATATCAAACCCTAATTGGAGAAAATGGGGTCCGATTATCGGGTGGAGAAAAACAAAGACTTTCTATAGCTAGAGCATTCTTAAAAGATAGTAAAATTATTCTATTAGATGAAGCTACTTCATCTTTAGATTCTGAAACTGAAGAAAAAATACAAAAAGCTTTAGATAAATTGACTTTAAACAAAACAACCGTAGTAATTGCACACAGACTTTCAACTATTTTAAATTCTGATAAAATTTACGTTATGGATAAAGGTATGGTAATGGACTCTGGTAATCATGAAGAGCTCTTAACAAAATCTGATACTTATAAAAACTATTATAATAAACAAATAAACAAAAGTTGATGTTTGTTATTTATAATTTCTTTTTGTTTATATTAATATTAATTTCACCTCTAATTGTATTGATTAGAATATTTTTAGGAAAAGAAGATCAAAATAGATTTAAGGAAAAATATGGATTTTTTTCAAAAAACAATAGGCCAAATGAAACAATTTGGATACATGGTGCAAGTGTAGGTGAAATATTAAGCATAATTCCAGTTATAAGGAGATTTGAAGAGGATAAAAATATTAAAAGAATTTTAGTTACTTCATCAACGACCAGTTCTTCACTAGTTTTATCTAAATTTAAGTTTAAAAAAGCTGTTCATCAATTTTATCCTTTTGATTTAAATTTTTTAACCAAACATTTCATTAATCACTGGAAACCAAAATTAGCAATATTTGTAGATTCTGAAATTTGGCCAAATATGTTTAACAATTTACATAAAAAAAAAATTCCAATAGTCCTTCTCAATGCAAGGATTACAAAAAAATCTTTTAACAGATGGAAATTTTTCCCGAATTTCTCTAAAAAAATTTTTGAAAAAATAACACTCGCTTTACCCCAAAACATGGAGACTAAAAAATATTTAAAACTATTAGGTACAAAAAATGTAAAACTTATAGGTAATTTAAAGTTTTTTGGAGGATCACAAAAAGATAATATAAAAAATTTAATTCTTAAAAAAAAATTTATAAAAAGAATTATTTTTTGTGCAGCAAGCACTCATCGAACAGAAGAGTTATTCATTGGAAAAGTGCATAAAGAGCTAAAATCAGAAATTAAAAACTTGATAACAATAATTATCCCAAGGCATATAAACAGGAAAAAAGAAATACTAGATGAATTAAAAAATATTGGTCTAAATTCACAATTACATAGTTCAACGAAAAAATTAAACAAAGATACAGATATATACATAGTTGATACTTACGGAGAAACTGTAAAATTTTATTCAATATCTAAGCTAACATTTTTGGGAGGATCACTTATACCACATGGAGGACAGAACCCATTAGAGGCAGCAAGGGAAGGTAATTATATCTTATATGGTCCACATATAGAGAACTTTAAAGAAGTTTATAAAATATTAGAGAAATTTAAAATCACAACAAGAGTAAACTCTATAAAAAATATGAAATCTATTGTTCGTAAAAAAGTTAATTTTTTACAAAGAAATACAGTGCACAAAAAGTTAAAATATTTAGGGGATAAAATACTAAATCAAAATTTATATGAGATTAAAAAATTTATCTAAATGAAAGTAAAAAAACCATTATATTTAAATGATAAAAATTTTATTTCTTATTTATTAATTCCTTTTACAATTTTTACTATTTTAATAAATTTTGGTAAAAATTTTTTAATTAAAAAAAAATATAAAATCAAAACTATATGTGTGGGAAATATTTATATTGGTGGAACTGGAAAAACTTCACTAAGCATACAAATAAATAAAATTTTAAAAAATAAGTTTAAAACTGTATTCATTAAAAAAAGATATTTAGATCAACTAGATGAAAGAAAAATGCTTCAGGCTCATGGAAAGCTAATTAGTGATGAAAATAGAGGTATAAGTTTAGATAAAGCTGAGGTAAAAAAATTCGACGTAGCTATTTTAGATGATGGTTTACAAGACAAAAAAATAGATTATGACATATCAATTGCTTGCTTTAACTCAACTTACGGTATTGGCAATGGATATTTACTTCCAGCAGGACCTTTAAGAGAAAAGCTAGAAATATTAAAAAAATATAGTGCAATTTTTTTAGTTGGTGAAAAAAAAAATATAAAACTTTCATCAATATTGAAAAAGTATAATAATAAAATATTTTATTCCAAATATATTCCAATCAATGTAAAAAACTTGAATAGAAAAAAAAGGTACTTATATTTTTGTGGGATTGGAAATCCAGAAGAGTTTGAAAGCACACTTAATAAGTATAAGTTTAAAATTTCAAAAAAGTTTATATTTCCTGATCATCATAATTATACAAATGAAGATTTAGAGAAAATAAAAAAAATTGCTTTAAATGATAAATTAGAAATCATTACTACAGAAAAAGATTATAAAAGACTAACTAATAATAATAAAAAAAATATAAAATACTTAAAAGTAGAGTTACAAATAGAAAATTATAAAAAGTTTTCAAATTTTTTAACAGAAAAGATATGAAAAAAATAATATATTTTATTGAATTTCTATTGGTAGAATTTTTATTTATTATTTGCAAAGCTATTGGATACAAATCAGCATCTAATTTAGGATTTTTCATTGGAAAAAATTTTGGAAATTTTTTTAGAAAAAAAAAGTCTATAATTGAAAATTTACATAAGTCTAAAATAGCAATAAATATTTCTAACAACCAATTTGTTAATAATATTCTAGGAAACTATGGGCGAATTTTAGCAGAATATCCGTTTTTAAAAGATTTTAGAAATAACAAGTTAGAGCAGTTTATTAGAATAGATGGAACCGAAAATTTAGATAAAATTAAAAAAAATAGAAAGCCTGTTGTTTTTATCTCAGGACATTTTAACAACTTTGAGCTCATGGCCATGCAAATTGAGAAGTATGGAATAAATTTAGCAGCAATATATAGACCGCTTAATAATATTTTTTTAAATAAAACAATGGAAAGGATACGAACCAAATATATTTGTAGAAATCAAATTAGGAAAGGAAGATCAGGTACTAGACAAATTTTAGAAAATTTAAAAAAAGGGAACTCAATAGCCTTGATGATTGATCAAAGAGTTACAGAAGGTATAAAAATTGATTTCTTTGGAAACTTAGCATCTACCACCACAATACCAGCTCAAATTATAAAAAAATATGAATGCGATTTGGTCCCAATTTATGTTGAAAGATTAGGTAAATATAACTTTAAAATGTATGTGTCTCAGCCAATAACAATCAATTCAGAAAAGTCTCAAAAGGAAATTTCTGAACATCTAAATAAGATTTTAGAGAAAATGATACTAAAAAACCCTGATCAATGGATTTGGACACACAATAGGTGGAAAAAATAATAATTATTTAAATTTTTTTTTCTTTTTTAATAGCAGCTTCAACATAAGAAAAGTAAGCCTCTTGTTCATCAACATTCCAATAATTCAAATTCTGCAGTGAAATTTTCTTTCCTGAAACTGCACAAATAACATGGTCACCTTCCTCTATAATATCAAAATTATTTGGTAGATATTTTAATTTTGCTAACTTGTTCATGATTTATAGGATATATATTTAAATATATGAAAATTGCAATTCTTGGAAATGGTGGCAGAGAACATGCAATTGCAACCAAAATCTCAAAATCTCCTAAACTTGAGAATTTATATTGTATACCAGGTAATGCTGGTACTGATTCAATAGCAGAGAATGTAGAACTAGATTTTTATAATTTTGAAAGTTTATTGAAATTTATAAAAGAAAATAAAATTGATTTGGTAATTGTAGGACCTGAAAAACCTCTAGTTGATGGTGTTGTTGATTTTCTTTCAAAAGAAAATATAAAAGTTTTTGGTCCAAACAAAAAAGTTTCACAATTAGAAGGATCAAAAATATTTACAAAAAAAATATGCGAAAAGTACAAAATTCCTACTGCACAATTTGGAGTATTTAAAACTGCTACAGAAGCTTATTTATATTTAAAAAATGCAAATATGCCTATAGTAGTTAAAGCAGATGGATTAGCTGCAGGTAAAGGCGTTTATATTTGTGAAAATTTAGAAACTTCAAATAAAGCTGTGCAAGAAATATTTAATGGAAAATTTGGTTTAGCTGAACAAGTTCTTATTGAAGAATTTTTGCAAGGAGATGAAATGAGTTATTTTGTACTTTCAGATGGAAAAACATACAAAAGATTTCATACTGCTCAAGACCATAAGAGAGTTGGTGAGGGAGATAGAGGAAAGAATACAGGAGGGATGGGTGCATATTCACCTTCTGGACTTATAAATGCAGAACTAGATAAAAAAATAATTACAGAAATTGTAAGTCCTACTTTTCAGGCTATTAAAGACATAGGAGAAAATTACAAAGGATTTTTATATGTTGGTCTAATGATTAAAGACAATAATCCTTATCTTATTGAATATAACGTGAGAATGGGAGATCCAGAATGTCAAACAATTTTGCCACTTTTATCTACTGATTTATTAGATCTAATTTTATCTTGTTGTGATGGTGCTTTAGATAGCCAAGATATTCTTTGGGAAGAAAAAAAAAGTATGTGTGTAGTCCTTTGCTCTAATGGATATCCAGATATTTATAAAAAAAATGTCGAAATACCAAACATTGAAAAAATAAAGAATAATAATTCATTTTTTATTTATCATGCAGGGACAAAAAAAAAGGATAACAAAGTATATGCTAATGGAGGGAGAGTACTAAATTTTGTTAGTATCTCTGATAATTATAAATCCTCAAGAGACAAAATAAACAAAGAAATTGAAAATCTAAATTGGGATAATGGTTTTTATCGAAGAGATATTGGATATAAAATTATAGATAAATGAGAGTAATAGGAGGAAATCTTAAAGGAAAAAAATTATTAATTCCTCTGGATAAATCTACCAGACCACTCAAGGATATGGTGAGAGAATCAATTTTCAATATATTAGACCATTCAAGTAAAGTTTCTAAAAATCTAAATAACTCTAAAGTGTTGGATTTATTTTCTGGTACCGGTTCATTTGGAATTGAGTGTTTATCAAGAGGAGCTCAAGAAGTAATTTTCTTTGAGAATTATTCAAATTCGATAAAAATTTTAAAAAATAATATATTTAATTTAAAATTAGAAAGTAAAACTAAAGTATTTGAAAGTAGTGCGTATAATTTAAAAGAAGCAAATTTAAAAGATGAAATTTTTGATGTAATTTTTCTAGATCCACCTTTTAAAGATAAAAAAATAAGTATACTAATTGATCAAATAAAAATTTTGAAAATAGCTGATATCAATACATTAATAATTATTCACCGAAACAAAAAGTCGGTGGATAATATTTCTAAGTTTTTAAATGTTTTGGATGAAAAGAATTATGGTTTATCTAAAATTTTATTCAGTAAATTAGTTTAAATAAGTAATTTTGAAGTTTCAGTTTTAATTAACTCAACTGAAGGTTGATCAAAAGGATTAATTTTCATTAGCCTTCCCAACAAAATTGTCTCTAGAACAAAAAAAGTAAATAATTCTCCAATAGTCTCTTCATTTCTATTCAATATTTCAAAACTTCTAAAAGGTATTTTTTTTCTATTAAAAACCGTTTGGGTTGCCTGTCTTTGTGCTTTGATAATTTGATTTAAATTTTTATTTTTTAAAACTGAAAATTTATCAAATAAATTTTTATTTGATAATTTATTTGTTTTTTCATTACTAATACCAAAAAATGTAAAAAAATTATTTTTTGGCCCGTCTAAATAAAGTTGAAGCATACTGTGATTATCCTTAGGCATAGATGAAATAATCGGAAAAATACCTTTATTATTTTTTCCTAAACTTTCTGCTGTAAGTTGTTGGTACCATTTAAAGATATTAATAGAACTTTCATCGTAGTTAAGAATTACAGAATTTTTTTTCTCTTTTGAAACGCAACTAAATATGAAATTAACGTTATAAATCAATTGATTAAGAAAGTGTTTATTTTTTATTAAGTAATTAAGCCTTTTAAATTTTCTCTCATTTAATCCTAGCAATTCTGCTGGTAACATTCCAACTTCAGACAAAACTGAATATCTTCCTCCGATATAATTTTTATGTTCAATAATATCTGCCTTTAATTTATTTCCCAGTCTAGTAAGAAAACTAGATTTTTGCTCTGTAATTAAAATATTTTTGTTTTTTTTTTGTGAATTTAGAATTACGTTGAAGTTTGATATGGTCTCAAGTGTGTTGCCAGACTTTGATACTACTAAATTTAAACTATTTTTTTTATTTTTAAAATTAATTTTATTATTAAGGTTATTGTAAAAATTTATTTTTTTTTTAATCTTATAATTTAAGAAATCATATATTGCCTCTGTACCTAAAATTGATCCACCCATACCAATTAGATTTATTGTGTCGAATTTTTTATATTTTTTTAAAATTTCTTTTTTAAAGCTATACTTATAATTTTTATTAAATGAATTTAATAGGGGACCACTTGTGACTAGCTCTTTTTTTAAAATATTGTTTATTTTTTTTTCCATTTTTATATTTTTTTTTTGTTGGAAAATTTTAAAAATTATGTTTTTTGAAAACATTTATTTACTTTATTTTTTTTAATATTGAACTTTCAATAGATGTAGATTGTTCTGAAGATGAAACTTCTTCTTCAATTTCACTATTCTTAAGTAAATTTTCTATGTTTGATTGATCACTATCAATATCTTTAGTAGATTTTACGATTGCTTCACCTGGTTTTGGTAATTTATCAAAATCTGGAGGCATAGCTAATGGATTTTTTTTATCAATTAAAAACTCGTCTCCTTGATCTGATCTTTTCTTTCCTTGTAAAGCTTCTCCAACAGAACCACATGAATATATAAACAATAAGAGGATTAACAACTTGGGAATTTTAAAGAATTTATTCATTTACTTTTTTATAACTTATTAATTCAGCTAGAATAAGTAAAATAATACCAATTGTTATAAATATATCAGCCACATTGAAAATAAACCAATGATATCCATTATAGTTTAGGTCAAAAAAGTCTGGGACAGCTCTATAATATATTCTATCAAATAAATTACCTAATGAGCCTCCTAAAATTACAATTAAAAAATAATACTTTAATCCCTTTTCCTTAAATAATAGATAAATTATCACAAGATTAATTAGGACAATTAAAATAGTTACTACATTATAAAAGTAATCTTGATCCGAAGATAATAAACCAAAACCTATTCCTTTATTCCAAACCAAATAAAAATTTAAAAATGAATTTATATAAATATCTACTCCTCCGGTTTCCTCTAATATGTTTAGGATAAGTATTTTTGAAATTCTATCCAATAAGAAGATAGATAATAAAATGAAAATACTAATTGCTATTTTTTTTATATTTTCACTTGTCATTGAACACCAAGATGTCCATGTTTTTCACATATTTCCTTACTAATTTTCCAACAAACTGGGCACTTATTCCCGACAGCTTTTGAACTAATGATCTCAATTTCTTTTTCTAAATTGCTGTCAATCGTGACTGAAGCGGAGGATGTAATACAAATTTCAGAGAAATCATGCTTCTTAGCTAAACTATACATGTCTTTATCTTTGATTTTTATTTCAATATTTGCCTCTAAACTTGAACCAATAATTTTATCAGCTCTTTTACTTTCAATGCTAATATTTGCTTCATCTCTGATTAATTTAAGTTTATCCCATTTACTATTTAATTCTTCATTTTTCCATTGATTTGGAATTTTAACAAATTTTTGTAAATGAATACTCCCACTATTATCTTCCTTATGAATTAAATGATAAATTTCCTCAGTGGTGAATGATAAGATCGGCGCAAACCATTTTAATAAACATTCTAAAATTACTTTTAAGATTATGATACAATCTGAACGCTTTTTTGAGTCTTTTGGATCACAATAAAGAAGATCTTTTCTAATATCAAAATAAAATGCTGAGAGTTCTACTGTGCAAAAATTTAATAATTCTTTATATAAATTATGAAAATTATAGGACTTGAAGTATTCATTAAAACTCTCATCGATCACAAATAATCTATGCAGCATATACTTTTCTAATTCAGGAATATTATTTAAATCAATTTTATCAAAATCTACTTTTGAATATTCGTCTTGTATATTACCTAAAAGATATCTAAAAGTATTTCTAATTTTTCTATAAGATTCAGAGTGTTGGTCTAAAATAGAATAATCTATTCTTAAGTCCTCAGCATAATTTGATGAGGCAACCCAAATTCTTAGTATATCTGCACCGTATTTTTTTAAAATATCCTCTGGAGCTATTACATTTCCAGTTGATTTTGACATTTTTAGTCCTTTTCCATCAACAACAAACCCATGAGATAAAATACTTTCAAAAGGTGCTCTACCTCTTGTTCCACAAGATTCTAGTAAAGAAGAGTGAAACCATCCTCTATGTTGATCTGAACCCTCTAGATACATTGATGCAGGCCATTTTAAATCTTCTCTCTTTTCTAAAACGAAAGAATGAGTTGATCCACTATCAAACCATACTTCTACAATATCACTAGTCTTATCGAAATCTTCTGCTTTATACTTATCTCCAAGCAGTCTCTGAAAATTATCTTCAAACCAGCAGTCTGAGCCTTCTTTTTCGTAAATTTTTGCTATGTTCTCAAAAACTTCTTCATCGATAAGGATTTCTCCATTTTTTTTTGAAATAAATATTGGAAGTGGAACTCCCCATACCCTCTGTCTAGAGACGCACCAATCTGGTCTGGTCTCGATCATAGCTTTAATTCTTTCTTTTCCTTTACCAGGATAGAAAGTGGTCTCATTTATTGCTTTAAGTGCTTTGTCTCTTAGTTTATGACTTTCCATTGAAATAAACCATTGAGGTGTTGCTCTATGAACTAAAGGAGCCTTTGATCTCCAAGAATGTGGATAGGAATGTGTTAGTTTGCCATTGTTTAAAAGACTTTTTAGTTCTTTAAGCTTTTCAATTACAATATCGTTTGCTTTGAAAATGTGAGTTCCTTCAAATATGGGTATGTGTTTCGTGTACCTTCCATCATCATCAACTGTTTCAATTGCTTTTATTCCATTATTGATACACAAATTAAAATCATCAGGCCCGTGGCTTGGTGCACAATGAACAATTCCTGTTCCTTGTTCAGTTGTTACAAATCTTGCCTCGAGCATTGGAACATCATAGTCATATCCAATTTTATGAAATGGGTGGCTACAAATAGTTCCATCAAATTCTTTTCCTTTAAATTTTTTTAATATCTTGATTTTGTAATCAGTATCTTTTGCAACAGATGCTAATAGTTCTTTTGCAATAACTATTTTTTCATTTTCTAAAATATCTTTGTTATCTATCTCGCATAAAACATAATCCAAACTTTGATTATAGGCTAATGCTTTATTCGCTGGTATCGTCCATGGAGTTGTTGTCCAAATAACAACATTCGAACCAATTAATTCATTAATATTGGATTTTTTAACTGGGAAGGCAGCATAGATTGTATCAGACACATGATCTTGATATTCAACTTCTGCATCTGCTAAAGCGGTTTTTTCAACTGTTGACCATAAAACAGGCTTGTAACCCTTATACAAACTACCCTCTTTTAAAAATTTTCCGAGTTCTCTTACAATTTGAGCTTCTGCATCAAAACTCATAGTTGAGTAATAGTTTTCCCAATCTCCAATTACTCCTAATCTTTTAAATTGATCTTTATGAATATTAATCCATTTACTTGCAAAATCTCTACATTCTTTTCTAAACTCAATAATTGGTACATCATTTTTATTTTTTTTATTTTTTTTGTATTGTTCCTCAATTTTCCATTCAATTGGTAATCCATGACAATCCCATCCGGGCACATAAACTGAGTCTTTACCATCCATTTGATGAAATTTAATTATTATATCTTTTAGAATTTTATTTAGGGCAGTACCCATATGAATATTTCCATTTGCATATGGAGGTCCATCATGTAAAACAAATTTTTCTTTACCTTTGCTTTGAGATCTTAGTTTTTCATATAGATTAATCTTATCCCAAAATTTTAAATATTCTGGTTCCTTATTTGGTAGATTTGCTTTCATAGAAAAAGCAGTTTTAGGTAAATTTAAATGTTCCTTACTCATTATATTTTTTTCGCTTTTAAAATATCTTTTTTAATTTGATTTTTTAATTCACTGATACCTTTGAATTTTTTTTCTCCTCTTATAAATTTTAAAAATTCTACAGATAATTTTTTATTATAAAGATTTCCTGAAAAATTAAAAATATTTACCTCTAAAAGTATTTTTTTTTGATTAAATGTAGGCCTATAACCTAAGTTAGCAATTCCTTTATAGAATTTTTTTCTATCATTTATCCTTGTTTTTACTCCATAAACACCCGGCTTTGCTATAACATAATTTTCAATATCGATATTGCAAGTTGGAAATCCAATCTTTTGACCCATCATTCTACCTCTTTGAACTTTTCCCTCGATTTCCCAGTTTCTTTTTAAAAAAGTATTTGCTTTTGATAGCTTCCCCTCTTCAAGAAACTTTCTAATTATTGTTGATGAAATTATTTTTTTATTTTTCATCAAAGGCGTTGGATTTATTAAATTATAACCAAAATCTTTCTCATATTTTTTAAGTATTGCTACATCTCCTTCTCTTTTATGGCCAAACCTAAAGTTATTACTAACAAATATAAACTTTGATTTAAGTTTTTTCGATAAAATATCTTTTATGAATTTATAGTAAGTAATTTTGGAAAAATTTTTGTCAAATTTTTTATTTATTAAAAAATCAACACCAAATTTTTTTAAATAAATTACCTTTTGACTAAAATTTGATATTCTATAATTTTTAATCTTTGTATTAAAAAACATTTTAGGTATAGGGTCAAATGTTACAACACCTATTTTAGATTTATTTTTCGTTTTATATTTTTTAGCTAACTCAAATAATTTTTGATGCCCTGAATGTAAGCCATCAAAATTTCCAATTAAAATAATTGATTTTTTAAATTTATTTGGAATATTAAAATTATTATAAATCTTTAATTTTTTCACCATTTTAATTCTTTCTGAAAATAATTAATTTTTGCTCCATAATTTTTAAGTACATTTTCAATTGATGATTTTGAAATTTCTTGTCTATGTATACCTCCTGTAATAAGCAATGAATCAAAATTTTGTATGTTAGCACCCTTTATATCTGTATTTAAGTTATCACCAATACATAATATTTTTTTGTTATTTACATCTGTCGCAATTTCATAAACAGGCGGATAGGGTTTGCCAAAGTAAATCACCTTACCATCAATTTCTTCAAATGATTTTGCAATAGACCCTGCGCAATATTCTCTTTTGTCTCCTCGATCAACTATTAAATCAGGGTTAGTACATATCATTTTTTTAGTTATATGTTTTGATAAAAGAGTTTTGTAATATCCTAAATCATCTTCATGATCCTCAAATAGACCTGAACATAATAGGTAATCCGAGTCGTCTATGTTAAGTACTTTATTATCTTCAAAAGTTTTAAATAAATCAAAATCTCTTGGTGGTCCTAAGTGAAAAAATTTTTTATTATTAAAATTTTCTAAAAGATATCTTTTTGATGCTTCTCCAGATGTAAAAACTGTATCAGAAAAATTATTTAACCCCATTTTTTTTAAAGTATTAATAACTGTTAAGTTGGGTCTTGGAGCATTTGTCAATAATATGAATTTTTTTTCATTATTAGATAATTCATCTAAAACTTTTATAGCATTCTCATATAGCTTTATTCCGTTATGGACTACTCCCCAGATATCTATAAAAAATAAGTCATATTCACCAAATATTGATTTTAAGCCTAATTCTTCTAAATTTTTACTCATATTTCAGATATAGCTTAAAAATCTAATAAATACCTGATTTTTCTCATCTATATATTTGAGGCCAGATCTTGAAATAATAGTCACATGCATCTATATGAACAGTAATTTAAAGGAGTAAATATGAAGTTTAAACCGTTACACGATAGGGTATTAATCGAAGTTTTAGACAGTAGTGAAAAAACTGCTGGTGGAATTATCATCCCTGATTCTGCTCAAGAGAAACCACAAGAAGGTAAAGTAGTTGCTGTTGGTGGTGGATCAAAAACTGAGGATGGAAAAATTATACCAATGGATGTTAAAGTTGGTGACAAAGTTCTTTTTGGAAAATGGTCAGGAACTGAAGTTAAAATTGATGGTAAAGAATACAGCATAATGAAAGAGTCAGACATTATGGGTATCTCTACTTCTAAATAAAATTAATAAAAGGAGAGTTTAATAATGGCAAAAATAGTAAAATTCGATTCAGATGCTAGATCAGCAATGCTGAAGGGAGTAGATATCCTTGCAAATACAGTTAAGGTTACTCTTGGTCCAAAAGGAAGAAATGTTGTTATAGACAAGGCATATGGCGCACCAAGAACAACTAAAGATGGTGTATCAGTTGCTAAAGAAATAGATCTAGATGATAAATTTGAAAACATGGGTGCTCAAATGGTTAAAGAAGTTGCGAGCAAAACAAATGATGAAGCAGGTGACGGTACAACAACTGCAACTATTTTAGCTCAAGCTATTGTAAAAGAAGGTTGTAAGTATGTTACAGCTGGTATGAACCCTATGGATGTTAAAAGAGGAATTGAAGCTGCAGTTGAACAAGTTAGAAATACTCTTATATCTTCGGCTAAAAAAGTTAAAGATAGTGATGAAATTGCTCAAGTTGGAACTATTTCTTCTAATGGAGATAAAGAAATAGGAAACATGATTGCAAAGGCTATGCAGAAAGTTGGTAACGAAGGTGTTATAACTGTTGAAGAAGCAAAAAGTATTGAGACAGAACTTGATGTTGTTGAAGGAATGCAATTTGATAGAGGATATTTATCACCATACTTTGTTACAAATGCTGAAAAAATGACTACAGAGCTAGAAAATCCATTAATTCTTTTACACGAAAAGAAATTAACTAATCTTCAACCTATGGTTCCGCTACTTGAAGCCGTTGTTCAAGCGGGTAGACCTTTAATGATTATATCTGAAGATGTAGAAGGTGAAGCTTTGGCAACTTTAGTTGTAAACAAATTAAGAGGTGGACTTAAAGTTGTAGCAGTTAAAGCTCCCGGTTTTGGAGATAGACGTAAATCAATGCTTGAAGACATAGCAATTTTAACTGGTGGACAAGTTATTTCTGAGGATCTTGGTATTAAATTAGAAAATGTTAAAATTAATGATCTAGGTTCAGCTAAAAGAGTAAAAGTCGACAAAGAAAATAGCACCATAGTAAGTGGTACTGGAAAAAAATCAGACATCGAAGCAAGATGTGATCAAATTAAACAACAAGTTGAAGAAACTTCATCAGATTATGATAGAGAAAAACTTCAAGAAAGACTTGCTAAATTAGCTGGAGGTGTTGCAGTTATCAAAGTTGGTGGTGCAACTGAGGTAGAAGTAAAAGAGAAAAAAGACAGAGTTGAAGACGCTTTAAATGCTACAAGAGCAGCTGTTGAAGAGGGAATAGTTGTTGGCGGTGGATGTGCTCTTCTTTATGCTTCAAAAGATCTAGATAATTTAAAAGTTAAAGGTTCTGATCAGAAAGCAGGTGTTGCAATTGTTAAAAGTGCTTTAGAAGCTCCTATAAGACAAATAACAACAAATGCTGGTGTCGACGGTTCAGTTATAGTTGGAAAACTTTTAGAAGCCAATAAATCTTCTCAAGGTTATGACGCTCAAACAGAACAGTATGTTGATATGTTTAAAGAGGGAATTATTGATCCTGTTAAGGTTGTAAGAACAGCTTTACAAGATGCAGCTTCAATTTCTGGATTATTAGTAACTACAGAAGCAATGGTTGCTGATAAACCTGAAGAGAAGGATGCAGCTGCTGGAGGGATGCCTCCAGGAGGAATGGGCGGCATGGGCGGCATGGGCGGCATGGGAATGTAACCCAAAAAGTCTAACTAAAAAATTTAAAAGGGCAGATTTTTCTGCCCTTTTTTTTTGTTTTCAATTAAAGGTTTAGATGTATAAGAAGCTCAATTATGAATAACAATATTCGAAACATCACTATCATTGCTCACGTTGATCATGGAAAAACAACGTTGATTGATAATTTGATGAAACAGAGTGGTTCTTTTAGAGAGAATGAAGTAGTTGATGAAAGATTAATGGACTCTGGAGAATTAGAAAAGGAAAGAGGAATTACAATACTTGCGAAACCGACTTCGATTAATTGGAAAGATATTAGAATAAATATTATTGATACTCCCGGTCACAGAGATTTTGCAGCAGAAGTTGAAAGAGTTTTAAGTTTAGCAGATGGTGCATTATTATTAGTAGATTCTGCAGAAGGTGTCATGCCACAAACAAAATTTGTATTAAGCAAAGCACTAAAACAAGGGTTAAAACCAATTGTTGTTATAAATAAATTAGACAAAAGTGATCAAAGGGCTGATGAAGTTTTAAACGAGACATTTGATTTGTTTGTTAGTTTAGACGCTAATGAGGAGCAATTAGATTTTCCAGTTTTATATGCAAGTGGAAGATCAGGTTGGGCGTCTAAGGATATTGATGGGCCAAGAGAAAATCTTAACCCACTATTAGATTTAGTTTTAGATCACGTAAAACCCTCTGAATTTGATAGATCAAAGCCATTTGCGATGCTATCGACACTACTTTATGCTGACAATTTTTTGGGTAGAAGTTTAGTAGGAAGAATTTCACAAGGGACGGCAAAAGCAAATCAACAAATTAAGGCAATCAATTTAAATGGTGAAAAAGTAGATGAAGGTAGACTTACAAAAATCTTTAGATACGAAGGCACAAAAAAAGTTCCGATTGAAGTTGGAGAAGCTGGAGATATTGTAGTCATAGCAGGATTAGAAAAAGCAAATGTAGCAGATACGATTTGTGATTTAGAGGTAAATGAACCAATTGAGGCAACACCTATCGATCCACCAACAATGTCGATAAAAATAACAGTAAATAGCTCACCACTAGCAGGAACTGAGGGGAAAAAATTAACAAGTACTCAAATTAGAGATCGTTTAATTTTAGAAGCTCAAAACAATGTTGGAATTTCTTTCTCAGAAAACTCAAATAAAGATGCATTTGAGATAAGTGGAAGAGGAGAACTAATGCTTGAAATATTATTAACACAAATGAGACGTGAGGGCTTTGAAATGACTGTAAGCCCTCCTAAAGTTTTATTTAAAACTGATGAAAATTCAAAAAAATTAGAACCAATTGAGGAAATTACTATGGATTTAGATGAAGAATATTCATCAAGGATTATAGATTCTATGAATAGAAGAAAGGGTAAATTAATAGAATTAAAAGATACTGGAAAAAATAAAAAAAGACTGATTTTTCAAGCCCCAACAAGAGGTTTAATGGGATACACAAGTAGATTTTTAACTTTAACCAAAGGGACTGGGGTTATTAACAGAATTTTTCACTCTTATGGAGATTTTGAGGGAGATATGGAAGGAAGAAGAAATGGTGCTTTAATTTCTATGGATCAGGGTAAGGCTGTTGCATTTTCAATTTTTAATTTGCAGGCCAGAGGAGAAATGTTTGTCACACACAATGATCCAGTTTATACAGGAATGATTGTTGGTTTAGCTCCTAAACCAGGCGATATGATAATTAATGTTATGAAAGGAAAAAAACTTACGAATATGAGAACACAAGGTACTGATGAAAATATTGTTCTTACACCTGTAAGACAAATGTCGATTGCAGAACAATTAAGTATGCTTAATACTGATGAAGCATTAGAAATCACACCCAAATCTTGCAGACTTAGAAAAGCAATTCTTGACCCTCACGAAAGAAAAAGAAGCGAAAAACAAAATACTGCAACTTAGTTCATTATTTTATCTATAATATATAAACTTAAAGCAATACAGGGACCAATTCCAAAAGCAAACATCAAAGTTCCAACTCCAATTGTTCCACCCAAATACCACCCAACTGAAGCTACAGAAATTTCAATAAAAGATCTTACAGCAGCAATTGGTAGGTTAGTTTTTTTTTGTAAACCAGTCATTAAACCATCCCTAGGTCCTGGACCTAAATTGGCAATTAAATATATACCGCTACCTACACCGACTATCATTACACCAACTGCAGCCATTAATAATTTCATAATGTAAGTTTCAGGTGTTTGTATTAATGCAATTGTAATATCTAACATTGCTGCAATGATAACAATATTGAATATGGTACCAAGACCAGGTTTTTGTTTTAAGAAAAACCATGAACATAAAACAACAACACTCACTATAAAAGTGACAATTCCAATGGATAATCCTGAATTAATTGAAATTCCTTGTGCCATTACAGTCCATGGAGAATTCCCAATAAATGAAATAACGACTAATGCTTCGCCAAAACCAAATAATATAAGGCCAAAACAAAGAAAGAATAATGTTGGTAATTTTGGCTTTAGATTAAAAGTCTCTTGAGAACTCCATGAGACTTTAGGAATATTTTTGATAGTAAGGAACATATATTTAGCTATTATTTATACTTTCTTTAACTAAAATCTATGAAAATGAAACATTTTATAACCGTATCAATAATTATTATGTTTGCTTCTAAAGTGATGGCACATAGCAGTCATTATGAAGGTCTTAAAAAAATTGAGATGGATGTTATAAGAAATAATGAAATTATTGGAAGCACCAGCTACTTCTTTGAATTTGATGAAGATTTATTTGTCGTAAAAAATTATACTAATTTTAAAGTAGAGTTATTTGGTATAACAGTTTTTTCGATATTAAGTGAAACAATAGAAAAGTACAGAGATGATAAATTAGTTTTTTTTAAATCTAATACTTTTCAAAATGATAAAGAGAAATATGTAAATTTAAATTATGATAAATCTATAAATAAATTCATTATTGATGGATCATCATATGAAGGTGAGGCCAGTTTAGATTGTATAATTGGGAATTGGTGGAACCACAAAATTTTCAAAGCTAATAAACAAATCAGTCCTTTATCTGGAAGTATAAAAAAACAGACTGTGAGTTTAATGGGGAATGAAAACATTACCATTAATGGAAAAGAATATTTAACTGAACACTTTAATATTAAATCAAATGATGAAAATCTTTCTGAAGAAAAAAAATTTGAATTTGATGTTTGGTATAATCCAGAAAATAATTTAATATTAAAAGTAACATATAATAAAATGGGTAATTGGGAATATAAATTAAGGAGTTTTGAGTAATGGCAATATGGGGAAGCATAATTGGTGGAATGCTTGGTTTTTCAATTGGTGGACCTTTCGGTATGCTTTTAGGATCTTTAATTGGTGGAAAAATGTCAAGGGCTAGATCAGGTGATGGATTTAGAGCTTTTGCACAGCCTCAACAAATTTTTGCTCTCTCTCTAATTGTTTTATCGGCAAAGTTAAGTAAAGCTGATGGGCAAGTTAGTCGTGAAGAGTTAATTGCTGTTAAAGATAAATTAAAAATACCTGAAAGTGAATTAGATCAGGTTGGTAAAATTTTTAATAAAGCTAAAGAGGAAAGTACTGGATACGAACCTTACGCAAAACAAATTGCTGAGGTTTATAGAGGAAACATAAATGTGTTAGAGGAAGTAATTAATACTCTTTTCTATATTGCAGAAGCTGATGGGCATATAAGTGATAGTGAGTTAATCATGATTGAAGATATAGCAAGAATTTTTGGATTAAATCAAACTCAAATTAATGGAATTAAAGAAAGCAGAAAATCATCAGATAAACTTAATCCTTATATCGTTTTAGAAAGTAAGCCGGATGACTCGATCGAAGAAATAAGAAAACGTTATATTAAGCTTAGCAAAGAGCATCATCCTGATCTTTTATTAAGTAAGGGTGTTCCTCAAGAGGTAATAGTTGAAAGCAAAGCTAAAATGAGAGCTGTCAATTCAGCATGGGATCAAATTCAAAAATTAAAGAATTAGTCCCAATAAACTTGCCATAAAATACATAGAAAATACAAAAGCAAGGACCACAATAAAATACATTATTGTAACAATTTTATCTCTTTTCCTTCTTTGTCTTACAAATGGCTTATCATCTAAGTCACAGATATCTCTTATACCAATAACTTTATAATCACAGGTATAACGCCATATTGAGTCAGGCATCCTAGGATCTGTTTGATTATAATATTGTATCCATTGAACTGTATATTTAAATAAAAGATAGCTTACTATTAACAGAAGACCACTAGTAAACATCAATCTATCATCTAAAACTGTTCTGACTCAGTTGAGCCTTCCATTGCTGTAGTTGAGCTTTTACCTGAGCTTATTGTGTTTGAAACTGCATCAAAATAAGATGTACCTACTTCTCTTTGATGTTTAACACTTGTGTATCCATCTTTTTCTCTAGCAAATTCGTGCTGTTGAATTTTTGAGTAAGCAGTCATACCTTCTGATTTATATTTTTCTGCTAATTCAAATATTGCAATGTTCTGAGTGTGGAAACCTGCTAATGTAATAAATTGAAATTTATACCCCATTTCTCCAATCTTTCTTTGAAATGAACCAATTTCTTCATCAGATAGATGTTTCTTCCAATTAAATGACGGAGAACAGTTGTAAGCTAACATTTTACCAGGAAATTTTTCATGAATAGCATCAGCAAATTTTTTTGCTTCCTCTAAATTTGGAGTAGCAGTTTCACACCATATTAAATCTGCGTATGGTGCATAAGCAAGACCTCTAGAAATTGCTTGCTCTATTCCATCTTTAACATAAAAGAAACCTTCTGGTGATCTTTCGCCTGTTAAAAATGGTTTGTCATTATCATCAAAATCATTTGTGATTAACTTTGCAGCATTTGCATCAGTTCTTGCTAAAATTATTAATGGTACATCTGCGATATCAGCAGCAAGTCTTGCAGCCTTTAAATTTCTAACCATTGTTCCAGTTGGAACTAAAACTTTTCCACCCATATGACCACATTTTTTCTCACTAGCTAATTGGTCTTCAAAGTGAACCCCGGCAGCACCTGCTCTAATAAATTTTTTGGTTAATTCAAATACGTTTAGTGGTCCACCAAATCCTGCTTCACCATCAGCTATGATTGGCAACATGTAATCAGTTCTCTTACTTTTATCCATATCACCATCTATCATTTCCATATGTTGAATTTGATCAGCTCTAACTAAAGAATTATTCATTGTCTCAACTAATTTTGGTGCACTATCATATGGATATAAAGATTGATCAGGATACATTTCTCCAGCACTGTTAGCATCAGCTGCAACTTGCCAACCACTTAAATAAATTGCTTTTAAACCAGCTTTTGCATGTTGTACTGCATGATTACCTGAAAGTGACCCAAGGGTGTTCACATAGGCTTCTGTATTAAGCAGTTTCCAAAGCTTTTGTGACTGCATTTTACACATAGAATACTCAATTTTGATTGAACCTCTTAATCTTTCAACTTCCTCAGGCGTATAATCTCTTTTAATACCTGCAAATCTTTGTAAATCGTATGAAATATTCTCAGCTGACACTTAAACCCCTCTCTTTTGATTAAATGACTAGAAATGACTAATGACTATTTTGAGCTGTATTCTTCAGTAAATTCGTTCATTCCGCTAGATCCCCAATCGCAATGATCGTCTCTAATGTAAATACCTTTTGAATTGTGCTCAGAATGCTCTTCTTTATTAGTAATTTGGTAGTTATTTTCGATGTTGTTAATTTTGTTTTTTTCCATGTAAACTTTATAATTTACAATATTTACAAAATCTACAATTAAATTGATTTTGCTTGTAAAATAGAATAATTTTGTGTAAATTTTAATTTACAAAATTTACAAATAGTAAAATGAGTCAAATTGATACAAAAATTGGTCCAAAAATCAAAGCATTTAGAAGGCAACTAGGAATTCAAGCTAACAAACTAGCAGAAGAAATGTCTATTTCACCAAGCTATTTAAATCTAATAGAGAGTGGAAAAAGAAAAATTGATGGAGACTTACTTTTAAGGGTTTGTGATAAACTAAAAATAGAGCTTTCCGATCTTACAAGCAAGACAGACATAAATCTTGAGAATAATATTTCTGAATTGTTGGGTGATGAACTTTTTGAGGATCTTGATATTCTTGGACCAGAAGTAAAGGATTTAGTTAATACAAATCCAAAAATTGCTAAAGCTTTAATTAAACTAGGCGACAACTTTAAACAAAAAGATCATGAAATTTTTAACAAATTAGAAAATATTTCAGGTAAAATTATTGATGGAAGAAAAAATGCATTTCCTGGTGAAGTAATTTCAGATTTTTTACAAGAAAATAAAAATTTTTTTCCAAAATTAGAAGAATTTGCTAATGAAATTTTTGAAAAAGTAAAACAAAACAACAGAACAAGATATATTGCCTTATGTCAGTTTTTAAAAGATGAATATGGTATAACTGTAAAAGATGTAATACCCAAAGAAGGGAAACCATTTTCAAAAATATATAAAGTAAAAGATAAAGAGTTATTATTATCTGATTATCTCTCACTTGAAACTAAAAAACTTTTTGCTGCGGCGCAAATTTCACAAGAAGGTGCCTCAAAAGAAATTGATGAATATCTTACTACATTTAATTTTCCAACTGAAGAGTCTAAAAAATTAACAAGGGTTGCACTTTTGAATTATTGTGGTGCTGCAATATTAATGCCTTACTCTCTTTTTCATAAGGAATGTAAAGAATTAAAGTATGACTTGGAACTTTTACAAAATACATTTGCTACTTCTTTCGAACAAGTAGCTCATAGAGTAACATGTTTACAAGATCCAAAACTTCCTGGAATACCTTTTCATTTTTTAAGAGTAGATGTTGCTGGAAATATTTCAAAAAGATTTTCATTATCAGGTATAGAGATACCAAGATACGGTGGAGCCTGTCCAAGATGGAATGTTTACTCAGCTTTTTCAAGGCCAGGTGTTATTCAAGCAGCAGTTAGCAAAATGACCAATGGGGAAAAATATGTTTGTATAGCAAAAACTGTTGAAAAAGGTGTAGGAAGATATGGACAAAAAAAAAGTATGTTATCTATAGGCCTTGGTTGTGAAGCAAAATATGCTAAAGAATTTGTATATACTGAAAATTTAGATCTCAGTGACAAAAAATCTGAATTAGCAATTGGAGTATCATGTAGAACTTGTGACAGACTTGATTGTTCCCAGAGAGCTTTTCCTCCTCTTCATAAAAAATTTGATGTAGACATAAATTCTAGAGGAGTTTCTGTTTACGTAAATGAGTAAATAAAGAATTTAGTTCTTTTTTTGCCTTTTCTTTGAAATTAGTTGAGTGAGAGAGTCCACCATTAGGTCTGAGGCTTTGAATATTTCATTAGTTTTAAATTCATGAGACATATTTTTTTCTTCATTTGTCTTATCTTCTATTATTATTCCTTTATCAGGTGAATTATCCTTTATATAAATTAAAATTAACCATTCATCGTCTGTGGATTCGTCCCATTTAATAAATATTTCTCCTGTCTCAAACCTTTTATCTATACATCTAAATATAGACATGTTTCTTGTGATATATCTTTTATTCAACTGAAAAACTAAACTATTAGCACTTCTATAAAAACTCTCTAAAGCAAACTCAATCTTTTGTCTTGCTAAATTATAATCTCTCTCTTTTTGAAGGAGTACTGATCTATCATCAGCCTCATCTGTCTTAACACCGAGAGCCTCGACTCTCTCTCTAATTTTTTGGTCTCTTATAAGTCTGTATTTATTTTTTAAATTTTCTATTCTCTGTTGTAATTCTGCATAGTCCTGTCTTTTTTCTCTTAAAGAGATTTTTTCAAGTTTTTCTAATTCTTTTACTTCTCTTATTCTAAATCTTTCAATTTGTTTTTGTATTCTTAGTTCTTGTAAAAATTTCTTTTGTCTCTCAGATTGCTCTTTTCTTAAAAGTGCTTGTTCTTTTCTCAAAAATAATTTTAGATCTTTATTTCTTAATTTTTCTATTCTTTCTTCATCCTTAAGTTGTTGCTCTTTTAATTTTAATTGCCTATCCTCTTGTAAGATTTTTTGTTTTTTTATTTTTTCTTTATCTTTATCTTTTTTTTCAATTTCTATTAATTTGAGTCTTCTTTTTTCATCTTTTCTTTGAGATTTAAACTCATTGATTTTTACATCAATAGAATTAAAAAATTTAGAAATACCTCTATCTATTGCAAAAATATCAAATTTAACTTTGACATTTAATTTTGATTTTAAATTTTCTTCTACTCTTACTGATTTTGTAATTAAATTATTTTTTATTTTTTTTTTAATAGCTGATTTTTTTCGGATATTTTTTTTAATTTTAACTTTAATAATTTTCTTCTTCTTCTTTACTTTGTTCTTAATTTTTAAAGGAGCTTTTCTAAATTTTTTTTTCTTTTTGACTTTTTTTTTTTTATTTTTTTTCATTATTACTGTTTAATTATTTATCAGTAATACTTTAATAAATATAGTCCCGAGTATTAGGAACAGAGTTATTATCTTTTGATAACTGAAACTGAAATACAACCTGGTCCCCCCATTTGAATGCCATTTCACAGCTAGCTAGGTAAAATTCCCACATTCTAAAAAATTTTTCATCAAACATGTCTAAAACCGTGTCCTTTTTTGATAAAAATCTCTCCTTCCAATTCCTAAGGGTATGAGCATAGTGCATTCTGAGAACTTCAATATCTGACACGATTAGACCTGAGTTTTCAATAGGGTTTGCAACTTCACTTAAGCTAGGGGTGTAACCACCTGGAAAAATGTATTTTTGTATCCATGGTTGTGGATCTCGTGGCGGCATCGATGAACCAATGGTGTGAATCAATGCTATTCCTTTTTCGTTCAATAGTTTGAAGACTTTGTTGAAATATGTTTTATAAAATTTTCTTCCTACGTGCTCAAACATTCCAACACTTACCACTCTATCAAATTTTTCGTTTAGTTGCCGATAATCAATAAGTTTGAACTCAACTTGATTAGAAAGGTTCATTTCTTTTGCTTTATTCTTGCTAAATTCAAATTGATTTTCTGACAATGTTATGCCAGTGACACTAGCTTTCGTTTCCTTTGCTATTGCTAAAGCTAAAGTTCCCCATCCCGAACCAATATCTAAAACCTTCTGATCAGGCTGTATATTTAATTTTTTTATTATGTGATGAATTTTATTATTTTGAGCTTGCTCTAAAGTATCATTATCATTTTTAAAATACGCACATGAATATTGTCTATTCTCGTCTAAAAATAAATCATAAAGTTTTTCAGATATATCATAATGATGAGCTACGTTTTCTTTAGATTTTGCTATCTTGTTAAAACTTGTAAGATATTTATACGTACCTCTAAATTTTTTTATTACCGCTCCATAAGAATTTATATTACCTCTACCAATATTTTTAAATGCCAAATCTAAAAATTCTGTAATCGTTCCATTCTGAATAACTAAAGATCCATCCATATAAGCTTCACCAAAATATAAGTCAGGATACAAAAGTAATTTTTGCATTAATTTTTTATCAAGTAATTTAAGCACTATTGGTTTTTCTTTTATAGGTTTTCCTATTACATATTTTTTTGAATTTGAATCAACAAGTTCGAAACCATCGTATTTAAATAAACTATTTAAAAAACTTACTAACTTCATTTTATGCTGCTTTTAATATCTCCATATTAAAATTTAGTTTCTTTAAATTTGCTAGAAGATTATTTTTCTCTGCTTCGTCTAATAATTTTAATGGTGGCAAAAGATTTTTATAAACTGAATTTTTTTGTGCCATTAAAGTGTGCAATCCTGAAATTAAGTTATATTTATCAAATGACATTCTTACATCACACAAATTTTGATTGGTTTTCAATGATAAATTATTGTTAAAATTATCATAAATTTCTCTAGCTAAGTGACCTGTAACATTTGTAGTTGCTGTAATTATCCCATCACATCCAAGCTCTAATCCTTTTAATAATTTTGCCTCAGATCCTGGAAAAATTGAAAAATTTTTTATTTTTAAAAATTCAAATAAATTATAGCTACTATCTTTAACACCAACGATTTGGTTAGGAAATTTTTTAACTAAATTTTCAACACATTGAATACTAAATTTATACCCACAAAGCTTTTCAAAATTGTATAAAATAATCTTACAATCTTTGATTTCATTTATTATTTTAGAATAGAAATTAATTACCTCTTCATCACCATATTTATAATAAGCAGGAGGCATAATTAAAAAATTACTAAAACCCATTGATTTCGAAATTTTCATTAAATTGATTGTATCAATTAAAGAATTTAGACCAGTCCCGATTATAAATTTATTTTTGTATCTGCTATTGGGTAACTCATTGATTAATTGAATTTTTTCACTTAAGGATATCAGTTGAGACTGACCAGTGCTGCCAAAGAAAACAACTCCATGACAACCTAAATCAATTACATTTTCTGCGTGTTTAATGGTATTTTTAACGTCTAATGCAAGATTTTCATCCAACACTGATAATCCTGCAGCATATACACCTTTAATTTGTTCCATAGCTAAAATTTATATAAAAATTCAAATTAGTAAAGGTTATAAAAACATATGAATATACTTGTTATACAAAACCGTATGGGTATTGGAGACATGGTAATTTTCTTGCCTTTTGTTGAAGCAATCTCAAAAAAATATAACACATCTGTAACACTTTTAATAAAGGAAAGTACAAAAGCAAATGAGTACACAGATAATTTAAAATATATAAAAGAAATAATTTATTTAAAAAGAGATAATAAAAATAATCAACACAATGGTCTTTTTGGTTTTTTTAAGCTCAAAAACGAAATAAAAGAAAGACTATTTGACAAAGTATTTATTTTTAATTCATCACTAAGGTACAGACTAATTTGTAAAATTGCAGGTATTAAAAGCATATATCAGTATCCATTATTTAAAAAAAAAGGACAGCACGTAATTGAGGCTGCTCAAAAATTATTAAAAAAAATTAACTTAGAAGTAGAAAGTAATCCTCAAATTGAAATTAGTGAAAATTCAATTAGACTAGCCGAGCGAAATCTCTCCATATCAAAAACTAAAACTAATATTTTATTAGGAATTGGTGGCTCCGGTCCTACAAAAAGAATACCGGCAGATAAATTTAAAAAATTTATAGACTTAGCTATTAAAGATTACGACTGTATTTTTTATTTAGCGACGGGTAAAAATAAAGAAGAACAGCTTATACTTAAGAATATATTAGCATCTTACAAAGAAATTTGTGTATCTTTAGATAATAATTCAATTTCAGAAATATTACCAATCATTAAAAATTGTAAAATATCAATTTGTAACGACTCAAGTTTTAGTCACCTCTCTGCTGCTTTAAATGTTCCAACAATAGTTTTGATGTCTGACACCCCCTTATTGTATGGTAGTTACAGTCCAAATATGTATCCGATAATTCCTGATGGAATGGAGAATGTTTCCCATAATTCAAGCGGGAAAGAGAAAATTAATCCAGAGAAAATTTATAAAAAATTTAAATCAATTATTAGCTAATATTTTTTATCACAATTTCTTTCGCTTCATTCACTATTGCGGCTAACCTAGTTAGCTCTGGGCTTACATCTGGATGAATTTTTTTCATTATAGATTTATATGACTGCATTACTTGGGTTTTAGTATATTTTATATCAGATTTTAAATTTAGTATCTTGTAAGCCTCATCTAAAGATAAGCTTTGTTTATTTACTGATTGATTAAAATTATTAAAATTAAATCTGCCCGAATTTCTTAAAACTCTAAAAAGACCCCATAATCTAAGAAGTTGAAATAAAGATATACCAGCTTTAGTTTTTATAAGTGGTAAGATTGCGAGTACAAAAGGTAGTGAAAATACATATCTTCCAGCATAGGCCATTACAACAGCCAATACTATTGCAGAAAAAATTATTAATATTCTTATAAATTTTGAAATTTTTTTAGCTGAGGTCCTAGCAAACCAAGTCAGAAGAACATATACAATGACAAAAATAATCAGTGTTATAAAAAAAATATTCATATATTAATTCAATTCAAAATGAAATTACCACAGCTTGAAAAGAAACCTGAAATAAAATCTTGTCACAACAAGACTTGGACAGATGATTATAGTTGGATCCATCAAACGAATATTCTAGAGGTTTTAAGGGATAGCTCTAAACTTTTACCTGAAGTAAGAAAATATTTGGAAGATGAAAATGAGTTTTTTTCTAATCAAATGAAAGATACTAAAGATATTCAAAAAAAACTTTTTGATGAAATTAAAGCAAGAATCAAACTGGATGATGAGTCACTTCCTTACAAAGATAAAAGTTATGAATATTGGACTAAAACTACTGCCAAAGGAAATTATTCTATTAAATTAAGAAGAAAAATTGGTGAGGAAAAAGTTGAGGAAATATGGAATGGCGATAAAGAGAAGGATAAACTTAAAACAGAATATTTTGGTTTAGGAGACTTAGAGGTAAGCTTTAACGATGAATATCTTGGATATTCTTTAGATTTGAAAGGATCTGAATATTACACAATTTATATAAGAAACATAAAATCTGGAAATTTAGTCACTGAAAAAATTGAAGAGACGAGTGGTAGCATCGAGTTTAGTTTGGATGATAAATATATATTTTATTCGAAATTAGATGAACATCACAGACCTAGAACTATTTATAGACACGAAATTGGAACAGCAACAAAAGATGATTTATTGATCTTTGAAGAAAAAAGTGAAGCATTTACTGTTGGTATTGGCTTAAGTTCAGATGAAAAATATTTCATGATTACAAGTTCCGATCATAACACCTCCGAACAATATTACTTTAGAGTTGATGAAAATAATCCAAAGCCTAAATTAATCCATAAGAGAAAAAGAGGTATAATTTACTCAGTAAATTCTTGGGATAACTATTTCTATAAGCATACAAATGAAAATGCTGAGGATTTTAAAATTGATAGATGTACTGATTTAGTTAAACAAAAATGGGAGACATTTGTTCCTGCAAAAGATGAGGTATTGATAGGAGGTTTAGTATTTTTAAGTAATTGGATAATTAGATCTGAAACATCTAATGCACTTGGAAAAATAATTTTATGTGATCCAAAGACAAACGAAGAAGAAGAGATAATTTTTAGTGACGAAAAAGTAATTGTTCCAAGTATATCATTGATTCAAAAAGATAAAAATACGGATAATGTGTATTTATCATATTCTTCCCCTAAAACACCAGGAAGGACTTATTTATATAATTTAAAATCAAAAGAAAAAAAACTTGTTAAGGAACAAGAAATTCCTTCTGGACATAACTCAAATAATTATGTGGTTGAACGTATTGAATGCCCATCTCATGATGGAAGAATGGTACCAATAACTATAACAAGACATAAGGATACGATTCTGGATGGATCATCAAACCTTTTACTATATGGCTATGGTTCTTATGGGAATTCGATGTCTCCTGGTTTTTCATCTACACGACTAAGCCTTATTGATAGAAATATAATTTGGGTTACAGCACATATAAGGGGAGGAATGGAAAGAGGAATGAAATGGTGGAAGGAAGGAAAACTTTTGAATAAAAAAAATACATTTAAAGATTATATTGCTGTTGGAAAATTCTTGATTGAAAAAAAATATACTTCTAAAGGAAAAATTATAGGTATGGGTGGTTCAGCAGGAGGATTGTTGATGGGGGCAGTTGTAAATACAGCTCCTGAGCTATTTTTAGGGATAATAATGGCTGTGCCGTTTGTAGACTCTTTAACTACTAATCTTGACCATTCTCTACCGTTAACCATTGGAGAATTTGACGAATTTGGAAATGCTAAAGATAACAAGGATCATTTTGACTATATTTACTCATACGCTCCTTACAACAATATTAAAAAAATGGATTATCCAAATATTTTAGTTACTACTAGTCTTAGTGACAATAGAGTTTTGTTTGATGAACCAGCAAAATTTACCGCAAAACTAAGAGACTATAAAACAGATAATAATTTATTATTATTAAAAACTGAGATGAACGCTGGTCATGGAGGAAAATCTGGCAGAGATGGTGCAATTGAAGAAATAGCTCTTGATTATGCTTTTGCTTTAAAAATTGCAGGAAAAATTTAAATAATCTTGTATTGAAATTTTATATTTAATCACCATATATTCATTGTAAGTCGCCTCATGGGGCTTACATAAATTAACTTGCTTAAACAAAAGGAGTAAATATGACAAGTAAGGATCTATCTATCTTTAACTCACTAAGACCTTTTTCTATTGGTTTCGACGATATGTTTGATCAATTTGAAAGTATGCTTGGTAATGGTGGCATGACAATGCAATCAAATTATCCGCCATATAATATAAGAAAAACTGGAAAAGATAACTATTCAATAGAAGTTGCTTTAGCTGGTTTTAATAAAAAAGATGTTGAGGTTGAGTTTGAAGATAATATATTAACTGTAAGAACTAAACAGCTTAATAAGTCTGAAGATCAAAATGCAGACGGTGAAATAATTCACAAAGGAATATCACAAAGACAATTCGCGAGATCTTTTACTATTGCAGATGATGTAAAAGTAAATGGAGCTGAACTTAAGGACGGTCTTTTGACAATTGCTTGTGAAAGAATTTTACCAGACCACAAGAAAAAAAGACTTATTGATATTAAATAATAAATTTAGCCTTGCTTGTGGGGTTCGCCCCACAAGTTTAAAAACATCCACTGGAACTAAAAGATATAATTGTTCCACTAGGATTAACTTCAAATCTTCTCTCACATGGTACACCATACTTTTTAGTTTTGTAAATTAAAACTTCATTCCCTGTATCATTTATTATATCTTCGCTAGGAGCCCCTAATTCTAATTTCATTTTATTAACTTCTTCACCAACAAATAATCCATATTTTTGATTTTCTTTTTCTACGACTTCATCAGTTTTATTCTGGATAGTTTGGCAGCCTGCAGTAAAAAAAAGAATTGATATTAATATGATAGCAAATTTAATTTTCATAACTCCATTATAATACTGAAATGTGACAAAAGATTAACTTAAAAGTTGAAAAAAAATAAGTTTTCCATCAAAAAAAGATAAATATAATGTATTTATATTACTTAATTCTTTTTTTTTACTACTATCAAACCGATTCTAATGAATACAAAACTCAAAGTATCAGAAATATCAAAAATTTACCCAGGATGTGTTGCAAACGACAAAATATCATTAGAATTTGGAAGTGGAAAAATCTACGCCTTATTGGGAGAAAATGGAGCTGGCAAGTCTACGCTAGTAAAAATCTTGTCTGGTGTAGTAAAACCTGATGAGGGCAAAGTTTTTTTAAATAATAAAAGTATTAAACTAAATTCTCCCTTAGATGCCAAAAAAAATAATATTGGAATGGTTTTTCAACATTTCAATCTCTTCGACACATTATCAGTATTTGAAAATTTAAGCATCGATAGTGACAAAAAAAATCAAGATCTAAGAGTTTTAGTCAATGATATATTAGAAAAGTACAATTTTAAAATTGATCTAGATATTCCAGTTCTAAATTTATCAGCAGGTCAAAAACAAAAGGTAGAAATTATAAGATGTTTAATTAGAAATCCAAAAGTATTGATTATGGATGAACCTACATCAGTTTTAACTGAACAAGAAACTGATGATTTATTTATTTCTTTAAAACAATTTTCTAAAGATGGAATTTTAATTATTTATATTACTCACAAATTAAAAGAAGTTTTGTCACTTTGTGATGAGGTAGCCGTAATGAGAAAGGGGAAAGTAGTTTCGGTTAGTAATACGATTGATGAAAAAATTGAGAGTTTGGCTAACAAAATGGTAGGTGAAAATTTGAATACTATTAAAAAAAAAATTAATAATTTCAAATATAGTGAAGAAATTTTAAAAATCTCAAATCTAAATTTTAAAAGTGACGACCCTTATGAAACAAACTTAAATAATTTAAACCTTTCTTTAAAAAAAGGAGAGTGTTTAGGCATAGCTGGAATTTCAGGAAATGGACAAAATGAATTATTTCAAATACTTAGTGGAGAAATAATTACCGAAGGTACTTCTATAATGTTTAGAAATAAAGAAATTAGTAAGTTAAATCCTAGAGAAAGAAGAGAGTACCTTATGGCTTTTTCACCTGAAGATCGTATCTCTCAAGCTGCAGTCCCTGAGTTAAAGATATATGAAAATGTTGCATTAAACAATTTTAAGTCATCAAATTTTTTTGAAAAAGGTTTAGTGAATGAAAAGAAAATTAAAGAACACTCCAAGAAGATACTTTCTAATTTTTCTGTAAATACAGACAATGTTGAATTGAAAAGTCAATTTTTATCTGGCGGAAATCTTCAGAAATTAATTATCGGAAGAGAATTAATTACTTCACCAGAATTATTGGTATGTTTTAACCCCACATGGGGTCTTGATGTTGGTGCGATAAACTACATTCATGAGACATTAATTGAAATTAATGAACAAGGAAAATCATCAATATTGATTTCTACTGATAACGATGAACTCTTAAAATTAAGTGACCGAATTTGTGTAATTTACAAAGGTAAACTATCTAAAATAATGAATGCAGATACTGTTACTGCTGAAAAATTAGGGATTTTGATGGGAGGAGGTTCAATTGATTAAAATTGAAAAGCGTAATGATGTATCTCGATCAATTTACTTTTTAACACCAGTTTTAGCCATTTTTCTCACATTATTTGGTGGTGGGATTATTTTTTATATTTTGGGGTTTAATCCTATTGAGGCTTTAAAATTTTTTTTTATTACTCCTATTTCAGATTTATACGGATTAAGTGAACTTTTGGTAAAAGCTACACCACTATGTTTAATAGCAATAGGTTTATCTTTTTGTTTTAAAAGTAATAATTGGAATATTGGTGCAGAAGGTCAGCTTATTTTTGGTGGAATAGTTGGCGGCGGCGTTGCTTTGTTATTTTATAGTCATGATGGATTTTATGTTTTACCAATAATTATATTATCTGGCGCAATTGGTGGGATGTTATTTGCAATGATACCAGCAATTTTAAAAACCTATTTTAACACTAATGAAATTTTGGTTAGCTTAATGCTTGTATATGTTGCAAAATTATTATTAGATTATTTAGTGGTTGGTCCTTGGAGCAATCCCGAAGGTTTTAATTTTCCAGAAACAAGACAATTTAGTGAGTCTGCAAGAATGCCAATTTTATTTGATGGTTTAAGAATTCATGCTGGAATATTTATTACTCTCATCACTGTATTCTTCAGCTGGCTTATTTTGTATAAAACTTATTTAGGTTTTCAAATAAAAGTTTCAGGCTTAAGTTTAAAAACCGCAAAATATGCAGGGTACAAAGGTAAGACAATGATTATTATTGTTTTTATGATTAGTGGAGCATGTGCCGGTCTTGCAGGTGTAGGTGAGATAACAGGACCAATAGGACAATTACATAGAAACATTTCTCCTGATTATGGCTTCACAGCAATAATTGTTGCTTTTTTAGGAAGATTAAATCCAGTTGGAATTATATTTGCATCTTTAATAGTTGCTCTAACTTATTTAGGAGCAGAAACAGCTCAGATATTCTTGCAAGTACCAAAATATACGGGTCAAGTTTTTCAAGGAATGATTTTATTTTTTCTTCTTGGGTCCGATTATTTATTATTTTTTAAAATAAAATTTTTAGGTTTAAAAAAAAATGAGCTTTGATTTAAATTTTATAGGTATTTTAATTGGTGCCATCATGGCATCATCAGTTCCTTTGATACTTGCTGCATCTGGGGAATTAATTACGGAGAGATCTGGTGTTTTAAATCTTGGGGTAGAAGGAATGATGATAATTGGAGCAATCTCTGGATTTGCTTTAATGGTAGTGACTGATAATTTATTTCTTGCAGTAATAGGTTCTATGCTGTCAGGTTTAATTATCTCTCTTATTTTTGGATTACTTACCCAATCACTCCTCACAAATCACGTAGCCACAGGTCTTGCACTGACTATCTTTGGTATTGGAATGTCAGCAATGATAGGTAAGAATTTTGTTGGAATTCCTGGAAAGGAATTTCCATTACTATTCTTAAATTTAAAAGAAAGTATTCCGTTTTTAGGTCCTATATTCTTTGGTCATTCAATTATATTATATTTTGCATTTGTATTACCTTTTTTAACAAATTATTTTTTGAAAAAGACTAAAACTGGTTTGATTATCAGAGCCGTCGGCGATTCGCCAACTTCAGCTTCTAATCAAGGAATTAATGTTACATTAGTAAGATATAGTTGCATTCTTTATGGAGGCGCAATGTGTGGATTGGCGGGTGCATACCTATCATTAATATACACTCCTCAATGGATTGAGAATATGACAGGGGGTAGAGGGTGGATTGCACTAGCTTTAGTAGTTTTTGCAACTTGGAGTCCGATTAAAGTTCTTATTGGTGCATTAATATTTGGTGGAATTACAATTTTACAATTACATATGCAGGCAGTGGGTTTAAGAATTCCAGTTCAATTATTAAGTGCATTACCTTACATCATGACAATAATAGTTTTAGTTGTAATTTCTCGTGATAGTAGAAAAATAAAACTGAATACACCAACTTCGCTGGGACAAATCTTCTATAAGGAAAAGTGATGTTAGCTATTCCAAAATAAATATTTTTTTTTATTAGAATCTTGACTACTTTGTAGTATCACAAAATTAAATTTAAAGGGGAAATCAAATGTATAAATTATTTTTAAGAAGTTTAATTTCTGTATTATTTTTGCTTGGCTTTGGCTTAAATGCAAATGCAGAATTTAAAGTTGGTTTTGTTTATGTTGGTCCGACTGGAGATCATGGATGGACATACCAACACCATGAAGGAAGAAATGCAGTAGAAGCTTTGGGAATAAAAACTACTTATGTAGAAAGTGTACCTGAAGGTGCTGATGCAGAAAGAGTTATAAGACAATTAGCACAATCTGGTCACGACCTAATCTTTACGACTAGTTTTGGATATATGGATCCAACAAACAAGGTTGCTAAAGATTTTCCAAATGTAAAATTTGAACATGCAACTGGTTACAAAAGAGAGCATTCGAATGTCTCAACATATTCTGCAAGGTTTTATGAAGGTAGAACTTTATTAGGACATATGGCTGGAAAGATGACAAAGACAAATACTATTGGATACATTGCTTCTTTTCCAATTCCCGAAGTTATAAGAGGAATTAATGCAATGACATTAGCTGCTCAAAAAGTAAATCCTAATATTAAAACAAAAATTGTTTGGGTTTTTACTTGGTATGATCCAGGAAAAGAATCTGAAGCAGCTCAAGCTTTAATTGATCAAGGTGCAGATATAATTATGCAACACACTGACAGTACTGCTCCTGTACAAGTTGCAGAAAAAGCAGGAGTTTGGTCTTTTGGACAAGCAAGTGATATGCAAAGATTTGCTCCAAAATCAATATTAACCTCAATTATTGATGATTGGGCACCTTACTATGTTGAAAGATCAATTGCAGCAAGAGATGGTACTTGGAAACAACAAGATACTTGGCATGGATTAAAAGAAGGAATGGTAGCGATGGCTCCTTATAATTCTGCAATGGGAGGTGATTTAATTAAAGAAGTTGAACAACTTCAAAAAGACTTAGCTTCTGGTAAAGCTCACTCTTTTACAGGTCCAATTTATGACCAAAAAGGAAACATTCTTGTTGCTGAAGGTGCAGTAGCGGACGATGGTATGTTAGCAGGAATGAATGTGTATGTTAAAGGAGTAGAAGGGGATATTCCTCAATAAAACTCTATTAATATTTAAAAAAAAGGCCAGCTTAGTCTGGCCTTTTTTTATTTAGAATATTTTTTTTTCAAACCATCAATATCGATTTCATCATAATACTCTGATGGTTGAACAATCCATGGATCATTTTCTAATAGAATTGGACAGAAATCAGGTGTAAACGAGGAAGATTTTTTTTTCCAAAGACATGCTGTTTTAATTTGACTTATGTAGTCTTTAACAGGTTCATATTCTTTTAGCCACTCTATACTTTTATTCAATGTTAGTCCTGTATCTGATAGATCATCTACTAACAATACATTTTTAAAATCTTCGCTAGTTGCAATTGCACTTATATCTCTTGCAAAAATTAGCTCTCCTTGTTTATCTTGTACCGTATCACCGGAGTAACTTTGAATTACAACATAAGCAGTAGGTAATTTAAAAATTCTAGATAAAATATCTATAATTGGGGCTGCACCTCTCATAATTCCGACTAATACTGTTGGCTTGTATTTTTTTTCAATTTCTAAAGCAAGTTTTTCGACTACCTTTTTATATTCTTCATAAGTAATTATTAATTTATCAGCCATAAAAATTTGGTATCATAAATAAAAATATTAAAAAAGGATAAATATGAAAACTTATTGGATAAGTTTATACTTGCAAATCTCAAGCCAGGATAACTTAAAAAAATATGGAGAAAAGGCTGTTCCTATAATAAAAAATTATGGTGGCAAACCAGTAGTTAGAGGTGGAAAATTTAAGTCATTTAGTGGCCCAAACGTTGTGCGTACTGTAATATGGGAGTTTCCAACTTACGATGATGCTATGTCATGTCATGAGTCAACCGAATATAAATCTGCTTGGGCATATGCTGAAGATACAACTAAGAGAATAATGTTTATTGTTGAAGGAGTAGAATAAGAACAAATTTGATAAACTAAAAATTGATTATATGATGATAAAGAAAGGAAATTTATGAAAGGTTACATAGTTTGCGTGTGGGAAAAAATTAACAGTGAGAAAAAATTAGAGGAATATGCACTAAAAGCAAAGATTGCCGCAGATAAATACTCAGGAATATTTATAATTAGAGGTGGAAAAAATAGAACAAATGAGGGAATAAACTCTCCAAGAACTACTGTAGTTGAATTTCCAGATTATAACGCAGCAATAGAATTTTATGATTCCCCTGAATATCAAGAAGCGCTAGACGTTATTAAAGGGCATGCAGTAAGACATCATCAGATAGTTGAAGGTGCTTAATATTGTATAGGCTCATCGTCTATGGAGCGCCATAAATACCAAGTAGCTACGGAACAATATGGAGAAAACCTCTTTTTCAATCGACTTACATAGGTCATGGGTGGTAAATAGCTTTTTCTATAATTGTTTGAAATAGCTCTTAGTAAACCAATATCTTGAACAGGCCATATGTTAGATCTATTGTAAGTAAATAGTAATATCATCTCTGCAGACCATCTACCTATTTGTCTTAACTCAGATAAATAAAGAATTGCCTCCTCGTCTCCCATTTTTTTTATAACTCTTGGATTAAATGTTTTATTTACAAATTTTTTTGCCAACTCTTTAATTCCTCTAACTTTTTGTCTGCTTAATCCACATTTTTTCAAACGAGCCGAGGTAATAGCATTAACTACTTTTGGATTTATCTTTCCTCTACACTCTTTTTTAAACTTTAAAAATACAGAATTTGCTGCAGCAACACTTATCTGTTGTCCTATTATACTTTTACATAGTGACAAAAAAATATCTTTTCTTGTTGTTAAGGTTTTATCTTTGTATTTAGAAATAAGTTTTTTCATTATCTTGTCCTTAGAAAGAAACTTTACTGCTTTTGACCAATAAATTGGAGGTTTACTCATTTTTAAAAATTAAGTTTGGTTTTTTCAAATAGATTTCTCTTCTAAATATAATTAATGAAGATAACACTACAAGTAATGAACCCAATAAAGTTTTATAAGATGGTATTTCATTCCAAATAAAATAACCAAATACAATTGCAAATACTAAGCTTAAATACTTAAGTGGAGTAACTAGAGAAACTTCTGAGAGCTTGTAAGATTGTCCAAGTAGTAAATTAGCAATACCCCCAAGCAAACCAATCATACATAAAAGAATAAAATCTATTAATGTAGGCATTACCCATCCAAAAGGAATTGTAAACAAACCTAAAATAGATATCGCTACTGAAAAATAAAAAGAAATAAGCCAAACTGGTTCGGATGTAGATAACTGCCTGATAGCAATTGCAACATATGACATTCCTAAACAAAAAATTATTGGGTAAATATAATAAAAATTTAAAGTGGAAATACCTGGTTGTGTAATAATTATTACCCCTATAAAACCGATCAAAACTGCTAACCAACGGTATTTACCAATTTTTTCTGACAAAAAATAAATGGATAAAATTGTTGCAAAAATTGGTGCAGCAAATGAGATACCCACTACCGTTGCCAAAGGTAAATTTCTTAGTGCAATAAATACTGATACTATTGCCATTAATCCTGCAGCACATCTAAAGAAATGTAATTTAGGTCGATCTGTTTTATAAAAATTTGTGTAGTTTTCTTTTGGTATTAAAAAAAATATAGGTATTAGTCCGCAAATTCCTCTAAAAAAAAGAACTTCACCAACAGGATAATTTTCAGACCACTTAACAAGCACATCCATCATTGAAAATGCACACACTGACAGAAACATGTACAAAAAGCCTAATTGATTTCTAGATAACATGGATTAGATTATATTATTATTATAACATTAATCTATGGAAATAGCAGTTTTAGCTTTAGGATGTTTTTGGGGTCCAGAAAAAAAATATGGACAATTAGATGGCATCTACAGAACAGAGGTTGGATATTGTGGAGGAAACAGTCCTAATACAAATTATAGAGAAGTTTGCACAGGAACAACTAATCATGCGGAAGCTGTAAAATTGGAATTTGATCCTAAAGTCATTACATACAAGCAAATAATTAAAAGATTTTTTGAATTTCATGATCCAACTACACTAAACTCTCAAGGTCCTGATTTTGGAACACAATATAGAAGTGAGATCTTCTACCTTAATGAAGAACAAAAAAATATTGCTCAAAAAGTAATAGACGAAGAAAATTTAAAGTTATCTGGAAAAGTTGTAACTAAGCTATCTGAGTTGAAAAATTACTGCACTGCTGAAGAGTATCATCAGAAGTATCTAGAAAAAATATAGAATGTCACTTGTCACATCAGATTGGTTAGAAAATAATTTAAGTGACGTCAAAATAATTGACTGCTCATGGCATATGCCAGTAATTGATAGAAATCCTAAAGAGGAGTACTCTAAAAATCATATTCCTGGTGCAATTTTTTTTGACTTAGACAAGAATTCAGATCAAGATACAGATTTACCCCACATGCTTCCTACAAAAGATAAATGGGAAGAGATAGTATCTTCAATGGGCATATCAAATACCGATAGAATTGTAATTTATGATAACTCTGATGTTCTAAGTTCATGTAGGGGTTGGTACAATTTTATTTATTTTGGTCATGATAAACACCTAGTAAGTGTTTTAGATGGTGGTTTAAAAAAATGGTTAATTGAAAATAGGCAAACAACAAATGAAAAAACAATTTTAAACAAGTCTACCTACAGAGCAACAGAAAATAAGTCTCTAGTAAAAAATATTATTGAAGTAAATGAAAACATTGAAAAAAAAAAATTTACAATAATCGATGCTAGAAGTAAGGAAAGATTTAATGGAAGTGTTCCAGATCCCAGGAAGAATGTGAGAAGTGGATCTATTCCAAACTCTGTATGTCTTCCATTTAAAGAAATTATAAATAGTTCAGACAACACATTTAAAGGTGTGAGTGAGATCTCAAAAAAGTTCAGCGAAATTATTGATTTTAACGATGATCAAAGAGTTTTTTCATGTGGATCTGGTATAACGGCATGTGTTTTAGGTCTTGCATATTCCCTAGTAAATAATACATATTCTCCTACAGTTTATGATGGTTCATGGGCTGAATATGGAAGAATTTAGAAATGAAAAGATCTACTAAAATAACATCAATAATAGTAATTTTTTTTCTAATTATTGCAGGTGTGATCATTGCTCGAACAATGATTGGGAACCATTTTAAAAAAAAATTTAGTAAAAGACCACCACCAGGTATCATTGTCAAAACAGTAGAGGAAAGAAAGTTCCAAAATATTATTGAAACCTTTGGAACAGCGGTTCCAATTAAAACACAGTCATACAATATTGAAAAATACGAAATTCTAGAAGAAATCAAATATAACACTAAAGTTAAGTCTGGTGATGTTATTGCAAAATTAAAAAGTAGAACAATCACAGCGCCCTTTGACGGAGTAATTGGTAAAAGAAACTTTTCTGATGATATTAATGTTTCAGAGAGTTCAGTTATAATTGATATTGAAGACGCATCTTTTTTATTTATTGATGTTGATGTTCCAGAAATATTTGCACCATTTATAGAAAAAGGACTTGGTGTTGATATAAAATTTTCTGGTAATAAGAATAAAACTTTTAAAGGTATTGTAGATTCTTTAGCTAGCAAAATTGATGTTAGCAATAGATCTTTAAGACTTAGAGTTCAAATGCAAAATTCAAATTCTGAGATTTTGCCTGGTGCTTTAATGGAAGTCACAATAAAATATAATGAGAGAGTTTCTTTAGGAATACCAGATACAAGTGTAATCTTAGAAGGTAATAAAGTTTATATTTATAAAGTAGATAATGAGAATGTAACAAAAAGAGTTGAAGTTAAAGTTGGTAACAGAAACAAAGGATATCTAGAAGTGAAGTCAGGTTTAAATGAGGGCGATATAGTTGTTGCTGAAGGATTGAAAAAAGTAAGACCCAATGGAAAAATTAAACCCATTAAAGATGGTAAAAAAAAAAGTGAGTCTAGTTGGGGTAAAAAAGAGAATAAAAGTAAATAATTAAATGTATTTAACTGATGTTAGTATTAGAAGACCAGCATTGTCATGGGTATTATCCTTAATACTAGTTGTATTTGGAACTTTTGTTTTTTCAAAATTACCAGTTAGAGAACTTCCATCTGGTCTACAACCACCTGTGGTTCAAGTCCAAGTAGAATATACATCAGCGTCAGCTCCAATTGTGGATGAAGAAGTGACACAAGTAATTGAAGAAGTTATAGGTGGAGCAGAAGGAATAAAAAACATAGACGCTAAATCAGAGAATGGAAAAAGTACTATAAATATCGAATTTGATACAGACATAGACCTTGATAATGCGGCAAACGATGTAAGAGAGAGAGTTGCAAGAATT
>CABYFX010000005.1 GCA_902518395.1 uncultured Pelagibacteraceae bacterium | reverse complement strand
AGAATGGGAACTGACGAAAATGCAGTTGTATCTGATCGATTAGTCGCTCATGGCTTAGAAAATTTAAGAATTGTTGATGCATCTGTCATGCCATCAATAACCTCAGGAAATACTAATGCACCTACTATTATGATTGCTGAAAAAGCAGCAGATATGATAATAGAAGATGCTAGATGACCGAAGAAATAACAATTTTTTTTCAAATAATATTTATAGATTTAATTTTAGCTGGAGATAATGCCATTATTATAGGAATGGTTGCTTCAAAGTTTCCTCCTGAACAAAGAAAAAAAATTATTTTTTGGGGCATTGGTGGAGCAGTAATATTAAGAATTTTATTAACTCTCATAACAGCATATCTTTTACAGATTACAGGTTTAAGATTAATTGGCGGTCTGTTGCTTCTTTACATAGTTTATAAACTTTATGTAGATGTAATTAAAAATTCAAGTGATGGTGAGGAAAATATTAAAGTTGATAACTCATCAATGTTGAAAGCTGTTTGGACCGTTTTGCTAGCTGACTTTACGATGAGTTTAGATAATGTGCTAGGTGTTGCTGGTGCTGCCAAAGATCATTATTATCTATTAATATTTGGTCTTGTTTTATCTATTATTTTGATGGCTACAGCTGCAACATTAATTTCCAAATGGATAAAAGATTATAAATGGATAGCATGGGTTGGTTTATTTGCTATATTGTTTGTGGCAGTTGAATTAATTTACACAGACATAAAACTTTTTATTTAAATGTACTTAAAAAAAATTAATCTTAAAAATAGGTATGCTCTTGTAACGGGGGCTGGTAAAGGCTTAGGACGTGCTTGTTCAATTGCATTAGCTGAAGCAGGTGCAACAATTATTGGTTTGAGCAGAACATCATCTGATCTTGATAAGTTAGAAAAAGACATAAAAAAAGTAAAAAGCAAATTAATCAAAATTAATTGTGATGTAATGAACTACAGTGAATTACAGGAGAAATTAAAAAAAATAAAAATAATAGATATTTTAGTAAACAATGCTGGGACTAATATCCCTGAACCATTTGAGAAGATAAAACAGCAAAGTATGAATTATTTAGTAGATCTTAATTTAAAAGCTGCCTTTAACGTTGCACAGTTGGTGGTAAAAAAAATGATTAAAAACAAAAAAAGAGGTGGGTCAATTATAAATATGTCATCTCAGCTTGGTCATGTAGGCATGTCTGGTAGAAATATTTACAATATGACTAAATTTGGAATTGAAGGTTTAACAAAGGGTATGGGTGTTGAGTTAGCAACAAAAAATATCAGAGTAAATACAGTCGCTCCAACATTTGTTGAAACACCTATGGTAAAAAAATTTTTTAAAAATAAAAAGTTCAAAAATTTAGCTTTAGGCAATATTCCAATGGGCAAAGCAGCTAAAGAGAGTGATGTAGCTACAGCTGTATGTTTCTTAGCATCAGATGCTGCTGCAATGATAACTGGATCATCTATTCTGATAGATGGAGGTTGGACAGCAAAATAATGAAAAAACTGTTGCTAATACTAGCAATTTTTTTTCCAACAAATATTTTAGCAATAGAATTTGATGGTAAATTTATTCAAGGTCATTTTATTTTAGGAAAAACAGATCCTAACTCAAAAATAATTATTGATAAAAAAAATGTCAAAGTATCAGATGATGGTTATTTTGTTTTTGGAATTGATCGAGATAGAAAATTTGATGTTTTGATAACCAAAATAACTAATGGTAAATCAGAAAAAATAATAAAAAAAGTTTTTAAACGTAAGTATAATATTCAAAGAATTGATGGTTTACCTGAAAATAAAGTAACACCACCTGAGTCTGTTTACAAAAGAATTAAAAAAGAAAATGGAAGAATAGGAGAAGCTAGAGCAATTAACTCTAATTTAGCTTTTTTTTCTGAAAAATTTATTATGCCAGTCGAAGGTATAATTAGTGGAGTTTATGGCAGCCAAAGAATTCTCAATGGAAAACCAAGATGGCCTCATTACGGAATAGATATTGCAGCAAAAAAAGGAACAGAAATTAAATCTTCTGGTACTGGAGTGGTTACAATGGCTGAAAATGATCTTTATTATACTGGAGGCACAATTATTATGGATCATGGTCATGGTATATCAACAATTTATTCTCATCTTGAAAATGTGATGGTTGAAGTAGGAGATTTGATTAAAAAAGGAGATATAATAGGAACTGTTGGTTCAACAGGTAGATCAACTGGCCCCCACTTAGATTTTAGAATAAACTGGTTTCAAACAAGGCTTGATCCAATGACAGTTCTTCAATAGGCTATGGATATGAAAAATGATATTCAATCAGTGTCAAAAAAATTAGTTAAAGCTTATAATAGTAATAAACTTATAAATCCTATCCCTGAAAAATTTTGTAAGAATATAAAATTAGCACATAAACTAAGACTATTATGTGAAAGCAAAATAAATGATACAAAAGTTGGTTTTAAAGCTGGAGGCACAATAATCCCTCTTCTAAAAAAATTAAAAGAAAAAGAACCATTTCATTCAACTGTATTTGGAAAAAATTTGATTAAATCTGGAGGAAGAGTAAAAATTAATAAATATGCATTAGGTACCGAAGTAGAGGTTTACTACATTATTAAAAAAAAATTTTTTGATTTTAAAAGCAAATTAAATTCAAAAAATATAACAAAATTTATTACTCACATGGGTCCTTGTATTGAGGTTGTTGGATTTAGACAGAAAAAAAAAGGCATTAAATATTTAGGTGATTTATGTAGTGATTTTGGTGTGAATATTAAATTTATTGTTGGGTCTAAGAAAAAATTTAAAAGAATAAATTTTGGTAATTTAAAAACAAATTTAAAAAATAAAAAAGGGTTAAACGTTAATGGCAATACAAATACTGTTTATGTAAACCCACTTAATTCTTTAAGATTTGTTCTTAACAAAATAAGAAAAGAGAAAGTTTCTTTAGATAAAGATTTTTATGTATTTACTGGCTCAACAGTTGGAGTTGTGCCAATTAAAAGTAAAGGCGAATACATAGGCAAAGTAGAGAAACTTGGTGCTGTTAGAACAACTATCAATTAATGGGTCTTCATTTTTCTGTAGAAGAATTCAAAAATAGAAAAGATAAGGTAATTAAACTTTTAAAAGAGGAAAAATTAGATGCTCTCCTTATGTTTAGACAGGAGTCAATGTATTGGCTCACTGGATATGACACATTTGGATATGTTTTTTTTCAAACATTAGTTTTGGATAAAAAAGGGAATATAATTTTATTAACAAGAGCTCCGGATTTAAGACAGGCACAAAATACCTCTAATATTAATGATGTTAGAATATGGGTTGATAAAAATGGATCAAATCCGACTGAAGATCTTAAAATTATTTTAGATGAATTAAATTTAAAAGGAAAAAAAATTGGAGTTGAATACGAAGCATACGGATTAACTGGTCGAAATGCTTTAAGACTGAATAAATCCTTAGAAAATTACTGCTTAATAGAAGATACTTCTGAATTAGTTACTAAACTAAGAGTTATAAAATCAAATGAAGAAATTAATTATGTAAAAAAAGCAGCAAATTTAGCTGACAAAGCTTTAAGTGAGGTTTGGAAACATGCAAAAGTAGGTGTAAGTGAGTCTAAGATTTTAGCTGAAATGAATAAAGTTATATTTGAGGGAGGCGGTGATTATCCTGCGAATGAGTTTATAATTGGATCTGGTAAAAATGCACTTCTGTGTCGATACCAAGCTGAAAAACAAATTTTAAATTCACAAGATCAACTGACTATAGAATGGGCTGGCACATATAGACATTATCACTCGGCAATGTTTCGGACTATTCCAATTGGAAAAGCAGATCCAAAACATTATAAAATGCATGAAGCCTGTATTGAGACCTTAAGTAATTGTGAAAATAAATTGAAACCAGGAAATAAAATTGGTGAAGTATTTGATATTCATGCAAAAACTTTTGATGATTTAGGGTATAAAAATTCTAGAATGAATGCTTGTGGTTATTCTTTAGGAGCAACTTTTTCACCTAATTGGATGGATTGGCCAATGTTATTCACTGGAAATCCATATGTAATTAAGCCAGGAAATATATTTTTTATGCATATGATACTAATGGACTCTGAGAATAATTTAGCAATGAACTTGGGTGAAACTTACCTAGTTACAGAAAATGGTAATGAAAGACTTGGAAATCAAACACTTGATTTAGTAGTTATTTGATTAAAAAAAGTCTTACATCCCCCATCTCATTGCTGCTGTATGAACTGGAGCATCCCAATGCTTTAAGATTTCATCATCACATTTAAGAAGAGTGATTGAAGCTCCTTGCATCTCAAGTGAAGTACAATAATTTCCAACTAAACTTTTTGTTACTTCAATACCTTTAGATTGTAAAATTTGACATGCATCCTCATAAACTAAATATAATTCTGTCAAAGGAGTACCACCCATTCCATTTACGAAAAGAAAATTCTTTTCATTTTTTTCTGGTTTTAAATTGTCTAAAATAGCTTCTAAAATGTTTCCAACTATGGTTTTTGATGGTTGAATTTTCTCTCTTTTTCTACCGGGCTCACCGTGAATACCTACGCCAAATTCCATTTCATCATCGCCTATATCAAAGGTAGGTTTTCCCGCAGCAGGAACGGTGCAACTAGTAAATGCTACTCCCATCGTACCAGCATTTTTGTTAACTTTTTCACCAAGTTTTTTACATTCATCAAGGGATCCACTATTTTCAGCTAAGGATCCAACTATTTTTTCAACCAATACAGTTGCTGCAACACCTCTTCTTCCGGTAGTAAATGTAGAGTCTTCAACTGCAACATCATCGTTTGTAATAATACTATCATTTTTACCAGAATACATTTCAGCACCCATTTCAAAGTTCATGATGTCCCCGGAATAATTTTTAACTATAAATAGAACTCCTGCACCACTATCTACATGTTCTGCTGCTGCTTGCATCTGATCTGGTGTTGGTGCTGAAAATACAAAACCTGGACACGCTGCATCTAACATTCCATGACCAACAAAACCCCCGTGCATTGGCTCATGTCCACTTCCGCCACCTGAAATTAAAGAAACTTTTCCATCCTTAGTTTTATTTTTTCTAGATACAAAACTTGGGTCTAAATTGACATTTATAATATCACTATGTGCCTTACCAAAACCTGTAAGGCTCTCTTTTAGAAAATCATCGTTATTATTTATAAATTTTTTCATTTTTCCCTCCTAATTGTTTATTACTGATTTACAAATTGTATCGATTATAAGCTGAGAAGAGCGAGCTCCAGGATCTATATGTCCTTTTGCACGTTCACCTAAAAAAGAAGCTCTACCTTTTGTGGCTAACATATCTTTTGTAGATAACATTCTTTCTTCTGCAATTTTTATTACTTCATTTAAACCTGATTTAAATTCACTTTCATTTTTTAATTCGTTTAGTTTGTCTGAAACTGGTAACAAAACATCCATCATAGTTTTTTCTCCAACATCAGCTTTTCCTCTTTCTTTCATGGCTTTAATTCCACTAATAATCATTTCACATGCTTTATTAAAATCAACATCTTTATCTAGATCAGAAGATTTAGCCATAGTCATAAAAAAAGTTCCAAATAATGCGCCTGATGATCCGCCAATACCTGACAGAACTTTCATTGCTATCATATTTAAAGCTTTGGATAATGGTAGATCTTTAATAGCGTCTTCAAGTTCAACTACTAACTTCAAACCTCTTTGAATGTTAAAAATATGGTCTCCATCTCCAATTTTCTGATCAAGAACCTCAATTTCTGCAGAATTTTCATCTATAACCTTTTGGACACCTTTTGCTTGAGAAATTAAAAAACTAACGCTCATAAATTCTATTTCCTTCTTGATCAAATCTTAAAACTTTTTCATTATTCATGTCAAAATTAATTGTATCATTTGTTGATGATTTATAGTTACCTTGAATTGACACTAGTATTTCTTGGTCTTTAAAATTTAAAGCAACTACAGTTTCTGAACCTAGATTTTCAATAGAAGTAATTTTAGCTGAATAATTTCCGGTTCCTATTGTAATATTTTCAGGTCTTATTCCAAATGTAGGTACATCATTCATTCCAAATAATGTTCCAGGGAGAATATTAATTTTCGGTGATCCCAATCTTTGCGAAACATATATAGAATTAGGATTTTCATATATTTCTTCAGGAGTTCCTATTTGCACTAAATGACCCTCTTTTAAAACTCCAATTTTATCTGCTAAAGTGGTTGCTTCTGCTTGGTCATGTGTAACATAAAGTATTGTTGAATTTAGATTAGTTTGAATATTTTTTAACTCAACCCTAAGACTCTCTCTTAATTTAGCATCTAAAGATGACAGAGGTTCATCCATCAAGTATAAATTTGGCTCACGAACTAGTGCTCGTCCTATTGCAACTCTTTGCATCTCACCACCAGATAATTGTGTAGCTTTATTATTTAGTTTATTTGAAATCTTTAACATACTCGCAATACTCTCAACCTTAGTTTTTATTTCTTCTTCAGGTAATTTTCTCATTGGAGATCTTAAAGGGAATGCTAAATTTTCATAGACACTATAGTGAGGGTATAAAGAGTATTGTTGAAACACAAAACAAACATCTCTTGAAGCTGGCTGATCTTCAGTTACAGACTCATCATTAAATAAAATACTGCCATTATCTATTTTCTCTAATCCAGCAATACATCTTAATGTAGTAGTTTTTCCAGCACCAGATGGACCTAATAAAACAAAAAACTGTCCATCCTCAATGGTAAAATTTATATCGTGCAAAGCCTCAATTTTTTTATTATAGGTTTTAGATAAATTTTTTAATTCTATTTTTGCCATTAATTCATAAACTCACTTTTAAGAGATCTGTCAGTCTCACCATCAAAAATAATTATGTTATTATTGGAGGGTTTTACTTGTACATTTTCATTGATCTTAACACTTGTTGAAATATTGGTTTTTACTTTGATTTCTCCAAAATTAGTTTTAACCGTTACAATTTTTCTTGAACCTAAATATTCAACTCCAAATACCGAACCTTTAAGACCACCATCATTAGTAAGAGATAAATTTTCAGGTCGAATTCCAAATGAGTTTTTTTTACTTTTTGATATTTCATACTGTTTAGGTATTTTAAAATCTGTACCCTCTATATTTAAAGTAGATTGTTCATTAGAAATACCTTGATCAATATTTATAAAATTCATTCCAGGGGAGCCAATAAATGATGCTACAAATTTAGTTGCTGGTTTATTGTAGATTACTGCAGGTTCATCAGCTTGTAAGATTTCACCACCATCCATTACTGCAATACGATCAGCTAAAGACATTGCCTCTAATTGATCATGTGTTACGTAAACAGTGGTAGCGCCAATATCGATATGCAATTTCTTGAGTTCTAAACACATTAATTCTCTAAATTCAGCATCCAAAGTACCTAAAGGCTCATCCATTAAAAATGCTTTTGGCCTTCTTACTAAAGCTCTACCAAGGGCTACACGTTGTCTGTCTCCGCCAGATAAAGATGAAATACTAGAGTTTAAAATATGATCAATTCTTAAAAGTTTTGCTGCCTCCTCAACTCTAGTTTTAATTTCACTTCTGCTATAACCCTGCATTTTTAGGGGAAAAGATAAGTTATTTTTTACGTTCATATGTGGATAAAGTGCGAACAATTGAAAAACGAATGCAATATCTCTTTCAGATGCTCTTAACATTCCAACTTCTTCTTCGCCTAAGTAAATTTCTCCTGATGTTGGTAACTCTAATCCAGCAATCATTCTAAGAGTTGTTGTTTTTCCACAACCAGATGGGCCTAGCAAAACAAAAAACTCTTTATCATTAATTGTTAAATTTGAGTTTTTGACTGCAGTAAAATCTCCAAATGATTTTTGTAAATTTGCTATTTTAATTTGAGACATATTAATCCGGAAAGTGACTTGTGATTACGAAACCTATAGTTCCAACTAAAATTACAATAAATGAGTACGTATACATCCACATTGCGAATGGCTGTAACAGCATGAAAACTCCAAGTAAAATTAATACTGTAGACAAATTCTCCCAGTAAACTCTTCTAAATATTTTTCTCATTAATGACCTCTCTTCTTGCATTATTTCCTCACTGCTCCAAAAGTAATCCCTCTTAAAAGATGTTTTCTTAAAATAATTGTAAAAATCATTACTGGTAATAAAAATAAAGTTGTACCAGCACCAATTGCAGGCCAATCCAAACCACCTTCTCCTATAATTGTAGGTATAAATGGTGGAGCCGTTTGTGCATTAAATTGGGTAAGTAAAACTGCAAATGCATATTCATTCCATGAAAAAATCATACAAAAGATTGCTGTTGCAGCTATACCAGTCATCGCTTGTGGAAGAACAACTTTAAAGAATGCTTGAAGTCTAGAATATCCATCAATCATAGCTGCTTCTTCATATTCTTTAGGAATTTCATCCATAAATCCTTTTAACAGCCACACTGCTAAACTTAAATTTACTACTGTATATAATATGATCATTCCAAGGTGAGTATCCCCTAATCCTAATTTTCTATACATAATAAATATTGGAACAGCCACGGCAATTGGTGGAAACATCCTAGTAGAGAGAATAAAAAATAATAAATCATCTTTTAATGGAACCCTAAACCTTGAAAAGGCATACGCTGCTAATGCACCCAAAAATACAGATGCAAAAGTTGAACCAAATCCAATTATCATTGAGTTTGAATATCTTCCTAAAAATTTTGATGGACCTGTAATAACCATCTCTCTACTTCTAACCAGTTCTTCATACCAATTTTCTGGTGGTGGAAGTGAGTCAAGATATTCCTGAGATTGTCTTGATCTATTAGTAAACAAATTAACATATCCTTCTAATGATGGTTCAAAAAATACTTCAGGTGGATAAGAAATTGCACTATTTACATTCTTGAAGCTGGTCATCACCATCCAAGAAATAGGAATCAATGTTATTACTGTATAAACAATAATAATTGTAGCAGCGAGTTTCTTTGAAAACGACGAAGGTTCTAAATATGATCTAGATGTATCCATCAGCGTTCCTTTATCTTATTCATTACTTTTACATAAACATTTCCAAAACCAAAAATAGTTACAAAAAGAATTACTGCAAAAGCCGAACTATAACCGGTTTTCCATTTTTCAAATGCTTCTCTTTTTAAATTGATTGAGGCGAGCTCTGTAGCTGATCCAGGGCCACCGGATGTAAGTTCGACGACCATATCAAACATTTTAAAATTCTCAATTCCCCTAAATAATAATGCCAACAATAAAAATGGTAATACAGATGGTAATGTGATGTAAATAAATTGTTGCCATTTACTAGCTCTATCGACTTCTGCCGCTTCATATAAATAATTTGGAACAGATCTTAGACCAGCCAAACAAATTAACATTGTAAAAGGTGTCCACATCCAAGTATCAACAATAACTATTGACCACGGCGCAAGCACACTTGATCCAATCATATCGAAACTTCCAAAATCGTGGAAAAAATTAATAACATAATTAAACAAACCTACTTGAGGATTATAAAGATATGTCCAAAACACACCCACAACAGCAGGCGACAACATCATCGGCAACACTATTAAGGTAGTTAATAATTCATTACCTTTAAATTTCCTATTTAATAATAAAGCTAAACCTAGACCTATTACTGCCTGAAGTAACAAAGTCCAAAACATAAAGTTTGCTGTAACCTGCATTTTTTCCCATATAGCCTCTTTATTAAGAACTTTTATATAATTTTTTAAACCTACAAATTGTGGTTCTCTTCCAATTTTATTTGCATAAAAATTTGTGAAAGACATTCTAATTGCGTAAATCAACGGATAAATATTTATTGCTAATAAAAGAAATACAGAGGGACCAATAAAAAGCCACGCTACAGCTTTATCAGATAGTCCTTTAAATTTTTTTTTAACGCTCATATGATTTTTTTAACAAAAAAAGGGGAGATGATATCCCCCCCTCTTTTTTTTATATCTTCAAATAGTATTGTTAAAGTTTTCCGTCTGCTTCGAATACTTCAACCCACTCTTCAATGATTTTATCTAAAGCACCTTTAGCAGTACCTTTTCCATTAACAACATAGTCATGAATAGCTTCCTGCATAGGTAACATTAACTCAACAAATGTAGGTTCTTGCCAAAAATCTTTGACTATCCCCATTGAGTCTAGGAAACCTTGTGCATAAACTGTAGACGTTGGAAAAGATGGTGAATTTAGAACATCATTATGACATGAATATCCTCCCAAATCCCACCATTTTTGCTGTATATCTGGTCTTGCAAACCATTTAATATATTCTAATGCAAGATCTTGTTTATCTGAATATTTAACAACAGATATACCTTGACCACCTAATGTTGCAGCAGCTACATTTTGTTTTGGATTTGCAAAGAAACCACTAACTCTTCCGTCGCTATCTTCTTTAGAAACACCTGGCCAAAAAGCATACCAGTTCATTTGGAATGCAACTTGTCCTGATTTATATGCATCTAAGTTTGCTACCATGTAAGCATCAGAGTGTCCTGGAGGTGCACAGTCTTCATATAATTTTCTGTAAAACTCTACAGCTTCTACTGCTTGAGGAGAATTGAAAAACCCTTCCATATCATATGGTTTATTTGGATTTTCATATTCCATACCCCATGCATACATTGCAGCTGTAACACCCATTGTAATACCTTCAGATCCACGCTCTGTATTAATGGCTGCACCATATCTTTTTTGGCCATCAATTTCTCTTCCTTGGAAGAATGAACACATATCATGTAATTGATTCCAATTTGCAGGAACTCCTAGATCATAACCGTGTTTCTTTTTGAACTCAGAATTAAGTTCTGGTCTATCAAACCAGTCTTTTCTATAAGCCCAAGCTAATGCGTCTCCCATAGCTGGTAATGCATAATAGTTTTCACTTCCTTTAGGCCAAGTTGAATATGCATAAACTGTTGCAGGTGAGAAATCATTCATTGAAATACCTTCTTTATCAAAGAAGTCATTCAATTTTACGTAGTGTCCATATACTGCACCAGCACCAATCCATTGTGAGTCACCGATTAACAAGTCAAAAGTTTTACCTTTGTTGTTAAGTTCGTTCAACATACGATCTGCAAAATTTGGCCATGGCACGAATTCGAAGTTGACATCTATTCCTGTCTCTGCTGTAAACTCTTTAGTAAGTTCTTGTAAAGCATTAGCAGGGTCCCAAGCGGCCCATCCTAATGTGATTGACTTAGCATTTGAATTTGCAGAAAAAGTAAATAGAGAAACAAACAATAAAATCATTATTTTTTTCATTTTATCTCCTATTAGTTTAATTATTCTTAAGAATATTCTATCCAAGAAGACTTGTGCCTGCTAGTATTTTTTTTGTAAAAAATAGTTTATGTAAAAAATTAAAAAGAAAGGGGAATTATGAACAAAATAAAAGGTCCTGCAATTTTCCTAGCACAATTTGTAGGCGAAGATGCACCGTTTAATTCTTTAGATAATATTTGTAAATGGGCATCATCTCTCGGTTACAAAGGTATACAAATTCCTAGTTGGGATGGTAGATTAATTGATTTAAAAAAAGCATCTGAAAGTAAAGATTATTGTGATGAGGTTAAAGGAATTGCTAAATCACACAATTTAGAAATTACAGAATTATCAACTCACCTTCAAGGTCAACTTGTTGCAGTGCATCCTGCTTATGATTCTGCTTTTGATGGTTTTGCTGCGCCTGAAGTAAGAGGAAATCCTAAAGCAAGGCAAGAATGGGCTGTAAATCAATTGATGATGGCTGCAAAAGTATCAAACAGTCTAGGAATAGATAAACATGTAACTTTTTCAGGAGCACTTGCTTGGCCTTATGTTTATCCTTGGCCACAAAGACCTGAAGGTCTAATTGAAAATGCTTTTGATGAACTATCAAAAAGATGGAGGCCTATTCTTGATCACTTTGATCATAATGGAGTTGATTTATGTTATGAAATACATCCAGGTGAAGATCTTCATGATGGTGTAACTTTTGAAATGTTCTTAGAAAGAGTTGGTAATCATAAAAGATGTAATATGCTTTTTGATCCAAGTCATTATGTTCTGCAACATCTGGATTATTTAGCTCATATTGATATTTATCATGAGAAGATAAAAATGTTTCATGTTAAAGATGCTGAGTTAAATCCATCTGGAAAACAAGGTGTCTATGGTGGTTTCCAGTCTTGGGTTAATAGAGCTGGTAGATTTAGATCACTCGGGGATGGACAGGTTGATTTTAAATCCATATTTTCAAAACTAACCTCATATGATTATGATGGTTGGGCAGTTCTTGAATGGGAATGTTGTCTTAAACATCCGGAAGATGGAGCAAGAGAGGGAGCTGAATTCATAAAAAATCACATTATTAATACAACAGAAAAAGCTTTCGATGATTTCGCAGGTAGTGGTGCTGACCATGAAGCAAATAAAAAGATGCTTGGCATTAATTAATGAATAGAAAAATACGCATCGGAATGGTTGGCGGTGGAAAAGATGCTTTTATTGGAAGTGTCCATAGAATAGCTTTAAGACTTGATGGGTATTATGAATTAGTAGCGGGATCATTTTCCTCTGACTTTGATAATTCAAAAGAAACTGGAAAAAATCTTGGTCTAGAAAATGATAGGATCTATAAAACCTACCAAGAGATGGCAGAGAAAGAGTCTGTCAGACCGGACGGTATTGATGTAGTTTCTATAGTAACACCAAATCATTTACATGTACCTATTGCAAAAATCTTTGCAGAAAAAGGGATACATATTATTTGCGATAAGCCAATTGGTATGTCTAGTGAGGAGGCAAAAGATCTTAAAAAAATTATTGAAAGTAAAAAATTAATATTTGCTTTGACACATAATTATACGGGATATCCTATGGTTCGACATGCAAGGTCTTTAGTTCAAAAAGGAGACTTAGGTTCTTTAAGAGTTATTCAAGCTGAATATCCACAAGATTGGTTAACTACAAAGGCTGAGGATAGTGGATTAAAGCAAGCAGAGTGGAGAACCGACCCCAATAGATCAGGCGCAGGTGGTTGTATAGGTGATATTGGAACTCATGCCTATAATTTGATTAGGTTTATAACTGGATTAGAGGTAGATGAAATTTCGGCTGATATTCATACATTTGTTGAAGGAAGAAAAGTAGATGATAATGCCCAAATAATGCTAAGATTTATAGGAGGTGCGAAAGGATCAATATGGTCAAGCCAAGTAGCAGTTGGAAACGAAAATAATCTCAAAATAAGAGTATATGGAGAAAATGCTGGTATTGAATGGAGACAAGAGGATCCTAATTATCTTATTTATACAAAATTTGGCAACCCTACTCAAAATATTACGAGAGGCAGTAATGCTACGAGTGAAGAAGCTAAAAATGTAACAAGAATTCCTCAAGGTCATCCAGAAGGTTATTTAGAAGGTTTTGCTAATATTTATAGTGATGTTTACAAAGAGCTTTCAGCTAATATTAATAAACAAGAATATGATAAATCAAATAATTGTTACCCCACTATTGATGATGGAATTGATGGAATGAAGTTTATAGAAAACGTTATTGAGTCAAGTAAGAATAATAGTAAATGGATTCATTTTAATTCTCTTTAAATTTTGTTTAAAAATATAATTAATAAAACCCATTTTGATCTTTTATTTATTTTAATAATTTGAAATCAATTTTCTAGAATGGTAAATTATATTTACCATATCTCATGGTGAAAAAGAGACCGATATCGCATCGGTTAAAAGCGAGTTTTGGAAAAACAAACAAGGAGAGTGTATGAAAAGAATGCACAGAGTATTAAGTTCGTTTAGCCGAGGCTCAAAGAACGCTAGGCTAAATCAACTTATGTTTCGAAACTTGAAAACTGTAGAAACTAATGCAAATGGCACAAGTGGATACGTTATCAAATCTGGAAAAAATTCAGGAGAAACATTAGGTCACTTAAAGAAAGAGGCTAAAAAGTTTTAGCTTAAAGAATGAGATATGGGGCAATCATATTTGTATGCCCCATATTTTTTTTCTTCCTATTTTACTGGTGTCATAATTTTTTGACCTTCAACTCCCATCGCAACAACAATCGCTTTAACAGGAACATCTCCAATATTTTTAGATTCATGAGCTACACCTACATCTTCAATGAATGCATCTCCGGCTTTATAAACATAGCTTTTACCACCTTGAGTAAGTTCAATTTCTCCTTGTTGTATCATTATTAAAACAGGGAATGAGTGTGTATGTGGAACTACAGGACCTCCTACGGGCACAGTAAATTCAAAAGCTGTGATCTTTGCTTTTCCAGATGGATAAACAATATCGTTACCCATACCAGTCTGACTAGTTGATAAAATCCTTTTTACATGACCATCAGCAAAAACAGAGCTGTTTAAACCAAATAATATAAATAAAATTAGAAATAATTTTTTCATAAAATACCTTTCTGATTAATGAATTTAAACTATCAGGCGATAGAAATTAATATATATGGCAAAATGTAATCTATTTACTCCACTCAACTTTAAACATAGCTTCGTTGCGTCTCATCATAGGAAGCGTAAAAGGCCCATTATAGGTTGCTCTTATTGGGGGTCCTTTAATGATTACTTTATCCTCTAAGAGTTTTTTATTAAGAATTTCCTTATGTTTGAAGAAATTATTATCTGAGGCTCTTCCAGAATATTCTATTACAGCAAAAAAACCTTCTTCTATTGTTGAGATTTTAACATCTGAATTTATAGGTATAGGCACATTCTCTTTTGTAAATTTTGATGGAAGATAAAATTGCATATAGTATCCATTATCCCTCTCACCCTGTGTTACTGGCACAGTCATTTTAATTTCTTGGGATTTATTATTCTGACCCGAGATATATTTAAAAAGTTTTCTAAAACTATTGTCATCATTTCTACTTACAACTTCAACAACTAGACGGTCTTTATAATATCTCACTTCGTATATTTCAGATTTATATACTACATCATATTGAGATTCCTCATATGCCATTGAAGTAGAGTAAGGTAAAATACAAAATATATAAATCAAAAAAGATATTGATATTATAGATTTTCTCATTTAGTTAGATCCTAACTCTTGCAACTTATCAGACAAATAAGTTTGCTCACTATTATTTCCTGAGGCAAGTTTGATCATTGCATTCACAACTATCTCAACTTTTATTGGAGTGTATTTTTTAAATCCACCAAAAAAGAATAAGGATAGAAATTTCATCAATGGAATTCCTAAAACCTCAACAATTCTAAAGTCTTTTCTGTTTCCAACTAAAAATGAGGGTTGAATAATGCTTAGGTTAGAAAACCCAATCTTTTTTAGCTCCTCCTCTACTTGACCTTTATTTTTTAAATATGTACTTGAGGCTTTTGGGTTTGCTCCAATTGAGGAGACATAAATAAAATTACTAATAGAATTAAATTTTGCAATTTTTGCTAATTGTACAGGCAAGTCATATTCTATTCTTCTATATTCTTTTTTATCTGGTGTATCTTTGTGAGTTGTGCCAATGCAAAAAAAACAATCATCACCTGTTAATTTTTCTTTTAAAGTGTCTAAATCTAAAAAATCTGTATTAATCACTTCAACTTTTGAATTATCAATAGAAGGTAGTTTTCTAACAAATATTTTTATTTTGTTGTAGGTATTGTTGTTGATTAAATTATCTAGTAATTTAGATCCAATTAATCCAGATGAGCCAAATAAAACAGCAGTTTTCATTATTACTTTAAATACTCTTCTTTCATAAATTTTTTTATTCTATTTGCTCCTTCAATTATATCCTCAGTGCTTCTAGCGTATGAAAACCTTATTGTAGAATTTCCTCTTTTTTGATCGAAATCAAGTCCAGGAGTTATTGCTACTCCTGCTTTATCAAGCACTTCTCTACAAAAGTTAAGGCTATCTTTCGAATACTCTGAAATATCAATGTAGATATAAAAAGCACCATCTGGGGGAGAAAATTTATTTAAACCAGCCTTAGGTAACTCTTCTAACAAAATTGATCTATTTTTTTTATAAACCTCTACATTTGTATTTAATTCCTCTTTTGCATCCATTGCTGATAGAGCAGTTAATTGACTGACATGTGGAGGGCAAATAAAAAGATTTTGAGATAATCTTTCTACTTGTCTCACATGATCTTCAGGAACAATCATCCAGCCTACTCTCCAACCTGTCATAGAAAAATATTTAGAAAATGAATTTATAACATAACATTCATTTGAAATTTCTAATGCAGATGTAGGATTATTTTCATATTGAATTCCATGATAAATCTCATCGCTAATAAAACTCACTTTATTTTCATGCGCAGTATTAATAAGTTCTTCTAGTTTTTTTTTATCAAGCATTGAACCGGTGGGATTTGCAGGAGAAGCAACTAATAAACCGTTTAAATTATTTTCTTTAATATCTTTCGGTATAGGCTGAAATTTATTTTGTAATTCTGTAAAAATATCAACTGGAATTAAATCTTGAGATTTTAAAATTTGTCTATAGCTAGGATAGCCTGGAGCGGCAATGCCTACTCTATCTCCAACATCAAATAATGCTGCAAAAGAAAGTATAAATGCTCCTGAAGATCCAGTTGTTATAATTATTCTGTCTGGGTTTAAATCAATATTGTACCAATCTCCATACAATTTAGAAATTCTATTTCGTAATTCTGGTAAACCTAAAGTAACTGTATAGCCAAGATCATTATTAGAAATTTCATCAGAAATAAATTGTTTGGCACGCTTTGGTGCTGGTGTTCCTGGTTGACCTACTTCCATATGAATTACATGCTTGCCATTAGCTTCTGCTTTTCTAGCAGACTCCATTACATCCATTACAATAAATGGGTCAACATTACTTCTTTTAGATTTCTTCATTTAGTTTCTATTTCTGGATTAAATATTATAAACTGATCTTAAACACTCTTGCTGTTTTTTCGTCTGAAATATTTAGTATTTTAAACTTGGATGTTTTTTCTAACTTTTGACCTTTATTAGTTACAAAAGATTTCATTTTTTTTACTTCGCCTTCAGGCATTTTTCTAGTGTATTTTAAAGTATGCTTTTTTGATCCTATAATAAATATTGTTTTCATAAATCTTAAGTTAATATATTACAAAGTATCAATTGATCCAATAATATTTAAATTCTTATCAGTTATTACTATTTCTCCTGAAGAAGTCCCTATATTTAGCATTGAAGATATAACGACAAAATGAGTAACAAAAATTATATTTTCTTTACTATTCCATTGATTAATAAACTCTTTTAGTTGAGTTATTTGCCTCTCTTCATTTGCTTCAAATCTAATATCATAAAAAGAATTTAGTGCACTAAATGTTTCATAATTTTTAAAAGCAAATTTAGCTGTATCTATACATCTGCACCATTCACTTGAATAGACATTTTCAATTTTAATCTGGTTTTTATTAAATATACTTCCAATAAATTTTGACTGTTCAATTCCTCTTTGATTTAAATTTCTTTGGGTAGAACAATCATTTAAATCAAAATTTTCTGGATCTCCATTCCCTGGTGCAAGCGCATGTCTAATAAAAATTATTTTTCCTCCCTCTTTTAAAGAAGTAAGGACTTCTTCTACAGAATAAGCAGAATTAACTACAAAAATATTGATAAAAAAAATTATTAGAAGTTTTTTCATTTACACAGATTGATTTTTAATCAACTCTTTAATCTGTGGTATCATTATTTGTGGTGACCTCATGGACGGATAAATCTCTTTTACTTTTTCATAACTCTTTAAAGCCTTTTCGTAATTTTTTAACTTAATTTGAACGAGACCCTGTCCTGATAATGCTCCAAAATGTCTTTTCTCTAGTTTTAATACCTTGTCTATATCATTTTGAGAATCTTGATATTTGCCCATTAAATAAAAGACAGTTGCTCTTTTATTCCAAGCTTCTGCCCAAGCAGGATCTTTTTTAATTACTGTTGTGAATATATCTACAGCAACTGAATATTGCTCTTGATTCATAAACTTTGTTCCTCTTGATAGCAAAGAAGTTAAATTTTGATTAGTTGGATGTTTGGTCCAAATATCCCAGATTTTCATCTCTGTATCAATTGCAATTGAGTGGTTTTGAATTTTTAACTTTTCAAATAAGTTATTTAATCTTATTTCATTTTCATTAGAGTTTGATGAGGTACTAATAAAAAAAATAGCAAGAAAAATGGTAATTATTTTTTTCATTTGGAAATTATTTTCCACCAACAACCATACCTTCAACCATCATTGTCGGTGAATTTGTTGCATAGTTAAATTCTAAATCGTCGGCTAAAGTTATATTTTTAAAAATATTGTTTAAGTTTCCAGCAATTGTAATTTCACTTACTGGATATGAAAACTCTCCATTCTCAATCATCATACCAGATGCTCCTACAGAGTAATCACCATTAATAATATTTGTACCATGACCGATAGTTTCTTTGATATACAAGATTTTATTTTCTGATTTGATTAGATCTTCAAATGTTTTTGATCCATTTTGAAAATACAAATTTGTTGTACCACTTGCCCTACCATTAGACTTTCTGTTTATTTTTTTTCCATTATAAGTATCAATTAAATAGTCTTGAAGAATACCGTTTTTAATCAAACCAAGGTTAACTACTGCTATACCTTCGCTATCAAAGTAACGAGATCCATTGGCTTTTCTTATATCACCGTGATCTAATATATTTATTTCAGAGTTAAAAACTTGTTGATTTAATTTATCTTTTAAAAATGTTGTTCCTTTTGCTATTGCGCTTGATGATATTGCACTTGCAAAAATAGATAGAAAGTTTTTTGAAATTCTTTTATCAAATATTAGGCTAATTTTTTCACTTTTTATTTTTTTTGGATTTAATTTCTTCACTGCATGTTCCGCCGCAATAGATCCAAGTTGTTTAGGTTTTAAAATATCATTATAAAACCTTTTGCTTGTATATTCATAATCTCTTTCCATGCTCCCATTGCTTTTTGAAACAACTTCACAATATGCAGTAAATTGTGAGGTTTTATATCCATCAGCAAATCCATTTGAATTGGCTAACAAAAAATTTGATTTGTTCTCACCAAATCCAGATCCATTGGTATTTATTATTTTATCATTTGAAAAAGCTTCCTCTTCTGCCTCTTTTATATAATTAATCTTGTCTTCATTGCTTAAATGAGTTTCATCATACAAGTCTAAGTCTTTTAATCCTTTAAAATGGAGGTCTTTATCTGGTAATGAATTATATTCATCCTCAGGAGTAATTTTCATTGTTTCAATACATCTATTTACTAACTCATCTAAATTACTTTCTTTAAGATTTGATGAGGCTATTGAGGACTTTTTTTTACCTAAATAAGTTGTAAGGACTACTCCAAGATTTTCAGACCTTTCAGATCCATCAAGCTTTTTATTCCTTACATTTACATTTTCAGAAACAGAACTTTGCACTATTATATTTGCATCAGATGAACCTAATTTTTTTGACTTACTAAGGCATATATCTGCAATTTTTTTTAGATACTCTTGATCTTTAATCATTTTATTAGAGTTGAGTTCCACCAACAGTCATATTATTGATAAGCAGAGATGGTTGTCCAACACCCACTGGCACACCCTGTCCAGCTTTACCGCATGTTCCAATGCCAGGATCTAACATCATATCATTTCCAACCATTAAAATTTCTTTTAAAGAAGATGGTCCATCACCAATTAAAGTAGCTCCTTTAATTGGAGATCCAATTTTTCCATTTATAATCTCATAAGCTTCCGTACAGTTAAAAACGAATTTTCCAGAGGTAATGTCAACTTGACCACCACCAAAACTTACAGCAAAAATACCTTTATCTACTGACTTAATCATTTCTTCTTGTGTGTTTGATCCACCTAACATTATCGTATTTCTCATTCTAGGCATCACGACATGTTTATAGCTCTCTCTTCTTCCATTTCCTGTTGATTTTGTATTCATAAGTCTTGCATTTAGTCTATCTTGCATGAAATTTTTTAAGATACCATTTTCAATTAAAACTGTTCTTTCTGTTGGCGTTCCTTCATCATCAATATTTAAACTACCTCTTCTATTATCTAATGTTCCGTCGTCGATTATTGTAACTCCATCGCTCGCAACTTTTTTACCAACTAAATCATGAAAAGCTGAAGTTTTTTTTCTATTAAAATCACCTTCTAATCCATGACCTACAGCTTCATGAATTAAAATTGCAGGCCAACCAGGTCCTAGAACAACTTTCATTTCTCCTGCAAGAGAAGGTTTGCTTTCTATGTTTGTACTTGCAATTCTAAAAGCTTCATCACAAACTTTTTTCCAATTATCATTTTTAAGATATTCATCATAATCTTGTCTTCCACCAATACCAAAAACACCAGTTTCTTTTCTACCATTCTTTTCAACCATTACTGACATATTTATTCTAACTAATGGTCTATTATCTGATAATAATTCTCCTCCAGATCTAACGATCTCGATGTTTTTCTTTTCTGCCAGAAGGCTTGCTGTTACTTGTTTAACTGAACTATCTTTTGATCTGGCATATTCATTCATATTGTTCAGCAATTCTATTTTTGATTTCATTGACTTGCCCTCAATCGGATCAACGTCTTTATAAAGCTTCTGATTAGTTTTTTTTATTTCTGAATTATATGTTCCGCTATTATTTTTTAAAGTTGACTTAAGATTTTCGCTTGAATTTTTTAATGATTTTTCTGAAATTTCGTTTGAATGAGAATAAGCGACTGTATCACCTGTTACAGCTCTGAAGCCATAACCTAAGTCAGACGTATAATTTGAACTTTTAATTTTGTTATCATCTAATACAATTGTCTCAGATTTTGTATCCTCTATATAAAGCTCACCATCATCACAATTATTTAGAGTTTCAGAAACAATACTATCTGCTTTTTCTGAAGTTAATTCTGAATTTTTAAGTAAAGAAGACATTAGCTATATTTAAAGGTGAATTCTATATTATCAAGAATGATATGCGCGATTATTGATCACATCAAGTATGGCTAATTACTTAATTTTCTTCAAAAAAAAATCAGTTAAATGTTTAATAGTTGCCTTTGGATTTTGCTCTGGAATGAAGTGACCTGAGTTTATAGGATAACCTATAACTTTTTTTTGAGTATATCTTTGCCAAATTTTTATTGGTTTGAACTGTTTTCCAATTACTCCCTTACTTCCCCATAACACTTGGACTGGAATATTTAGTTTTTTCTTTCTATCTTGTTTGTCATGATCCAAATCAATAGTCGCAGACGCCCTATAATCTTCACAAGATCCATGAATTCTTTTTGGTTGCTTGAAACATTTTAAATAATTTTCTTCAACTTTTCCAAATTTGTGATTACCTGACCATTTATCTAAACAACTTTTCATCCATTTACGTGGATCGCTCATTATCATTTTCTCAGGTAACCATTTTGGTTGAATTAAAAAAAACCAATGAAAGTAAGCTTTTGCGAAATCTCTCGTCGTTAGTTCGTACATATCTAATGTTGGACAAATGTCTAAAACACTAAGAGCTATTATATTTTTTCTATGGTCTCTTGCTAACCTGTGAGCAACTCTTCCACCTCTATCATGTCCCGCAACAAAAAATTTGTTAAACCCTAATTTTATCATCATCTGTTTCATGTCACTTGCCATTTCTCTTTTTGAGTAGTTGTAATGTTTGCTATCTGATGCTGGAGCAAGACTATTTCCATATCCTCTTAAATCTGCAGCAACCACTGTAAATCTTTTAGATAACTCAGGGGCTGTTTTGTGCCACATTAAATGTGTTTGTGGATATCCATGCAGTAAAAGTAATGGCGGACCTTCACCACCAACTCTACAAAAAACTTTGCCCTTTTTTACCTTTACGTACTTTGACCTAAAACCATTAAACATGCCTAATAATATGTATTTTTTAAATTAAAGCCAATTAAAACGCTGCATCAATATTAATAATTAATTTGAATTTGCTTTGAGCCCCTGTATAAATTCGGACTCGTGAGAATTGAAGAAGAACTAAAATTAGACTACTCAGATGTACTTTTTAGACCTAAAAGAAGTACTCTTCAAAGTCGTAAAGATGTAAATCTAAAAAGAACTTATAGATTTAAGTATAGTAATAATGAATGGTCTGGAATTCCTATCATGGCCTCAAATATGGATGGTGTTGGTGAACTTGGTGTAGCTGAAAAGCTTTCTGAATACGGAATGATCACTTGTTTAACTAAACAGCATAACATTCAAAAAATAAAAAAATTCAAAAAAATTAAATCTATTCATCCAAATATTGCTTTAAGTATAGGAATAAAAAAAGAAGATTTTGAAAATTTAGATAAAATTCTAAAAGAATATAGTTTCATAAAATTTATCTGCATTGATGTTGCTAATGGTTATTCTGAACACTTTAGTAAATTTTTAAAATCTGTAAGAGATAAATATCCTACTAAAACTATTATTGCTGGTAACGTGGTAACAGCTGATATGGCACAAGAATTAGTATTATCTGGAGCAGATATTGTAAAAGTTGGAATTGGACCAGGTAGTGTTTGTACTACAAGAATTCAAACAGGTGTTGGTTATCCTCAGTTAAGTGCTGTCATTGAATGTGCTGATGCTGCCCATGGTTTAGGGGCACATATAATTGCTGATGGAGGTTGCACTTGTCCAGGTGATGTCGCAAAAGCTTTCGGTGGTGGTGCAGATTTTGTGATGCTTGGAGGAATGTTTGCTGGTCACGATGAAGGTGAAGGTAAGCTAATAAAATCAAATGGTCATAAATTTATAGAATTTTACGGATCAAGTTCTGACATAGCAAATAAGAAACATTACGGGGGTTTGTCCGACTATAGAAGTAGTGAGGGTAGAACTGTAAGAATTAAATATCGAGGAAAAATTAAAGATACAATAAATAATATTCTTGGTGGTGTTAGAAGTAGCTGTACTTACGTGGGAGCTCCTTCTCTTAAACAGCTTAGTAAATGTACTACTTTTGTAAGAGTAGCTAAACAATTTAACGATACTTTCACTAAGTAAGTATGAAGGAATACAAAATCGCCTCAATTGCTGGAGATGGTATTGGAAAAGAGGTTGTTCCAGAGGCTTTAAAAATACTTAAAGAAGTAGCAAATCAACATCAATTTAAATTAAAGATAGACGAATTTGATTTTTCATCATGCGATTATTATGAAAAGCATGGAAAAATGCTACCTGATGATTGGAAACAACAAATTGGTAATCATGATGCGTTATTTTTTGGTGCAGTAGGTATGCCAGATAAATATCCAGATCATATTACATTATGGGGTTCCCTGCTACAGTTTAGAAGAGAATTTGATCAATTTATTAATTTAAGGCCAGTAAAATTATTTGAAGGAGTAAATGCACCATTAGCAAATAAAAAACCTGGTGACATAGATATGATGATAGTGCGTGAAAACACTGAGGGCGAATATTCTTCGGTAGGTGGAAAAATGTATCAAAATACTGAAAGAGAAATTGTTATACAAGAAACTATTATGTCTAAACATGGAATAGATAGAGTTCAAAAATTTGCATTTGAATTAGCAAAAACAAGAGATAGAAAAAAATTAACTAATGCCACAAAATCAAATGGTATTTCTATAACTATGCCATACTGGGACCAAAGATTTTATGAAAATAAAAAAGATTTTCCTGAGATAAAAACAGATCAATTTCATATCGATATTTTAGCTGCAAGATTTGTTTTAACACCAGAGTGGTTTGATGTTGTCGTAGCATCAAATTTATTTGGAGATATTCTATCCGATTTGGGTCCAGCATGTACGGGAACAATTGGTATAGCTCCATCAGGAAATATTAACCCAACAAATAAACATCCTTCTTTATTCGAGCCTGTTCATGGATCAGCACCTGATATTGCTGGAAAAGGTATTGCAAATCCAATAGGTCAAATTTGGTCTGGCGCTATGATGTTAGATTATTTAGGCGAAAAAGAAGCTGCCACACGAATAGTAAGTTCAATTGAAAAAACTTTGCTAGAAAAACAAAATAGAACTAAAGATCTAGATGGTGATAGCAATACAAAAGAATGTGCTAATAAAATCTTAGATAATATAAATTAACTTAAGTTGTTAAATATTGAATAGCAAAAAATATGGTAGCAAATGATGCAAAAGTTGAGATAAATAAAGCTTTTATTATATTTTCAGGACTTACATTATAAGCAGAACATAATACTACAGCTGTATGACCACAGGGTGCAACACTAACAAAAAAAGCACCAGGAATTTTTTCAGGTTGTCCAGCATCAAATATGATAAAGCCGATTATCAAGAGGATGATTGGGGAAACTACTAATTTCAATATAGATACAGAAGCAGTTAGTTTATTAATAACTTTATGTGTGTAAAAAGATAATGTGATACCAATTGCGAAAAGTCCTATAGGAGAAACGCAAGCTGCCAAAACAGAAAGAACGTAGTCTATTGGCGTATCATCAATATTTATCTTAAACACAAATAGTAAAAGACCAATTAAGATTGAAAATATCATTGGATTAAGAACTATGTTCTTTATAAATGCAGTTAATCGAATATTTTTTTTAGTGGTAAGTTCTAAAAAAAAAGCAATTACAGATAATAAAATAACTCCATCCATTAATATTATACTTGTTACTTGAGTAATTACTTCAGTTCCAAAATAGATTTTTGTAATAGGTAATAATAATGTTACATGATTTGATAGTGCTACCATTAATGCCCATATAATAGATTCTGGAATAGGTCTTTTAAAAAACTTTGATGTTAATAAAAATGTTAAAAACCCAAGACTTCCTTGCATTAAAAAATATGAAACTATCTGTTTTATATCGACTTGGCCGATTTCACTTTGAGCAACAAATTTAATTATTAAGGCAGGGACCGCTACATAGAATAAAAATAAATTTAAAACTTTTGCATGACCTAAATCAAAAATTTTTAGTTTTCCAAAAACAAAACCAAATAGTGTGATAAAGATAAAAGGCGTTAACCCAAGAAATATTGAATACATTTTATTAAAGTATTGTTATTCTATGAAGTATTCTATTACCTTTATATGGTGTAGCCTGATGGAGCATGGCTCTATTATCCCAAATAGCGAGCTGGTCTTTTTCCCATTCTAATGAATATTGAAAGGTTTTTTTTGTCTGATGATTGAATAAGAACTTCTTTAAGTCTTTTTTTTGTTTAGTCATATATGTATTAAATTTTAAAAAGTGTCCTGGGCTACAGTATATAGTTTTTTTATTTTTAATAGTTCTTATTATTTTATGTCTGGAAATCAGTTCTTTAGATATTTTTCCTTTTTCTTTTTCTCTTTCCACAGTTGTGATTGATATTGGTCCATGTGAAGAGTAGATACCTTTTAATTTTTTAAGCTTATTTTTATAATTTTTTGATAATTTTTCATAAGCTAAGTACTGCGAAGAAAAGTCAGTATTAGCAACACCTTTTTTAGGTACTAGTTTAGAAAGTAACATCGTGTATCTAGGAGGTTTTTTTGTATAAGAGGAGTCTGTGTGAAATTGTTCACCAAAGCTAGGCCCTTTATCAGTAGATTTACGTTGTACAACAGTTATTTGAGGATATTTTTTATTTAAACCTTTCAATCTTGGATAATTGGCTGGTTTACCAAATTTTTTTGCAAAATTAAGATAATTCTTGGAACTAAGTTTTTGTTTTGGAAAATAAATCATTCCGTACTTATCAAGTGTAGACTTAATTTCTTTTAATTGCTTATTGTCAATTTTATTAAGATTACAAATAATTTCTGCAGCCCTATTTTTTTTTGAAATTATTTTTAACATTAAATATCTTTTATATTTTTTTGATTTAAGGGTTTTTTGATTATTGTTACAGGGTATTTTTTCTTTTCAACTTCAATAGATAAATTTTTATTGACCAAATTTTCGATAGTATTTCCAGAGTTGACATAACCAAATGAGATATTTTTTTTAAAATTAAATGAATAGTTTCCTGATGTTGTTCTTCCAATTATTTTATCATCTAAGTAAATTGGCTCTTCATGAAGTAACAAAGGTTCTCCAGGTCTGTTATCTTTCAACACCATCATAGCTAATGATTTTGTGGGGTTCTGATCTTTAATTTTTAATAACGCTTCTTTTCCAACAAAATTTACATTTTTTTTATAACTGATTGCAAATTTAAGTCCTGCTTGATATTGATTTTCTTCAGGCGATATATCATGTCCCAAATGTAAAAAACCACTTTCCATTCTCATAATATCCATTGCATGAGCTCCACAAAGTGATAAGTCATGATTTTTACCTTCTTTAATAATAGCTAAAAATAGTTTTTTGCTTTCATCTATGTTTGCATATAATTCAAAACCTACTTCTCCTACATAAGACAATCTTTGAGCCCAGACTTTAACTCCGTCAATAGTAACAAATTTTCCATGACTAAACTTTATGCCTTCATTTGTAAAATCATCATTACTGATTTTAGATAGTAAATTCCTTGATTTTGGTCCGTATAATCCTAGGCATGTTAAATCTTCTGTTAAATCTTTAAAATTGACCTCTTCTGAAATATGTTTTTTTATATGAAATTTATCATGTTCTCTTGTTGCTGCTGGACCTATCACTCTAAAATGGTTTTTTTCAAGACAAGTAACAGTAACATCTGTTTCTATTCCTCCATCTTCATTTAACATCTGGGTATAGGTTGCTCTACCCTCAACATCTTTTATATTTGCAGTACATATTTTTTGTAATTCTTCATGAACATTTTGCCCTTCAAGGTCAAATTTTGAAAAAGGAGATAACTCAAATAATCCTACGTTTTCTCTGGTATTTTTAGTCTCATATTCAGCTGATGGATACCAATTTTGATAACCAAAACTATAAATGTAATCAGCCTTTTCACCTTTTAACGCATACCACATAGGTCTTTCAAAACCACCTGAGGTTCCAAAACAAGCTCCTAATTTTTTTAGCTCTTCTTGGTAGGGTAATACAATTTGGTTTCTTGATGTTTTATGTTGTTTATATGGCCAATGCATTCCATATAAATCACCAAGTGTTTCTGTAACTCTCTCCATAATAAATTTTTTTGATGAATGAAATTTTTGAAATCTTTTAATATCTAATGAAAATAAATCTTCATTAATATGTCCATTAATCATCCATTCTGCAGTAACCCGTCCAGCGCCTCCCGAGCTTGCAATTCCAATGCTATTAAAACCACAACATGTAAAAAGTTTTTTAATCTCAGGAGTTTCACCTAAAAGATATTGAGTGTCAGGAGTAAAAGATTCAGGGCCAGAGAAAAATTTTCTAATTCCAGCATTTTCTAACATAGGCAACCTATGGAATGATTTTTGTAAATAAGGTTCGAAATGATCAAAATCATCTGGTAATTCACCAAAGGAAAAATCATCTGGTACAACACCAGTATTTTTAAAGGCTGGTTTTGCATTTGGTTCAAAAATTCCAACTAACATTTTACCTGCGTCTTCTTTAAGATAGAGACAATTATTATAATCTCTTAAAACTGGTAAATTTTTTGGTAAATCTTTCATTGGTTCCGTGATCACATAAAAATGTTCATTGGGATACAATGGAATACTAACATTCATTTTTTCACCTATTTGTCTAGACCACATACCTGTTGCTAAAACAACATATTCACAATCAATTATTCCTTTATCAGTCTCAACTCCAACTATAGAATTATTTTTAACAAGAATTTTTGTTACAGGTGTTTTTTCAAAAATTTGAGCTCCTTCCATTCTAGCAGCTTTTGCTAAAACATTGGTTACGCCTACTGGATCAGCTTGACCATCTTTTGGCATAAAAACACTTCCAATAATGTCATCATTATTTACAACAGGATATAAATCTTTTGTTTGTTTTTTATCCAAAACATGCACTTCAACATCAGATAGTTGAGCGGTAGTTGCTTGTCTCAACAACTCTTGCATTCTATCTTTTGTGGTAGCTACTGTAATTGCACCATTCTGTTTTAACCCTATAGATAATTCAGTTTTCTTTTCTAATTCTTGATAAAGATCCAAAGTATATTTTCTTAACTTTGTAATAGTAGATGAGGCCCCTAATTGACCCATTAAACCAGCTGCATGCCATGTAGTTCCAGATGTTAATTGGTCTCTCTCTAATAGAACTACATCTTTCCAGCCAAATTTAGCAAGATGATATGCACACGATGTTCCAGCTACGCCGCCTCCAATGACTACAACTTTAGTGCTTCTTGGTAAATCTTTATCCATGAGTATATTATTAACGTATTATAATACTTAAAAACAGACAATGTGGTCAATATGGATTGGCCTTTTAATGCCAAACTTTTCATCTACCTCATGTTGGTGAATGTGGTGAGAATGAACAAATACTGGGATTTGTAAATTACTCTGAGTTTTAAGAGTGTATATAAAATTTGTTCCTCTAAATTTACGATCAACAACTTCTAATTTTAGATTACTTTTATCGTCATGCTCTAAATCTTCCGGTTGTAATAAAAGTTTTACTTCTGATCCGTTTGGATAATGTTTAACAAAATTACCTTCGATTGTGCCAAGATCTTTATTTTCTAAACTATTTTCACTTGTAACTCTTGCAGGAATTAAAATTCCTCTATTTAAAAAATTTACCACTTCTACTGAATTAGGAAAATGATAAACATTATAAGGGTCATCAAATTGTTTCAGTTGTTTATTTAATATTATTCCACATTTACTTCCTAGGTAAAACGCTTCGTATGAGTCATGTGTAACGATTATAGTTGTTATTTTGGATTTACTTAATAATTGTTTTAACTCAACCTGAATTTCTTCTTTAAAGCTTTGATCAACGTTTGAAAGAGGCTCATCTAAAAGTAACAAGTCTGGATTTGAAACTAATGACCTAGCTAATGATGCTCTTTGAGCCTCTCCTGCACTAATTTCATGTGGATATTTATTTAATATTTTCTTTAAATTTAAGAAATTAATCATTTCTTTTGGATTAATTTTTTTTTTCTTTTTACTTTTTTTTTCAGTGCCAATTAAAATGTTTTTTTCAACATTGTAATGTGGGAATAAACTATTTTCTTGAAAGGCAAGCGATATATTTCTGTCCTCTGGTTCAATATGAATTTTTTTTGAGGAAATCGTTTTATTATTGATTATTATGCTTCCATTATTTATTTTTTCTAAACCAGCTATAGTTCTTAAAATTGTAGTTTTTCCTATTCCTGATGGACCCAGTAAACAAATAATATCTCCTTCATTTTGAATTGAAAAAGAAACATTTTTTACTTTTGTTGTGCCACCAACATTAAAATCAACATTATTAATTTCTAAAAAATTTTTAGTCATTACGTTCTTTTAAAATATAATTAGAAGATATTGTAATAAAAAAAGCTGCAATTAAAATCAAAAATAATGAAGGCACAGCTGCTGCTTCAAGCATGTCCTCTGAAGCTGAAATGTAAGCAGTAGTTGCGAAAGTTTCAAAATTAAAAGGTCTTAAAACTAATGTGATTGGTAATTCTCGAATTATTTCTAGTGAGACCAATATTACTACAAAAAGAAGAGAATTTCTCAAATAAGGAATATGAATATTGGTAAATGTCTTTCTTTTTGAGTAACCAAGAAGATATGCACTTTCATCAACTGAAATATTTATTTTTTCATAGCCTGATTTTATTCCGTTGAACGCTAGTGAGTAAAAACGAATGAAATAGACAATGACTAATCCTAATATTGATCCAATAAATACTTTTTTAATTGATAGAAATCCAAGCGATTTAATTATGTTATTATCAAACCAAGCAATAAAAGTTATAAAAGCAACAGCTAATATTACTCCAGGTATTGCATATCCTGAGATTGATAATGTTGAAAGAAAATTAAGAGTTTTATTTTTTGAAACTCTGTTACCATAGTTTGATATCAATGCGAATGTAATTAAAACAAGGCTAGATAAAGTCACTAAATATAAAGTATTTAATAAAAGATTAATTACATTAACATCAAAGAAGTTCTCTGGAAATTTTATTGTCCAATACAACATTTGTCCTAGAGGAAATAAAAAACTTAAAAAGAATAATAAAAAACAAAATGAAAAAGCAAAAAAGGAATTTATGCCTGATAGTCTTATTTTTTTTTTTTGTTTGAATCCTCCTCTAGAGTCCAAATGATATTTTGCTTTTTTTCTGGATAAGTTCTCTGTCAAAAATAAAATAAATATAAATAATAATAAGAAAAAAGATATTCTATTCGCAAAAGCTAAATCATCGAATGTTATCCAAGCGTTATAAATTCCGGTTGTTAATGTATTCACAGAAAAAAAATCTACTGCTCCAAATTCAGCTAGTGTTTCCATTGCTACTAATGATAACCCAGCAACTATTGCTGGTCGCGCTGCAGGTAAAATTATAGAGAAGAATGATTTAATTTTTGAAAACCCTAAATTTTTACCAAGTTCTATTAAGTTTTGTGATTGATATAAGAATGAAGATCTAGCAAGTATATAAACATATGCATAGAGAGAGAAAGAAATTGATAATATCAAACCAAACATACCATCAAATTTTGGTATGTATTGATTATACTCCCCATCACCAAATATACTCTTCAATATAGTAAATGCTGTTCCATAATTATCAAAAAAAGCAAATAATGAGTATGCGTAAATATAGGGAGGAATTGCAAAGGATAGAATTAATGCCCATTTAAAGAAATTTACTCCTGGAAATTTATAAAATGAAACTATGTATGCTGATCCAACCCCTAAAATAAATGTTAAGATTAAAACACCGACTAATAGTGATAATGAATTTAAGATGTATTCGTATAAAAAAGTATTTTTAAGTATTTCAAAATACCGGGATGTATCCTCAAAAAAACTTAAAGAAACTGTTAAAATAGGAATAATGACTAAGAATGAAATTAATACAGAGCTTAAAAACCATAAATTTAATTTATTTGAAAACATTTTAAAAACTAATATTTTTTTTATTTTTTTTCTGAGAGGTATTTAATACAATTATCTGGAGTTGTCTCGATGTAAGGATCATCATCTGAACCATCATTATTTATACCAGGTTCTTGCCACCATTTTTCAACAATTCCATTATTAATTACGGCCATATATCTCCAACTTCTTTGACCAAATCCATTATGATCTTTGGAAACTAGCATACCCATAAATTTAGTAAAAAGTCCTGAACCATCTGGTATAAGTTTGATATTTTTAATTTGTAATTTTTCTGCCCATGCGTTCATTGTGTAAGAGTCGTTAACTGAACAGCAGTATATTTCATCAATTCCAAGCTCTTTTAACTTCAAATAATTAGTCTCAAAACCTGGTAGCTGTTGAGAGGAACATGTAGGCGTAAATGCACCAGGGAGGCTAAAAATTATAACTCTTTTTCCATTAAAATAATCATCAGTAGACTTATCGACCCATATTCCACCTATAGAACATTCATTGAGGGATGATGAACTATCTCCTTCTCTTGTTTTAAAAATTACTTTAGGTATTTGAAGTCCAATCATGTGATTAATTTTTTTGTTTTTTTAAAAGTGCCTACGAAGGATACATAGGCACTTTTATTAAGAAAAGTCAGATATTGAATACTTTTGAAATGTGCGGAAAATCTTTAGTACTTATCTCTGAGATTTTTCTATTATTTATTCTTTTATTAATTTTTTTACACTCCTCAGCACATGGTTTACATGGCTGGGCTGATTTATTTAAATTAATATCAGACATAAATTTTTTTTTATTCTTCAATGTTATTTCCAACCAGCAGCTGTCATTACTTCTAATGCATCTGCTTGTTTTTTACCATAACTAGCAACACTTGTTGTTAGATCTTGTTTAAAATCTAATCCCAAGTTATTTACTACTAATGGACTAGGTGAAACACCACTTATCATTGGAAACTCAAATGTATTATTTGTAAAGTGTTCTTGAGATTCTGCTGATAATAGGAAATCAACAAGTGCAATTGCGTTAGCTTTATTTGGAGCACCTTTAACTAAAGCAGCACAACTAATATTCATGTGAGCTCCTCTGTCATTTTGATTAGGGAAAAAGGCTTTAACTTTTTTTGCAGCTTCTTGTTGCTCTGGACCTTTATTACCTGAAAGCATCAATGCTAAGTAATACGTATTAGCAACTGCAATATCAGCCTCACCAGCCGCTACTGCCATGATTTGTGCTCTATCATTTCCTTTTGGATCTCTTGCCATATTAGCAACAACACCTTTTGCCCATTCAGCTGTAGCTTTTTTTCCATTGTTCTTTACTAATGAGGCTACAAGTGATTTGTTATAAATGTTGCTTGATGCTCTAATTACTAATCTACCTTTCCATTTAGGATCAGCTAGACCTTCATATGTCATTCCAGATAACTCAGCACCTGTAACTCTTTCAGGAGAGTAGTAAATAATTCTAGCTCTTTTTGCTACTCCAACCCAGTGAGTTGTTCTAAAACTTTTTGGAACTTGTGATTTAATTGTTGATGATACTAAACCAGATTCTGTCATACCTTTTGCTTGAAAAGCACCACATCTTCCAGCATCAGCTGTTATATAAAGATCAGCAGCTGAATCAGCACCTTCTTCAATCATTCTTTTTTCTAATGCACCAGATTTACCGTTAATTAAATTAACTTTAATTCCAGTTGCAGCTGTAAACTTTCCGTAAAGCTCAGCGTCGGCCTTATAATGTCTTGCATTAAAGATATTTACCTCATTTGCTATTGCGAAAGTCGATACAAACAAGGATAAAATTAGTGAAGAAATTGTTATTTTTTTCATTTATCTCTCTCTATGTTGATTGTTTATTTTTTTATAATGGTTCTGAGAATTATTCTCAATGATAATGATTATCAATCTCAATATTGCCGCACCAAAAAGCTTATTTTTATTGATATTTTAGGACTTAAATTCTGAGATTTTACTATAAAGAAAATTCCTAAAGATGGTTACTCTAGCAACATTTTTAAGAGACTCTGGAAAAACAAAGTGAGCCTCGGTAATTGGTCCCTCAACCTTTGGTAGAACTTTTATTACATTGTTTGATAAAGATACAATATAATCTGGAAGTGCCGCAAGACCTACTCCACTTTCAACAGCTAAAAGTAAACCCATTACACTATTCACTCTCATTACAGTTTTTCTTTTCTTGTTATCTTTCATGCCCAGTTTTAATGCCCAATCAGGATTGAATACTGGAGATGGAGCTCCTCTACCAAATGAAATAAACTTATGTTTGTTCAAATCACTAAGGGTTTTTGGCATCCCATATTTTTCAAAATATTTAGTAGATCCATAAATATGATAATTAATATCCATCAATTTTCTTTGGATATAATTAAGCTGTTTTGGCCTTCTCATAAATATTCCAATATCAGCTTGTCTTGTACTTAAATCTAACTCTTTATCATCAAAAATTAATTCTACCTCGATTTCTGGATTTAACTCCATAAATTCTTGGATTCTTGGTGTTAACCAATGAGTTCCAAAACTTCTAACCGTTGTAATAGTTAATTTTCCAGTCGGTTTATGTTTTTGATCTCCTAAAGTTGTTTCAACCTCTTTAAGTTTACTTATAACTTCATGTGCAGTTTTATAAACATATTCACCATTTTCCGTAAGTGTTAACCCTCTTGCATGTCTTTCGAAAAGCTTTACTTTTAAATCTTCTTCTAAAGATTGAATTTGTCTACTTATTGCAGATTGGCTTAGATTAAGAATTACAGTCGCACTTGTGAAACTACCAGCTTCAGCAACTGCGTGAAAAATTTTTAATTTATCCCAATCCATTATTTGTTTACATCCACTAGAATTTTATTTTTTAATTTTCCTTCAAGCATTTCCGGAAATACATTCAAAAGTTCCTCAAGCCCAACTGTTTTAATTGATTTTTCAATAATACTAAAATCTATTAAATTTGGTACTTCGCCCCAAACAAATTCTTTTCTTTTGTTGCTTACATTAACTGAATCTACGCCCCATAGTTTTACAGCTCTGATATAAAAAGGAACAACAGATGTATTTAATTTGTTAGTTCCACTTGCGTTTCCACATACTGCAACAATTCCTTTAAGTCTGGTTTGTGAAATTGCATTTGCCAGTATATTTCCTCCTACAGTATCAACAACACCATCCCAAGTACCTTTGCCAATTAATCTTGGCTCGCCTTCAAATTCTTTACGATCTAAAACAGTTTTTGCTCCTAATTCCTTTAAATACTCAGCTTTTTCAGGTTTACCGGTGATTGCGGTTACATTGCATCCCATTTTAGATAAAATATTTACAGCAACCATCCCTACTCCACCTGTTGAGCCTGTTACAAGAACATCGTTAACTTTACTTTGAAGTAATAATTCTTCTTTTGCTTTTACAGCAAAGGCACATAACATAGCAGTAAAACCTGCTGTACCCATCATCATTGCTTGCTTTAAATCAATGCCTGAAGGTTTCTTTATAAGAAACTCTTTTTTAACTCTTGCATATTGTGAGAAACCTCCATGAAATAATTCTCCAACTCTGCAACCAGTAAGTATTACCTCATCACCTTCTTTAAATTCTTCTGATTTGCTTTCTGCTACTGTACCTGAAAAATCAATTCCAGGAATTCTTGGAAACTCTTTTACTAATTTTGCACCATCTTTTAAAATTAAAGCATCTTTATAATTTAAGTCAGAGTATTGTATTTTAACTAAAACTTCACCCTCTTTTAAAAAATCAAAATTAAGTTCTTTAAATTCTCGAGAAAAATTTTCACCATCCTGGTTTACGACCAGAGCTTTGAAAGTTTCAGGCATGTATAATTAAACTCTATTTTGCAATAAATCGCAAATATCTATTCTGATAACTAAGATCATCTTTAAACTGACCTAAATAAAAATTAGTAACAGTTGTAGCTTGTTCTTTTTTAATACCTCGCATAGTCATACACTGGTGAGTTGAGTCAATTGTTACTGCAACGCCTTTTGCATCTAATGATTCCATTAATGTATTTGCGATTTGAACTGTTAATCTTTCCTGTGTTTGAAGTCTTTTTGAAAATACCTCCACAACTCTTGCAATTTTGCTGAGTCCAACTACTCTCTCATTTGGAATATAAGCAACATGTGCGATTCCAATAATAGGTGCCATATGATGTTCGCAGTGACTTTGTACAGAAATATTTTTTTGAACTACCATATCGCTGTAGCCTTCAACATCCCCAAAAGTTTTGCTTAAAATTTCTTTAGGATCTTCTTTGTAACCTTTAAAGTACTCTTTGAATGCTTTCGTAACCCTTTTTGGAGTTTCTAATAAACCTTCTCTAGATGGATCTTCACCTAGCCATTTTAAGATTTTAACAAACGCTTCACGCGCCTCTTCGTCTGTTACAATCTCAGTATTTTTGTTATTTTCGTTTTTTACTAATTTCATGATGGGTTTTTATATATATAAATCCTTAAATTTAAAATATTTAATATATTCAGTAATATGTTAGATATTGCGACTTATATATGTTTAAAAAAAGAGAAAATGTCGCTGATATAGAGGAAGGTAACTTATTATCTCCAAAATTCGATAATGATGGTTTAATCCCTGTAATTACAACATGTGCCGAGACCAAAGAGATTCTCATGCACGGTTATATGAATGTTGAAGCTTTAAAATTAACTATAGAAACAAAAGAAGCTCACTATTGGAGCAGGTCTAGAAAAGAGATTTGGCATAAAGGAAAAACTAGTGGTTTTACTCAGAAAGTTAAAGAAATAAGAATTGATGATGATCAAGATGCACTTTGGATTACTGTAGATATTGGTGATGGTGCAAGTTGTCATGTTGGTTACAGATCATGTTTTTATAGATCAGTACCTACAGGTAAAATTGAAAATGGACGTAAAGTAGAAATGAAATTTGAAGAAGAAAAGAAAAAATTTGATCCAGAAGTTGTCTATAAAGGACAACCTAATCCCACTAAAATTTAATGAGTGAGGCTCAAAAAAATGTTCTTGGAGAAGATCTTGAAGAGTGTTCTAAAAATCCATTAACTGGTTGGTTTAGAGACGGTTGTTGTAACACTGATGAAAACGATCGTGGTTTACATACAGTTTGTGTAAAAGTTAACGATGAATTTTTAGAATGGTGCAAAGAGGCTGGTAACGATTTAATAACACCTCACCCTGAATTTGGTTTTCCTGGATTAGTTGATGGAGATAACTGGTGCGTATGTGCCAGTTGGGTTGTAAGAGCTTTAGAAGCAGGAATTGGATGCTCTATTTATTTAAAAAAAACTCACGTTAATACTTTAAAGTTAGTGCCAATTGAAACTTTAAAAAAATTTGCAATAGATCTTTCTTAACTACATATTTCCGTACTTAGGTCCACCCCCACCCTCTGGAGTAACCCATGTAATATTTTGTGACGGCTCTTTTATATCGCAAGTTTTACAATGAATACAATTTTGAGAATTAATCACAAATTTCTCAACATCATTTTCTCTTTGAACCTCATAAACTCCAACTGGGCAGTATCTTTGCGCAGGCTCATCGTATTTACCTAAAGTATATTTTATTGGTAAATCTTTATCTTTAAGTTGAAGATGTACTGGTTGATTTTCAGCATGATTAGTTCCTGTTAGATAAACTGAACTTGTTTTGTCAAATGTAATAACATTATCTGGTTTTGGATAATCTATTTTTGGCATTTCACTTGCTGGTTTTAAAGTTTCGTGATCAGCATGTTTATGTCTAAGTGTAAATGGCAATCTTCCTTTAAATAAAATTTGATCAATCCCTGTAAATATTATTCCAAGAATTAAACCCCAGTTAAAGCTAGGTTTAACATTTCTAGCCTCATATAGCTCTTTATAAACCCAACTTTTTTTGAATTTTTCCTCATAAATAGATAATTCTTTGCTTGATTTTATGTGATCAATAATGGTTTCCGCTGCAATCATTCCACTTTTCATTGCAGTATGTGATCCTTTAATTTTTGGCATGTTTAATGTACCAGCATCACAACCAACTAATAAAGCACCTGGCATAAACATCTTGGGTAGACTTTGAAAACCTCCTTCTATAAGTGCTCTTGCTCCAAATGATATTCTTTTACCACCTTCTAATATTGATTTGATCGCAGGATGAGTTTTAAATTTTTGAAATTCATCAAATGGTGAAAGATGAGGATTTTTATAATCAAGACCGATGACATATCCTAAAAAAATTTGTTTATTTTCCGCATGATAAACAAAACTTCCCCCGTAGGTGCTATTATCTAATGGCCAGCCTGCTGTATGCATCACTAGACCTTCGTCGTGATTTTCTTCTTTTAATTCCCAAATTTCTTTAAATCCAATTCCATACTGTTGAGGATCTTTTCCTTTGTCTAAATCAAATTTTTTGATTAATTCTTTTCCTAAATGTCCTCTACACCCTTCAGCAAAAACTGTAACTTTTGCATGAAGTTCCATTCCCGGTTCATAACCGTCTTTTTTATTTCCTTCTTTATCTAAACCCATATCTTGAGTTGCAACACCCTTAACAGAACCATCGTCATTATATAAAACTTCACTTGCAGGAAAACCTGGGAATATTTCAACTCCAAGACTTTCAGCTTGCTCTGCTAACCATCTACATAAATTAGCAAGACTAATAATATAATTATTATGATTTTGTTGCACTTTAGGTAATAACCAAGTTGGCCAACTTATTTTTTTTGTCTTACCTAGAAATAGAAACTTTTCTTTATTAACTTTAGTTTTAATTGGTGGATTAAGATCTTTCCAATTTGGCAATAGTTCATCTAAGGCTCGTGTTTCAAACACGTTCCCGGATAAAATATGTGCACCTATTTCAGATGCTTTTTCTAAAAGGCAGACATTAATATCTGGATTTAACTGCTTTAATTTTATTGCAGTTGAAAGTCCCGATGGCCCGCCACCTACGATTACAACATCGTATTCCATCACTTCTCTGGACATACTAATTTCTTACAGTATTTGTTATTTTTGTATAGTGTTTAATTTGTTCAGTTCCTCTAAGAATTGAGGAAGTGCTTCGAATAAATCAGCTTCAAGGCCGTAATCTGCGACACTAAAAATAGGTGCTTCACCATCTTTATTTATAGCAACAATAACTTTGCTTTCTTTCATTCCTGCTAAATGTTGAATGGCTCCAGAAATTCCAACTGCTATATATAAATCAGGCACAACAACTTTTCCTGTTTGTCCCACTTGATGTTCGTTTGTGATATATCCAGCATCAACTGCAGCTCTTGAAGCTCCAATTGCTGCGTTTAATTTGTCCGCTACATCAGTTATTAGTTTAAAATTTTCACCACTTTGTAAGCCTCTACCACCTGAAATTACTATTCTGGCTGTGCCTAATTCAGGTCTATCTGATTTGATTTCTTCTCTATTTATAAATTTTGTATTTTCAGTTTGATCTGCTGCATCAATTTTTTCTATTTCGGCAGATCCACCGGTTGTTTCTGCTGCTTCAAATGATGTTGGTCTAATAGTAACACATTTTCTCTCATCATTACTTTTAACTGTAGCAAATGCATTTCCTGCATAAATTGGTCTTAGAAAGGTATCAGGAGATATAACTTTTATAATATCACTTACTTGTGAAATATCCAATAATGCTGCAACTCTTGGCATAAGGTTTTTTCCAAATGTATTTGCTGAGCAAATAATATGTGAATATTTATCAGCGTGTTTTAAAATTGCTGCGGTATAATTTTCAGCAATATAATTTTCATAAATTTCATGATCTATATGCAGAACTTTTTTTACTAAAGGAACTTCAGATAAAGATTTTGCAACATCATCTGCCTTACTTCCAATTAACAATACATGAAGATCTTGATCTATTTGTGATGCAGCTGTAATTGCATTCAATGTAAATGGTTTTACTTCTTTGTTGTTATGCTCTGCTATTAATAAAACTGACATTAAATTACCTTTGCCTCATTTTTTAATTTTTGTACTAATTCCTCAACACTCGCAACTTTAATACCCGCTTTTCTTTTTGGCGGTTCTTCAATTTTAATATGTTCTATTCTAGGATTTGTATCAACTCCTAGATCTGACGCATTAATCTGTTCAATAGGTTTTTTCTTAGCCTTCATAATATTTGGAAGTGACGCATATCTTGGCTCATTTAATCTTAAATCACATGTAACAATAGCTGGTGTATTGACTTCAATAGTTTCTAAACCTTCATCCACTTCTCTAGTAACTTGTAATGATTTATCATTTACTTCTATTTTTGAAGCAAAAGTTGCTTGTGGCCAATTTAAATGTGCTGCTAACATTTGTCCCGTTTGATTACAGTCATCATCAATTGCTTGTTTACCCATAAAAACCAAGTCTGGATTTTCTTTTTCAACAATTTTTTTTAAAATTTTAGAAACAGCAAGTGGTTCAATGGTGCCATCAACCTTTACATGAATTCCTCTATCCGCTCCTACCGCTAAAGCTTTTCTGACTGTTTCTTGAGCTTTCTCTTCACCAACAGTAACAGCTATTATTTCTGTTGCTTTGCCTGCCTCTTTAATTTTTACAGCTTCTTCAATAGCATTGTCATCTGGTGGGTTTGTTGACATTTTAACATTATCAGTAACAACTCCACTACCGTCCTCTTTAACTCTAATTTGAACGTTATAATCAATAACTCTTTTTACAGCGACTAAAATTTTCATTAAGCTCTCAATAATTTATTATCTGCATCGTAAGGACTTTCTTCTAAAATTGTTGCCTCATGCATTTTACCAAGTATATCAATCCTTAGTTTTTGTCCAACATTTGCTAACTCAGGTTTAACCATTCCTAGTGCGATAGATTTTCCTAGTCTAAATCCAAAGTCACCGCCAGTTGCACGTCCTACAACACTGCCATTTTCATAAATTGGATTGTTTCCTAACACATCCGCATCACTAGTTTCATGAACCTCTAAAGTAACAAGCTTATTATCAAAGCCTTTTTCTCTCCATTTATTTAAAGCATCTAGTCCAATAAAACTTCCTTTGTTTGGATGAATAAATCTATCTAATCCACTTTCGTAAGGCGAATATTCAATTGATAATTCAGTTCCAACTAGTTTATAAGATTTTTCAACTCTTAAACTGTTCATAGCTCTAATTCCATAAGGCTTTAGACCTAAATCTTGACCTGCATCCATAAGTTTATCAAAAATATGATTTTGATATTCAATAGGATGGTGAAGTTCCCATCCTAGCTCTCCAACAAAATTGACTCTCATAGCATTAACGGGCGCAAAGCCAACATCAACTTGTTTTGCGCTTAACCATTTAAAATTTTCATTTGAAAAATCATCATTTGATACCCTTTGCATTAATTCTCTTGCTTTCGGTCCCGATACCACAAGAACACCTTTACTATTTGTTAAGTTCTCAAATTGAACTGATCCATCTTTTGGCATCCAGCCAAAGATCCAATCGTGATCCAATCTTTGATAGGCTCCAGCAGAAACAAGATAAAAACTATTTTCCGACTCTCTCATTATTGTAAATTCTGAGTGAACGCCTCCTTTTGTATTCAATGCATGACATAAATTAATTCTACCAACTTTTTTTGGTAATTTATTAGCTACTAATTTATCTAAAAATTCTTCAGCTCCAGGTCCTTTAATTCTACATTTAGCAAAAGCAGTCATATCTAGTAGACCAACATTTTCTTTTACATTTTTGCACTCTTTTTCAACTGCCTTAAACCAATTAGATCTTCTAAATGACCAATCGTCCTTTTGCTCCATGCCATCAGTTGCAAAAAAGTTTGGTCTTTCCCATCCAAATTTTTGACCAAAAACTGCACCAAGATTTTTCATTCTGTCATAACACGGTGCTGTTCTTAAAGGTCTTGCGGCTGGTCTTTCTTCGTCTGGAAAGTGGGTTATAAATACATGACTGTAAGCTTCTTCGTTCTTTTCTTTAAGATAAGATTTTGAGCAATAATCTCCATATCTTCTTGGTTCTACACCAAGCATGTCTATTGTAGGTTCTCCATCAACAATCCATTCAGCTAGTTGCCATCCAGCTCCACCAGCTGCAGTAATGCCAAAACTATGACCTTCATTAATCCAAAAGTTTTTTAATCCCCATGCTGGACCAACTATCGGATTTCCATCTGGAGTATAGCAAATAGCACCGTTATAAACTTTTTTAACACCTACTTCTCCAAATGCCGGAACTCTATGAATAGCTCCTTCAATATGAGGAGCAAGTCTATCTAGATCTTCTTGAAAAAGTTCATACTCAGACTCCTTTGAAGGGCCATTAACATAACAGGCAGGAGCACCATCTTCATATGGTCCTAAAATCAAACCACCTGCTTCCTCTCTCATGTACCATCTACTATCACTATCTCTTAAAACTCCCATTTCAGGAAGACCTTCTTTTTTTCTTTTTTGAATTTCTGGGTGTGGTTCTGTTACAATGTATTGATGTTCAACTGGTATTACTGGAATATCTAAGCCAACCATCTTACCAGTTTGTCTAGCAAAATTTCCTGAACATGAAATTACATGTTCACATTCTATAGATCCTTTATCTGTTTCAACAACCCATCCATCCTTATTCTGTTTCATTGCAAGAACTGTTGTATTTCTGTAAATCTCAGCACCTCTATTTCTTGCGCCAGTAGCTAATGCTTGAGTTAAATCAGCAGGTTGAATATATCCATCTTCAGGATGTTGAATTGCTCCTATTAAGTCATCAGTATGACACAAAGGCCAAATTTCTTTTACTTGGTCTGGCGTTAAAAATTTTACATCTACGCCAATAGTTTGTGCAACACCAGCGTACTGATGGTACTCATCCATTCTATCCTTATTGTTTGCTAATCTAATGTTTGACACAACACTAAATCCAACATTCTTTCCTGTTTCTTCCTCTAAGCTTTTATAAAGGTTAACAGCATATTTATGTAATTGGCCAACCGAGTAGCTCATATTAAATAATGGAAGTAGTCCAGCTGCATGCCAAGTAGAGCCTGAAGTTAATTCTTTTCTTTCAATCAATACAACATCAGACCAGCCTTTTTTAGCTAAATGATACAGAGCGCTAACACCAACAACTCCACCACCTACTACTACAACTTTTGCTTTTGATTTCATCATGCGACTTTTACTAAATTTTTCTTATAAACTAAACATAATTCTAATAGTCATAATCATCGTCGTCGTCATCTCTCCAACCCATTTGGTACATTAAATATGCGGCAGTTATCACACTCACCACTCCTGCGGCCATACCAAAGTTTACTCCCATAGATTGTCCAAAATAATACCATCCTATCTGAGTGGCACCAATTGGTGGGATACAAAGTATTGCCATTAGTATTGCAATTCGTACAGGAAAACTTGGTTTTTTCATTAAATAGAAGAGCCCATCGGCATTGGTTGAGATACAGCGGTTGTTAACCAGCAATTTTTTAAAAACCCATCAATTTCATATTTTTCAACTTGCCATTTGAATTTGTAATACTTTTTATCTTTGTCCATAATGGTCACTTCAAATGTCGAAACACCTTTTGATTTATAAACTTCTACAATTTCATAATTTTCATGATTTAAAAGCATTGAATAAGAATCGGTCTTAATCATGTTTTTAAATCTCTCAATAGGTCCTGTAACTCTTTGATTGTTTGGGTGAGCAAAAAACCAAGTTTGAATTATACCACTGTCTTTTTCAGGACTATCGTTCTTCATTAAAGCATTGAGTTGTATCTCAATAACTTCTCTGGGCTTAATTTCTGGATTTGGTTTTCTTATCTCGGCAGATAATTCATTTAAAGAAAAAATAAATAGAAAAAAGATACTATAAATTACTGGCTGTATTTTTAACATCTTCCAAAAATTCAATTCTTTTTTCATTTGAAACAAATGGTACAGCAAAATATCGTTTATAGGTAATGTCATAAATACCACACTTATTAAAAATACCTTTTTTAATTCTTCTAAGCGGTAAATTTAAAAAAAAATCTGAAATTGAAAATCTTGGAGAGCCATATGTGCAGAAAATTATGGCTTTTTTACTTTTTAGTTTTCCTACAGCATAACCATGGTTGCCAATAAGTTTCTTAAAAGAAAAAGCCCAAGGTGGTGCTAATACTTTATCTATCCAGCCCTCTAATATTGCTGGCATTCTATAGTTCCAAATAGGTGCTACAAGTACAATTAAATCTGTTTCATCTATTTTTTTTCTGTGATTTAAAACTACTTCATCAGCCTTTTCACCAGCATATACAGGATTAAACTTTTCTTTATATAAATCTATACATTCTACTAAATGACCTTTTTCCTCTGCTGATTTTATAAAAGCATCTTTTATTGCTGAATTAAAAGATTTTTCATTGTAATGACCATAAACTAAAAATACTTTTTTCATTAATCTTTTAGAACTGGAAAAACAGGATTAGATTTATGAAAAAGTTTTTGATATTCCTGTTTTATGCATCTGTTAGAAATGAATTCAATTTTTTCATTATCTGCGATTGCCTGAGCTTCATCGCTATGTATTCCATACTGTAACCATAATACTTTAGTTCCTTTTTGAATTGCTTCTTTCGCAATACCCTCTGCCTCATTTGAAGGTCTAAAAACATCAACTATATCTATCTCTTCTTTGACTTTATCTAAGCTTTCAACCATTGGTTCACCATTTACAACTTCACCAACTGCAAAAGGGTTTATTGGTATAACTTTATAACCAAAGTTTTGCATATACTTCATAACTACATTTGCTGGCTTTCTTTTTAGATTTTTTTTATCTTCTCCTTTTTTCTCAGAACTAACACCAATCATTGCAATGACTTTTGATTTTCTTAAAATGGATTTAATTTGATTATCGTTCATAATTTAATTTTAAAATAATTATTATTTATTTTTCCAGTTTGGTTTTCTTTTTTGTAAGAAAGCCGATATTCCTTCTTTTGCATCTTGAGAAGCCATATTTAAAGTCATCATTTTACTCGTAAATTTGTATGCATCTCCTAATGGCATTTCTAATTGTTTGTAGAAGGCTTGCTTACCAATTTTAATTGTCAAATTCGATTTTGAAGAAATGGTTTTTGCAATTTTTAAAACTTCTGAATTAAGTTTTTTACTTGAATAACAATCATTTATTAAACCAATATCTTTTGCATATTTAGCATTTATTGGTTCTCCAGTTAAAAGCATTTTCATCATTATTTTTCGAGTCACTTTTCTACTGACTGCAACCATTGGTGTGCTACAAAATAATCCAATATTTACACCAGGTGTTGCAAATGTTGCTGTTGTTGTGCTGTAAGCTAAATCACAACTCGCAGCTAATTGGCATCCTGCTGCATAAGCTGCACCATGAACTTTTGCTATGACTGGTTTTTTTCCCTCGACTATTTTCATCATTAATTTTGAGCACAAATTAAATAATTTTAAGTGATTTAATCTATTTTTAATTCCTCCAACTTCTTTTAAATTATGCCCTGCACTGAAACCTTTGCCTGATCCTTCTAAAATTATTACTCTAGTACTGTTATCTTTATCAAGTTTAATAAAAGTTTTTAAAAGATCTCTTAACGTTTTAAATGATAATGAATTATACGTTTTTGGATCATTAATTATTACATTAGTTATGCCATTACCTAATTTTTTGATCTTAACATTCATAATAAATTTATTTTTCCTATTTTAGCTTGCCGTCTTCTCTCATTTTAGCTCTTATTTTGGTAGCTGAAATTTTTTGTATTTCCTCGGATAAGACAATTTCTTCAATTTTATACCCTACGCCCCTTCCATAGCATATGTTTGTTATATTTGGGACCATCATTACTTTAAATCTACCTTCAAATTCTGGATTTAATTTATCTTCTATATTTTTTTTTACTGTTTCAAAATCAAAGGGATTATCTTCAACACCCTGAACATCTCTAATTTGAATACAAACTTGACCAGTTTTTTTTATTATTTCTTTAAATAAAGTGTAATGACCCTCGTGAAAAGGTTGCCATCTTCCTAGCATCTGTGCAGTTGGTTTTTTATTATCCCATTCATAACTCATTGGCCTATCTCCTTTAAAATTTTTTCAGCCCAAACACTAGCATCTTGGGACGTCACATGAAAATTATATTTTTCAGGCTTAATAAACATCTGATTTGTATCTTCAAATCTTCCTTCTTTAATCGTATCTACCCAAATTGTGTAATCAGCAGGAAACAAACTTCTTGCTTCCGGTGTAGGACAAATAAAATCAGCAACTACAAAATTACCTTCATTTTTTAATTTTAATGCAAAATCTGCCATTCTTTTTGCTTGTCTTTTTCTTCCTTCTTCTGAAAAATCCCAATCATCTGCGGCTTTTCTAACTTCATCTGCATTTAATCTTTTTGCATTAAGCTTTGGAGCCAGTTGTTCAGCTAAAGTAGTTTTGCCTGCTCCCGGCAGACCCATTATTAAAATTATTTTCATTTAGAAAATTATAGCATTTGAATACCTACACCAGTCTTTGGGTAGGTATAAAGATTATAATTTGCACAAAGTTCATCACCTGGTTTTAGATCTTTTATTGATACCATAAAGAAATATTTAGCATCGGGTTTCTCTAATAAATTGTAATACATGTTTTCTAAATTATCGTCGTTATCATTAAATTTTTTTGCTTTAACAGTTGGATCGATTGGATCACCAAATTTTAAAGTCGGTAAAACATTTGATACTAGTCTTTGTATCGTTGGATTATCTGAGTGATTATAAAAACCACCTAACGGAGTTCTAATATATTTATTTTCGAATTGTTCGTCTCTAATGTGTGTAATACCAATAAATGTATTTGCTTTTATTTCCTGAGTTGCGAATAAACCAAGCCCTTCAATGGGAGAATGCTTAATTGTAAGCTCATCTGGTAATGGTCTATACATAAATCTTCACTTCCTACACAAGATTAGTTGATACCCACTTGTGAAATTGATGAGTGGGATTATCCATATCGGGAGAAAAATTTCCACCATTATATGAGTTAGAATTGCGGCCTATTTGCATCCGTTGAATGATATCTACATCTTCTTTTTGAATGTCTTCCCACAATTTATGATTTTGTTTTCTCAATGACTTAAATTTTTCAGATTTAGCAGCTTTTTCTCCAACATAATATATCTCCATATGTTCTAAAGTATTTTCATGATCAATTGGCTCAAGCCAATATGCATAATAGTGGTCTTTATGAATGCCTAACATAACATTAGGAAAGAGAGCAACATACTCTGCAATATTCTCTTTATTTTTTGGCCAATTAGGAAAGCTTGGAAATTTTTTTTTTCCTTTAAATTCAGGGTTATAATTTGTTGTTCCTTGTCCAGCAAATCGATTTGGTAAACCCTGAATATGATAGTGATCATCTATTTTAGAATATCCATTTAATCGAGGGTGTATCCATGGCAAATGATAACTCTCACAATAATTCTCGATTGCAAATTTCCAATTACATTTTGCTTTTAATTTAAAGTATCCAAAATCGTGTGCATGATTAATTAGTTTTCTATCTTTAATATTCCAAAATTTAGACCATCTTTTATCTAAAGGTTTAATATATTCTTCAAATGGTATTTCATTATCGCTAATATTAACAATTATTAAATCAAGCCAGACATAAGACTTTATTTCCTTAAGATTGCTTTTTGATTTATCAAACTTTGAGGTTTGGTGTTTATTCATTCCTCCAATATGGGGTGTTGCAACCAATTTTCCATCTGATGTATAAGACCAAGAATGATAAGGGCATCTTATTACGTTTCTTATGTTGCTGGGTTTATCTACCAGCTTTACACCTCTATGACTACATACATTATGAAAAACTTTTATTTTATTTTTTTTATTTCTAACTATGAGTAGAGGTAGTCCTAAAAGATCAAATGGCTTTACATCTCCTATATTTGGCAATGAACTAGCTGTGCCAATTACTGTCCATTTATCCTCAAAAAGTTT
>CABYFX010000004.1 GCA_902518395.1 uncultured Pelagibacteraceae bacterium | reverse complement strand
GGATAATAATGTAGATATAGGCTTAAAATGTGGATTTTCAGGAGTTGCTCAAATAGGTAAAGGAATGTGGGCCATGCCTGATAAAATGAACGAAATGATGGAACAAAAGATTGGACATGTCAATGCAGGCGCAAATTGTGCTTGGGTTCCTTCTCCAACTGCTGCAGCATTACATGTTATGCACTATCATGAAGTAAATGTATTTGAAAAACAAAAAGAAATACTAAAAAGAGAGCCATCAAAATTATCTGACCTTCTTACTATTCCGATAGCAAATCGTCCTAATTGGTCTGTTGATGAAATTAATACTGAAATTTCAAATTCTGCTCAAACTATTTTGGGTTATGTAGTCAGATGGATTGATCAAGGCATAGGTTGTTCCAAAGTTCCCGATATAAACGATATTGGATTAATGGAAGATAGAGCAACTTTGAGAATTTCATCACAACATATCGCGAATTGGCTTCATCATGGCTTATGTTCGAATAGACAGGTTCTTGAAATTTTAAAAAAAATGGCAAAAGTTGTAGATAAACAGAATGAAGATGATTCTAACTACGAAAGTATGTCACCAGAGTATGATAAATCTATTGCTTTTAAAGCGGCATGTGAATTAATTTTTCATGGAAAGTCGCAGCCTTCTGGCTATACAGAACCTCTCTTACATTTAAACAGATTAATTAAAAAAAGCTAATTAAGCCTCAAGTTTTTTTCTGTTTTTAAATGCAGATATTAGAGTACCGTCGTCTAAATTTTCGATTTCCCCACCTACTGGTAAACCTTGAGCTAGTTTTGAAATCTTAATGTTTGTTTTTTTTAAAGTATCCTGAATATAAAATGCGGTAGTTTGGCCCTCGACAGTAGCACTTGTTGCCAAAATTACCTCATCTATATTATCCCTACTTATTCTTTCTACTAGGGAATTGATCAGCAGGTCTTCCTTGTTTTGACTATTATTATTTGAAAGTGTTCCTCCAAGAATATGAAAGTAACCTTGAAAAATAGATGAACTTTCTATTGCCCATTGATCTGAAATATTTTCCACAACACAAATTGTATTAAATTTTTTACTCTTATTTTCACAATTATCACATGGACTATTATTTGATTTTAAAGTTCCACAAATTTTACATCTAATTACATTTTTAAATACCTCGCTTAAGTTTTGAGCCAATGGTTTTAATAATTCTTGACGATTATTAATCATTTTCAAAATCATTCTTTTTGCAGACTTAGGTCCTAGACCTGGTAACTTAGATATTAGTTTGATTAAATTTTCTATTTCAGGAATATTCTGCATTTAAATTATAAAGGCCACTTAAATCCAGGTATTCCAAAATTTCCTGAAGCCTTAGAAATTTCCTCTGCTGTTTTTGATTTAAGTTGCGATTTTGCGTTGTTATGAGCAGCAGTAATAAGATCTTCTAGTATTACTTTTTCTTCTTTTAAAACATTTTCACTAAGTTTAATTGAAATCATAGTGCCCTCTCCATTTAGAGTAACCTTTACATCATTAGCTCCTGAGACACCTTCAACCTCGATCTTTTTAATGTTTTCTTGGCTTTCTTTCATTTTGCTCTCAATTTCTTTAGCTTTTTCCATTAATTTTGAAAAATCTGTCATTCTAATCCTCTTTTAACTCAACATTTATTAATTCTGCATCAGGAAATGCTTCGATCACTTTTTTATATGTTTCAGACTTTTTAACATCATCAAATATTTTTTTCTCGTCAATTTTATTTTTTTCTTTTTTTGAAATTTGTCCTTGGTTTTTTGATAGAGAGATAATCCATCTCTTGGATGTCCATTCGTACAGTTTGTTAGATAGATTTTTAATAAAGTCTTTGTCTAAGTTTTCATTAAAAGATATTTCTATTAAACCCTCAGAGAATGAAACTAAATTTATATTAGTTTCAAGCTCATATTTAAGCTTAGCTTCTTTTCTCTCCGTACATAAATTTATCAAACTTTCAAATGAATCTATTTTAAGTTCATTAATTACTTCATCTCTATTTAAATTTGGTTCAATTTTTTCTTGTTGTGAAACATTTTTGATTTGATCTATTGTTTTACTTAAATTTTTTTTTTCAGGTTCTTTAATTAAAGTATCAGGATTTTTTCCAGTAAAGCTTTCCTCAATATCTTTCTCCTTAAAACCTTTTATTCTCATTAATCTGAAAAGGAACATTTCAACTGATAAATTTGGATTTGAAACTATGTTAATTTCCTCAATTGTATCAAGTGTAAATTGCCAAAAAAGGATTATGTCCTTTGAATCTAAATTTTCAGATATTGTGGAAAGATTACTAAAATCTTGATCATTTAAAGAAAAATTATTTCCGTCTAATTTTATAAAATTAATATTTTTTAGGTAATATAAAACCTCAAGAAAATCATTCAAAAAAATTTTGGGATCTACACCAGAATCATAAATTTTTCTATACAACTCAAATACTTTCTTTTCATCACCACTAAACAGATTTTGTATTAATTCTATCAGAGAGCTTTTATCAAAATATCCATAAATACTTTGTGCTTTATCTAGATTTAATTCCTCATCATTTTGATTGGCTACAAGTCCACGATCTAACAAAGATAATGCATCTCTAACAGATCCTTCTGAAATTTTAACAATTAATTTTAAAGCTTCATCAGAAACTTTACCTCCTTCTTTATCTTTAATCATTTTTATATAATTAAAAAGCTCTTCAGATTTCACTCTAGAGAGATCAAAACGTTGACATCTTGATATTACTGTTACAGGAATTTTTTTGATTTCAGTTGTTGCAAAAATAAATTTTAAATATTTTGGTGGTTCCTCAAGAGTTTTTAAAAGTGCATTAAATGCTTGTTTGCTTAACATATGAACTTCGTCAATAATAAAAATTTTATATTTAGCAGTTGTTGGTCCATATCTTGAAAATTCAATAAGCTCCCTTACATCATCTACACCAGTCTTACTTGCAGCATCCATCTCTAAAACATCAATATGATTTGAGTTAACAATTGAATTACAATGTTCACAAAAATCTTTTTTGCAAAGATTTTCAACACCATTTTCACAATTTAATGCCTTGGCAACTATTCTTGCAAAAGTAGTTTTTCCAACACCTCTAATACCAGTGAATAAAAATGCGTTCGCAGCTTTATCGGAGATGACTGAATTTTTAATTGTTTCAGCAATAATCTCTTGACCAATTAAATCCTCAAATACTTGAGGTCTGTATTTTAAAGCTAGCACTTTCGAATTTTCTGTCATTTTTAAGGAGACCAACCAACCTGGAAAATACTCACTACCCTTGCTATCTTTCGATCCTGGGGGATTTGTGGTAACACCACCTGATTGGCCTCCAACTTTATTATATCAATAAAAATTTCTATTCTACAAGAAAGTTATAAATTTATTTTTGTCTAAATTTGTCGGATTTATAAACACCTAGAACGTGCATATCTTGGCAATGGAGACCCAATTCCTCAAGCGAGTTTTTGATTTTAGGAGCCTCAATATGTCCATCAATATCACATAGAAAAAAATATGAGGAAAATGAGTTCTTTTCGGGAAAACTTTGTAGTTTACTCATATTAACTCCATTTATTGCAAATCCAGATAGTGCAGAGTAAAGAGCAGCGGGTTTACTTTTTAACTTAAATAATATTGATGTTATATGATTATCATCAGAAAAATCTGGCTGAAAAATATCTTTACCAAGTAATAAAAATCTAGTCACGTTATCTTTATCATCTTGGACATTTTCTTGTAGAATTTTAAGACCATATATTTCTGCACTTAGACTAGAAGCTATAGCAGCTTTAGATTTATCTTTAGTTTCTGAAACAAATTTTGCTGAACCAGCTGTATCTGCTCTCACATTTTCTGTGAATTTTTTTTTCTTAATAAAACTTGAAGATTGGCTTAATGCTTGTGCGTGTGAATAAACATCTTTTATGTCTTCTATTTTGGAATCTTTTAATCCTAATAGATTATGATTAATTGGAAAAAAATGCTCTGCATAGATATTTAGTCTGTATTTAAAGATTAAATATTCGACACCAATATTTCCAGTTGTTTTATTAGACTCTGGAATTAAAGATTTTATCGAATTATCTTCACTAGACCTTTCAAAGCATTCATCAAATGTTTTGCAAGGTATAGTTTCACTCTCTGGATACATTTTTTTAGCACAACTTTCGCTGTAACTTCCTGCAACACCTTGATAAGCAATTTTCATAATTTATTTTTTATATTCCATAATTTTTTTTATTTCTAGATAATCTTCATCTGTATCTACCCCAATTGGTTTGGTTTTTGCTAATCCTACGTCTATTTCAATATTGTTATCCATTAATCTTAATTGTTCTAGTTTTTGTGATTTTTCATTCTGAGTTTGCTCTAATTGAACAAACCTCTTTAAATATGAAACATTATAAATATATATTCCAATATGGTGGTAAATATTTTTTTGCGTATTTTTAATTTCTCTTGTAAATGATGTTGCTATTGATAACTTGTCTTCAAGAAGTTCCTCTTTTGTGGTTACTTTTACAACATTTTTGTTTAAGAAAAATTTTTCGTCTTCAATTTGACAAGCTAATGTTGAAATTTTAGATTTTTTTTTAATAGTTTTTTTGAGGAGATTAGTAACGTCCTCAATATCAAGCATTGGTTCATCTCCTTGAAGATTTATTACATATTCAATATTGTCATCTCTTAACTCTTGATAAGCCTCAAAAATTCTGTCAGTTCCAGTTTTATGATCTTTTTTGGTTAAAATGCATTTCCCTCCAAACTTAGTAACCTCTTCAAATATTTCTTTATCACCGGTTGCAACATAACTTTCTCCAATAAGAGATGATTTTGCAATTTTATAAACATGATTGATAATTGAAATATTATTGATTTTTAATAAAGGTTTATTTGGTAACCTTGTTGCAGCTAATCTTGAAGGGATTAAAATTACTGTATTGCTCATAAACTAAGTATTATGCGTCTTTCAGACGCAATAATTAAATTTAAATTTAGTTTTTTTTTTGTTTAACATGTTATACGAGGATAATAATTAAAAATCATGGACTCATTTGAAATTAATAAAATTATAGCAGCTGTAGTTGTTATTTTTGTTGTTATATTTGGAATAACTAAAATTTCAGACATTATCTATTACGTAGAGAAGCCGAGTCAATCAGCTTATAAAGTTGAATTTGCTGAAACAGACGGCGCGAAAACTTCTACAGCAGTTGAGGCAGTTGATATTTCTGCTCTATTAGCCATGGGAAGTGTTGATCATGGAAAGAAAGTCTTTAAGAAATGTAGCGCATGTCATTCAATTAAAAAAGGAGGAAGAAATAATATTGGACCAGCACTTTATAATGTACTAGGTAGAAATATGGGTGCTCTGGAAGATTACAAATATTCTAAAGCCCTGATAGCATTTGGTAAAGATTGGACATTCGAAGAGATGAATAGTTTTTTAATAAAACCAGCTTCATATATAAAGGGTACCAAAATGGCTTTCGCAGGGTTAAAAAAGGAAAAAGATAGAGCTTCAGTAATTCTATATATGAATGCTAATGCTGATAGTCCTTTGCAATTACCTTAATTTACCGAAGCAATATAATAAAATACTCTTTTGAACATAAACTCTGTTTAGAGCTTGTTGCCATACTTTAGATTGTTTGCCAAGAAACACTTCTTCTGTAACTTCACTCCCTCTTGGAAGACAATGCAGAAATATTGCATCTTTTTTGGCTAAATTCATAGTTTTTGTATCCACTTTAAAATTTTTAAATGATTTAAGTTTCTTTTTCTTATTTACTTTATCATTTAATGAAATGATTTTGTCTGTCATTACAACATCAGAATTTTTAATAGCTATTTCTTTTTTATTAAAAATTTTTATTTTTCCTTTTTGCTTTTTTATCAAAGAAATAAGCTTTTTATTTGGCTGATAGCTTTTAGGGCATGCAATATTTAAAGAAATAGAAAATTTCATACTAGCTTCTATTAAACTATTCATCATGTTGTTGTTAGCATCTCCTATCCAACATAGTTTTAATTTTGAAATACTTTTCTTTTTAATTTCTTGAATAGTGAAAATATCTGACAAAACCTGAGTGGGATGTGAGGATGGACTTAATCCATTAATTACTGGTATACTTGAGTATTTTCTGAATTGATCTAATTTTTTATCCGAATCTGTTCTCAACATAAAAGCATTACCATAAGTTGATAAAATTTTAGATGTATCTGCTATACTTTCACTACCAATACCTAGATGTAACTCCTCTGGTCTTAACGTTAAAGATCCTCCACCTAATTGTTTAATAGCCAAATAAAAACTTAATCTAGTTCTAAGGCTAGATTTTTCAAACATTTGTAAAAGAATTTTACCCTTTAAAGGTGAATCTTTATCTGGATCAAGGGTATTTAATTTTTTTCTTTTTGATTTTCTATTTTTTGCATCAGAAATAATTTTTTTTAAATCTTTTAGGGGAATATCTCTAATATGAAGAAAGTTTTTCATTATTTTTTATATCCTTCACAAACTTTATTGATAATTTTTAAAGCTATATTTATTTCATTTTTATTAACATTTAGTGGAGGCAAAATTCTTATAACATTTTCAGCTGCTCTAATTGTTAGTAGTTTATTTTTCAGTAAACTTTGTATGAATTTTGTCTGGTCATGATGTAATTGTATTCCCAAAATCAATCCTATTCCTCTTATATCTTTAATAATATTTGGAAATTTGATTTTAATTTTATTTAATTCTGAAATAAAATATTTTGAATTACTTTTGACTTTTGAAAGAAAGCCTTTTCTGAAAATTTCATCCATTACAGCATTACCAACTGACATTGCCAAAGGGTTTCCGCCAAAAGTAGATCCGTGTGTACCTGGAACCATAGCCTTAGAAACTTTTTTTGTCATTAACACTGCGCCTATTGGGAACCCACCACCAATTCCTTTTGCAATTGGAACTATATCTGGCTTTATGTTTGCATATTCATATGAAAAAAACATACCTGATCTTCCAATTCCACACTGAACCTCGTCTAAAATAAGAAGAATTTTTTTTTTATTACAAATCTTTCTCAATTCTCTAAGACACCATGAAGGTATGACTTTAATACCTCCCTCACCCATAATAGGTTCGATCATTATAGCCGCTGTTTTGCTTGTAATTTTTCTTTTTAGTTCTTTGTGGTTCCCAAATTTAAAATGATCAAATCCTCCTACTTTTGGTCCAAATCCTTCAACCATTTTTTTAGATCCACTGGCATTTATTGCTGCAATAGTTCTTCCATGAAACGAATTTTTTATGCATAGAATTCTATTTTTTTTTGGTTGTCCTATTGAATAAAAATATCTCCTAGCGACTTTTATAGCAGCCTCAGTGGCTTCTGCTCCACTATTTTGAAAAATAACTGCATCAGCAAAAGTTTTCTTTGTTAATTTTTTAGCCAATTCCTCTCCTTCTGGAATTATGAAAGAATTAGAAACATGCCAAAGTTTTTTTGATTGTTTGTTTATGGCTTTTACTAAATTTGAGTTTGCATGACCTAAAGAATTAACTGCAATTCCTTGAACAAAATCTAAGAACTTTATTCCTTTTTTTGTGTACAAATAAGATCCTTTACCTTTGTTGAAAGATAGGTTTCTTCTTTTATAGTTTTTTGCTAAAGAACTCATATTAATATTATGATTTAATTTTATAACCTTTGTGTACTAGAAAGTACGCGAGATAGGTAATAATCAAACTTAAAAAAGTTAATAACGCAATACCGAATGTTACCGACCCATCTAATTGACCAATAAATGAAAATCTAAAACCATCTATCATGTGAAAAAAAGGATTGTAATTACTTACTATTCTTAAAAAATCAGGCAATCTTTCTATACTATAAAAAGTACCACTTAAAAAGCTTAATGGCACTATTATGAAATTAGTGACAGTACTCATCTGATCAAATTTGTCTGCATATAAACCTACTATAATTCCAAGTGATCCCATAAATAATCCACCTAAAAATAAATAAATAAACCATAACAAAAAATTTTGTATTGATAAATCTATAAACAAAACAAATATTAAAGTCGAAGCAGAGGCAATTAACAAACCTCTTGCAGCAGAAGCTAATGTAATTGCAAATACAACTTCTGATGAAGATAAAGGACTATGAACAACATCAGTGATTGTTCCCATCATCTTTCCCATCATTAAAGATGAACTAGAATGAGCAAAACTTTGTTGGATTACCTGCATCATGATTAAACCACTTGCTAAAAATTTTATATATGGTGCTCCTAGTACGTCTGCTCTTTGATCTCCAATGGCTAAAGAAATAACTGTTAAAAATAATATACTAGTTAATATTGGACCAAACAAAGTTTGACCTGATACTGTCAGAAATCTGAGAACTTCTTTTTTAAATAAAGAATATGTTCCAACCCAATTCACAAGTCCAAATCTTCTTGTACCAATTTGATATTTTTTCTGTAATTCAACCATAAGTTTTTATTAATAAACATTTTTTTTAAGAATTGTTAAAAAACAAAAAAAAAAGCTTGTTAAATAAATGTATTTATGTTTTCTACATTATGTAATAATAAAATTTAGATATACTAGATATAGTAATATGAGTTGGACTGACGAAAAAGTAAATAAATTAAAGGAACTTTGGGGAAAAGGCCAAACAGCAAGTCAAATAGCTCAAATAATTGGTGGTGTAAGTAGAAATGCAGTTATTGGTAAAGCCCACAGGTTAAATTTATCAGCCAAAATAAAAACTAGATCAACAATTACTCAAAATAATGTTGGAGGAGTAACTTCAAATAACAATAATTTAAAAAAAGGGAGCAGAAAGCAAAAATTTAGATCTCTACTTTTAGATAAAAACTTTGAACCAGCAAAAAATCTTCAATTAGAAGAATTGAGTGAAAATACATGTAAATATATGGAAGGTCACCCTGACGAAAAAGATTCATCATTTTGCGGAAGGAAAACAATCGAAAAATTTTCTTATTGTCCGTTGCACTTAATGATTGTTTTTCAGCCTAAAGGTAAAAAAGAAGAATTAGTTGATGATGACGAAGTTCCTAAGTTTATAGAAAAAAAAGTAAAATCTGCTTAGTTATTTTAATATTTTCTCCTTTGCTTTTTTAAATTCACCTTCACTAATAATGCCTTGGTCATATAAGCTATTCAGCTCTTTGATTTGATCAACAATTTCTAAATTTTGATTTTTATGATCATAATTTGACAATGAGTTTTTTTCTTCTTTTATTGTTTGTTTTGCCTCTACACCCCTTGTAATTGCTTTTACAGCAATTGATAAAACAAATACTAAAATTAAAAATACAGCAAAATATATTATATTTGTTAACATTAACTACCCTTATTTTTTCCTTTTGAGAATTGACCTCCGCTAGTCCAATTGAAGCTATAATGGTTTATTTCTTCATCAAATTTTTTTTTTGCTTCCATTCCGATATCAAAATTTGTTTTAAATTTTTTTGAAACAATGTTATCATATTTTAACAGTTTTAATTGGTCAATTGTTAACAGTGGCTTTGGCATTAATTGAAACAATTTTGCATTTATTTTAGCAATAGACATTGGCAAAGGTATTAGTAACCTTTTTTTATTAATTGACTTTAAAATTTTTAAAATTATCTCTTTAAACGTAAGTACTTCTGGACCAATGCATTCAATTGTTTCTCTAGTAATTTTATTTTGTACAACTTTAAATATTATATCTGCAAAATCAGATACATGAATTGGTGTAAATTTTGTTTTTCCCTTATAGTAAAGAGGCATAATAGGAAGGATACTTAATAATCTCATAAAATTTGTAGTAAAATTATCATCCACTGAGTAAACTATTGATGGCTTTAAAATTACAGATTTTGAAAAATTATTTATAACTTTTTTTTCTCCACTTAACTTACTCATTGCATATTTACTATCTGTTGCAGCCTCAATGCCTAAAGCAGAAACATGAATGAACTGGTTTATTGATTTCTTGAAAGCAACTTTAGAAATTAAAGATGGTAAATCCGAATGTATTAGCTTGAATTGATTCTCTTTTTTTTCATATAAAATACCAATTAAGTTAATACAAATTGATGAATTTTCCATTAATCTTGAGATATTCTCCTCATTGAATGAACCTATTTCCTCTATCTCTAAATATCCATAATTTGATTGTGTTTTAATTTGATAACCTTTTTGGTGTATACTCCTAGTTACCGCAATTACTCTGTAATTGTGTTTAGTAAATTTTCTGATTAAAGATTTACCTATTTGACCTGATGAACCAAATATTAAAATTGAATCCTGATTTTTCATATATATATATCTAATTATGAATTTTGATATTAAATTACATAAAGAAGATTTACCAGATGAAATAGAGTTCAGTGACAAGATTGCAATAGATTGTGAATTTACAGGACTAAATATTGAAAGAGATAGACTGTGCCTTTTACAAATATCTTCTGGTAAAAATGACGCTCACATTATTCAATTAAATAAAGAGAATTATGATGCACCTAATTTAAAAAGAATTTTAGTTAATGAAAGAATAAATAAGTTATTCCATTTTGCTAGAGCTGATCTTTTATTCATTAAAAAATATTTAGGTGTTGATATAAGAAATGTAAACTGTACAAAAATTATGAGTAAAATCGCTAGAAGCTATTCTGATAAGCATGGTCTAAAAGATTTAATCAAAGAATTTATTGGTATAGATGTAAGTAAGCAATTGCAAACGTCTGATTTTGGTGGAGAATTAACTGATAAACAATTAAAATATTGTGCTCAAGATGTAGTTTATTTGCATAAAATTTATGAGTCTTTATTTAAAATTTTAGAAAGGGAAAAAAGATTGAATCTTTACAAGAGTGCAATTGAATTTATTAATACTAGAGTTGAATTAGATTTTGCATCATTTAAAGAAGATATATGGTCTCACTAAAATGAGAAACAAAAATTTGATAAATATTGCAAAACAAGTAATAAAAGTTGAATTAGATTCTCTAAAAAAACTTCAATTAAGCATAGGAAAATCATTCGAACAGATTATCAAGACAATTATTAATTGTAGAAATGGTAAAGTAATTATTTCAGGTGTTGGTAAAAGTGGGATTATTGGAAAAAAGTGGTCGGCAACCCTTTCATCAACTGGTACACCATCATTTTTTTTGGATGCATCAAATGCAAGCCATGGGGATATGGGACAAATTACATCCAATGATATTATAATATTAATAAGTTTAAGTGGACAGAGTGAGGAATTAAAAAATATTATACAATACGCATCGAGAAATAAAAATATTAAACTTATCGGTATTACTTCAAAGAAAGATTCACTTTTGTACAAAAATGCGGACATAAAGTTTTTATTACCTTCAGTTAAAGAGGCTGGTCCTGGTAACTTTGTTCCAACATCATCCACAACTGTTCAAATAGCTTTAGGCGATGCAATAGCGATAGCGTGCATGAATTATAGAAATTTCGGTAAGTTGGACTTTAAAAAATTTCATCCAAGTGGTTCGCTTTCGATAAAACTTAAAACTGTTGAAGATCTAATGCTAATTGGAAGAAATATACCATACGTAGATGAAAATATTAGAATGGTAAGTGCTTTAAAAAAAATAGAAAAAAAAGGACTTGGTGTATTAATAGTTAGAGACAAAGGAAATAATACAAATGGAATTCTTACTGACGGTGATTTAAAAAGACTTTCTAATTTAAAAATAAATTTTCAAAATTTAGAAATTAAGAAAGTTATGAAAAAAAAACCAATTAGTGTTGATAAAGATATGCTTGCGGCTCAAGCACTTTCGATTATGAATACGAAAAAAATAACTAGTTTATGTGTACACAAAAATGGTAAAAAAAATAAAACAGTTGGGTTTATTCATATTCATCAAATTTTGGATGCTAACATTAGTTAAATGTCAATTAAGTCCTTAATTCAAATATTAATTTTAATAATAATATTTTCAATTATAGCTGGGGTTTACCATAAATATTTTAATGTAAATAAAAAAATTGTTGAAGAAACAACTTTACAAGAAATTAATAATCAAGAGCAGATTAAAGAACTTGAAAGAAAAATATCCGAATTAGAATTTAAGAATAATGAATTGGCTGAGAATATTGGTAATAAAAAAATACAGACAATAACAACTGAGAATATTCAAGAAAAGATAACTAAAGAAAATTTGATTAATGAGGAAAAAATAGAAAATAATATAATACCATCAAAAGGAATTAAAAACTTAGTTAAAGATGTTGAATATACTTCAGTTGATGATAGAGGAAATACTTTTTACTTGTTAGCTAACTCAGGTAAATCAAATTTGAATAATAATGATATTTTAGATTTAATTAATGTAAGGGGTAAAATCTCTTCAGATAAAAGAGATACAATTTATATAGTCTCAGACTTAGGACAATATAATTCAGTCACCTCAAACTCCAAATTTTATAAGAATGTAATAATAAATTATCAGGAAAAACAAATTACATGCATAAATTTTGATATTAATATGGAAACAAATAAAGCTATAGCTTATAATGATGTAATAATTACAGATCCTAAATCAACAATGAAAGCAGGAATTGTGGAGTTTGATTTAAAGACAAAAGATATAAATATAAATCCTGAGAGTACTTCTACAGATATCGAAATTGTTACAAACTAATGGCGTTAATAAAAAAATTTAGAATTAAAAGCTATAAAGAAAAACAAGCTTTATTACAGTTAGATAAAATTTCCATGTTTTACAATAGGAGACAAATTTTAAATAATTTAAATTTAATAATTAACAAACAAGAGGTTTTGGGAATGCTTGGACCTAATGGTGTTGGAAAATCGACAATTTTTCATATTATAACGGGCTTAAAGGATCCTAGCTTTGGTAGAGTTTTAATAAATGGAGAAGATTGCACAAATATTCCCATATATGAGAGGGCAATAAGATACAAACTAGGTTATGTACCTCAGTATGGTGGCTTTATACAAAATTTAAATTTACTTGAAAATTTGAAACTTGTGGGTGAGATACATATTAAAGAAAAAGAATTGAGAAAATCAAAAATAGAAAAAATTATTTCACAATTTGAATTTGACCCTTTATTAAAAATAAAAGCAAAATATTTATCTGGTGGACAAAAAAAAAAATTAGTAATAGCCATGGCTTTAGTAAACGATCCAAATATATTACTTTTAGACGAACCATTTGCAGCTTTAGATATTTTAACGATTAAAATGTTACAAGAAATAATTGTAAACTTGCAAGCTCTTGAAAAAATAACTGTAATTGTTTGTGATCATCAAGCTAGAGATTTATTAAGTTGTGTAGATAGAGCAATTGTTCTATCAAATGGTAAAATTATAGCTTCTGGAAGTCCAAGTGAAATTATAAAAGATGCAAGTGCAAAATCTGCTTACTTTGGTGATGAATTTAAAATAAATTAATTCATCTATGGCAAATACTATTTCAATAAAAAATAAATTAAATTCTTTTAATAAAAAAATCAAAGTTAGCTCTGATAAAAGTATTTCAATAAGATCTGTTCTGCTTGCTTCACAAGCGGTAGGTATATCAAAAATTACTAACTTATTAGAGTCGGAAGATGTATTAAATTCATTAAAAACAATTAAAAAACTTGGAATTAATTACTCGAAGCAGGGAAATGTATATGTGATTGAGGGGTATGGTTTAAATAGTTTCAATATTAAGAAAAAAACTAAGTTAAATGCAGGGAATTCTGGAACATTGGCAAGATTAATACTTGGGTTGTTAGTAAAATCAAAAGTTAAAGTTAAATTAATTGGTGATAAAAGTTTATCGAAAAGAGATTTTTCAAGAGTTATTAAACCTTTAAAACTTTTTGGTGTTAATATTAAAAGCAAAAATAATTTATTGCCAATTGAAATATTAGGTACAAATTTTCTAAGACCTATCGAATACAACGAATATATTGGTAGTGCACAAGTAAAAACTTGTATTATATTTAGTGCATTAAATACTCCTGGTGTCACAAAGATATATTCAAAGTCATCGAGAAATCATACGGAACTAATGCTTAAATTTTTAAATTATCCAATAAAAATAATTAAAAAAAAAGGGTATGAAATAATAGTTGTTCAAGGACTAGAGCAATTTAAAAGTTTTAAATATAATATTCCAGGTGATATAAGTTCTGCTTCATTTTTTATAGTTTTGACACTTCTTTCGAAAGGCTCAAAAATTATAATTCAAAATGTGAATGTAAATCCAACTAGAATTGGAATAATAAATATTTTAAATAAAATGGGAGCAAATATAAAACTAAAGAATAAAAAAAATTATAATGGTGAAGAGATGGCTGACATATACGTAAAAAGTAAAAATAAATTAAAAGCTATAAATTGCCCTTCAAAACTAAATAGCTCTGCAATTGATGAATTTTTAATAATTTTTCTAGTTGCTGCGAAAGCAAAAGGAGTATCGAAATTTAAAGATTTAGGAGAAATGAATAAAAAAGAGTCAAAAAGATTAGATTTAGCAATTAAATTTTTGAAATTGATAGGTATCAAAGTTGAACGGTATAAAAATGATATTCAAATTTATGGTAAACCTAATTTAATATTATCAAAAAATTACCAGATGAAAAATTTTTTAAAGGATCATAGAATATTTTTTTTATCTTGTATTACCGCTCTTACATTAGGTGGTAAATGGAAAATTCATGACAGAGATTCCATCAATACATCTTTTCCAGATTTCCTAAAAATTTTAAAAAGGTTGGGAGCTAATATAAATTGAAAAAAAGGAAGAACATTATTACAGTTGCTATAGATTCACCGGCAGCAGCTGGTGCTGGCACTCAAGCAAAGTTAATTTCAAAACACTATAATTTATATTATTTAGATACAGGAAAGATTTATAGATATATTGGCAAATTAAAATTAGAGAATGAAAAAAAATTCACTTACAAACTTGTTAAAAAAAGAATTAATAATTTAAAGTTTAAATATTTAAAAAATAAGGCCTTATTGTCAAACGAAGTTGCGATATCAGCTTCAAAAATAGCGATAGATAGAAAAATAAGAAATATAGTTCATGAATTTCAACAAAAATGTGCTTACACTCCGCCAACAAAATATAGGGGATCTGTGCTAGATGGAAGAGATATAACTTCTATTCAAGTAAAAGATGCAATGTTTAAATTCTACATAACTGCAAGTATAGAGGTAAGAGCCAAAAGGAGATTTTACGAGTATCAAAAATTAAAAAAAAAAATTACTTATAAAGAAGTTCTTAAAAGCCTTAAAAACAGGGACAAATCAGATAAAGAGAGGAAACACGGGCCTCTAAAAAAAACAAAAGATTCTATCTTGATTAATACCACTAAATTAAGTAAGAAAGCGAGTTTTAAAAAAATTAAAGCTATTATGGATAGAAAACTAAATAATTAATGGAAATTTATAAAGATTTAACATCGCCAGCTACTCAACAATTTGAAAAATTACTAAACAGCCAATTATCAAAGAACAAAATAGAAGAGGGTAAAATAATTGAAGGCAAAGTAACTAAAGTTACAAATAAATATATTTTTTTATTTATCCCAGGTTTGAAAAGTGAACCTGTCATTGATGTTAATGAAGCAAAATTAATTGGAATGAGTGAAGAAATTAAAGAAGGTACTACAATTTCAGTTTTGCTAGAAAAAATTGAAGATAAGAATGGTGATGTTATTGTATCAGCTCAAAAAGCACAAAAAATTAAAGGCTGGAATAAATTAGTAAAATGTTATGAAAATAATGAGCTTATAAATGGAAAAATAACACAGAAAACTAAAGGTGGTGTAATAGTTGAACACATTGAAACAGGGTCATTAATGTTTTGCCCAGGATCACAAATTTCAGACAAACCAGTTAAAAACATAGATCACTTAATTGGCGTAGAACAAAAGTTTGCCTTGATAAAACTCGATATGGTAAGAGGAAATAGTGTAGTTTCAAGAAGACAGGTTGTTTCATCAAACAAAAAAGAGGATAAAGTTAAAATTATTGAGAGATTTAAAGTAGGAGATATTATTAATGATGCAATAGTAAAGGGATATTCATCATTTGGTTGTTTTTTTGAAGTGACAACACCTGATGGTACAATAGATACATTGTGCCATTTACAAGAAATAAGTTATAGTAGAGTAAATCACCCCGATGAGATATTTAATATCGGAGAAAAACATCAATTAAAAGTCATATCTATAGATATGGATAAATTACAAGTTGGCTGCTCTATTAAGCAGTTATCTCCTGATCCTTTTGAACATATTTCAAATTATCAAATAGGAAATCAATATAAAGTAAAAGTAGTAAAGATTACTGACTATGGCTGTTTTTGTGAATTAGAAGCAGGACTAAGTACGCTTCTTCACAGTAGTGAAATTAGTTGGACGAAAAAAAATATATCTCCAAAAAAAATATTTAATGTAGGTGATCAAATAGATTGTGTAATTACTGAAATTGATAAAGAAAAGAGAAGAGTGGCAATCTCACATAGACTAACTCAAGAAAATCCATACTCTAAATTAGAAAATGATTATCCTGTAGGATCTGATATTGAGGGAGTAGTAAGCAATGCTAATGAATATGCTATTTATTTAAAATTAGCTAACTTTGATATAGATGGTTTTTTACATTCAAATGATTTAACTTTTACAGGGAATGCCGAAGAAGAACTAAAGAAATATAAAAAGGGTGACAGTCTAAAGGTAAGAATATTAGAAATTAAGAAATCAGAGCAAAAAGTTAGGGTTGGTCTAAAACAACTACAAAAAGATCCTTTTGACTGGTTCAAAGACAAAAAAGTTAATGATGCGATAACTGTAAAAGTCATTTCGTCTGATAACAAAGGATTATTGGTAAAGCCAGAAGGATGCGATATAGAAATGTTGATAAAGAAATCTCAGATAGCAATGAGTGCATCTGATGCGAGACCATCACGGTTTGTGGGTGGAGAAAGAATTGATGCAGCAATTGCAGAATTAAATTTTGAGAAGAGAAAGATAACATTAAGTATCAAGTTGCTTGAAGAAATAATGAATGCTAAAGCTATTAAAGAACATTCTAGCCCACTAAGCGGGAAGAATCTTCCCTTTTCATCGCTTTCCGAGCAATTAGGTGATAAAAAGAATAAAAAGGACTCTGAATAAAAATTGTCATTTGTAAAGTCAGACTTAATAAAACAATTAGCTAGAAATTATCCAAATTTTTTAAAAAAAGATCTGATTAAATTATTTGATATTATGATTTATGAAATGCAACAGGCTCTGAGAAGAGGCGAAAGAGTAGAGTTAAGAGATGTATTTTCAATTGAACCTCGGATCCAAAAGGCCCGAATATCAAGAAATCCGAGGACTAATGAACATGTAAATACACCAGAAAAAAAAGCAATATTGTTCAAAATGTCTAAAGAATGGGCAAGTAAAACTAATGAAAAAAAATAAAATATTTATTGCCTGCGATAGTACTAGTATTTTTAAAATAAAAAAAATAATTAGAGAAACTGAAAATTCAAAGTTAAAGATCGGTTATAAGTTTGGATTAGAATTCTTAAATTCAAAATATGGTAGAAAATTTATATCAAAATTAAAAAATAAAATTACATTTGGGGATTATAAAATCTCAGACATTCCAAATACCTGCGTATCAGCAATCAAAGCTGTGAAAGATTTAAACTTAAATTATTTAACAATTCATATTAACTCTGGGTTAGAAGCTCTAAAATCTGCCAAAAAAGCGTCGGGTAAAACAAAATTGATTGGTGTGACAGTTCTTACATCTCTAGATAATAAATCACTAAAAGAAATTGGATTTAATAAAAAAGTTAAAACAATAGTCCTTCAACAAGCAAAATTAGCCAGTAGAGCAAAATTAGATGCTGTAGTATGCAGCGCTCAAGAGGTAAATATTGTAAAAAAAGTCTTTAAAAAAGAGATAATCACTCCAGGCATAAGATTTAATTCTAAAATGAATGACCAAAAAAGAGTTCTTACTCCAAAACAGGCATACAAAAATGGCAGTGATTGGTTAGTAATCGGAAGACCAATTACAAAAGGTAACATTCGAAATAATCTTAAGAATTTAATTGATCACTTAAGTTAATGATTAAAGGATTAAAAATTTGTGGGGTCTCTGATCTTGATACATTGAAGTATATTTTAAATCATCGATACCCTCCAAAATTTGTAGGTTTTATTGGTAATTACAAGAAAAGTAAAAGATTTGTAGATTATGAGAAGTTAAAGATACTGACTAAAGCTGAAAAAAAAAACTCTAATTTTGTATTGGTTCTAGTTGATCCAAGTGAGGAAACTTTAGATACAATGAAAAATCTAAATTTTGATTATTATCAACTATATGATGTAGACCCCGAAAGAACAAAAATAATTAAGAATAAATATAACGTGAATATTATTACAGCACTCACAGTTAATAATAAGAGGGATGTAAACAAATATAAAAGTTATTTAGGCATTGCAGATATAATTTTATTTGATGGTAAGGGTTATGAAAAATCTATAGGATTTAATCATGAATTGTTAAATTCGGTACCTAATTCAATAAATAAAATGATTGCTGGAAATATAAAAATAGAGGATATTTCAAGTTTAAATAATAATAATATCTTCTTAGATTTAAGCGGTGCTTTAGAAAATGAAAAAGGTAAAAAAGATATTGAAAAAATAAATAAATTATTAAATTTGGCTATACTGAAATGAAACTCAAAAAAAGAATTCCGGTTATAGATCAAGGAGATAAACTTGGTTTCTGGGGTGGTAAATTTGGTGGTAATTTTGTGCCTGAAACACTTAAAAAACCTATAGAAGATCTAGAAAAACAATTTGATAAGTTGAAGTCAGATAAAAAATTCATAAAGGAAAGAGATAAATATTTTAAAAATTGGATTGGTGCTCCTACAAGATTTATAAAATTGAATAATTTAACAAACCACATAGGAGGAGCTCAGATTTGGTCAAAGGTTGTATCTGACGCTAACGGTGGTGCTCATAAAATATATAATGCAACTGTACATTGTTTATTAGCGAAGAGATCTGGAAAAAAAATAATTATTGGTGATACTGGCGCAGGCTATGCCGGCAAGATGCTGAGCATGGCAGCAATGAAATTTGGTTTAAAATGTAAAATTTTTATGGGAGCGAAAGATATAAAAAGACAACAGCCAAATGTTAAAGCAATGAAAAAAAATGGTGCTGATGTGATTCCTGTATACTCGGGAAGTCAAACACTTGTAGATGCTGTATCAGAATGTATGAGATATTGGGTTGCTAATTGTGATACAACTGCAATGTGTGTAGGTAGTACTGTAGGCCCAGCAATTTTTGTTCGCATCTGTGGTTGGAGCACTAGTCAAATCTCTAGAGAACTTAAAGTGCAATTAATCCAAGAATTTGGTGAAATTCCTAAAAAACTTAAATTATATAATTGTGTAGGAGGAGGTTCCTCAAGTTTTGGTTTTTGGAATGAATTTATGGATTATGATAAAAAACAAGTTGAATTTATTGGGGTTGAGGCTGGAGGACCAGCAAAAAGTAAAAGGCATGCAGCCCCTTTAACTTATGGTTCCAAAATTGGTATACTTCATGGTGCAGCTCAATATGTTAATCAGAATAGCGATGGTCAGATTGAAGAAACCGAGTCAATTTCTGCTGGTCTTGATTATCCTGGAATTTCACCGCTTCATTGCTTCTTAAAAGATACAAAGCGCGCAAGGTATACAGCAGCTAGTGACGAAGAAGCTTTAAAGGCCTATCAAATAGTTACAAAATATGAAAATTTAAGACCATCTCTCGAACCGAGCCATGCATTCTCGGTTGCCATCAAAGAAGCAAAAAAATTGAGCAAAAATACAATTGTAATTATTAATAGTTGCGGAGATGCATATAAAGATAGAGGTATTTTAGAAAAAAAATTGGGAAAGAAATATGTTAAATCCAATTAGCCTAGCATTTAAAAAAGCAAAAAATGAAAATAGACCAGCGTTACTTACTTATACTGTTGCTGGTGATAGCTCAAAGAAACAATCTTTGGAAATCTTAAAAACAATTTCAAATTATGCTGATATTTTAGAAGTTGGTGTACCTCATAATACTCCAGTAGCAGATGGAGGCCAAATTCAAACTAGTGCTTATAGAGCGATTAAAAATGGTATTAAGATGAATGATATTTTTAAAATTGTCAGCGATTTTAAAAAAAGTAAAAATTCAAAACCAGTAATATTTATGGGTTACTACAATATGATTTTCCAATATGGTGAAAATAATTTTTTAAAAAAATGTAAAAAATCAGGCGTTAATGGTTTAATAGTAGTTGATTTACCGTGGCCAGAAAACAAAATTTTTTCAAAGAAATGTAAAAAAAATTCAATTAATTTTATCCAGTTATTATCTCCTACAACGTCGAATAAAAGACTAAAAAGTATTACAAAAGATTCTCATGATATGATTTACTATATAAGCATGCTGTCTACAACTGGAGGGAAGCTAAAAATTTCTCCAAAAAAAATATTAGCTAATTACAATAAAATTAAAAAAATAAGTCCTAAAAAGAATTGTGTTATTGGCTTTGGGATAACTGAGAAAACTATATCAAATTTTAAAAATACAGATGGACTTGTTGTAGGAAGTCAAATTTGTAAAGAAATTACTAGAAGTTTAAACAATAGACAAAATCCTGTCATAAATGTAAGTAAGATGGTTAGTAAACTAAGAAAACAAATATCATGAATTGGTTAACAAAAGCTATAAATTTTGGAGAAAAAATAAAGAAGGTACTTCGAAAGAGACCTTCGAAAGAGGATATAGCAAATTCAGATTGGACCAGTTGTTGCAAAGGTCCAATATTAAAGAAAGATTTAGAGAATAATTTATGGGTTTGTAATCTTTGTGGAAAACATCATAGAATTAGTTGTAGACAAAGGTTTGATATAGTATTCGGTAAAAACGCTTATCAAATTTTAGAGTCACCTATACCTACAGAAGATCCATTAAATTGGGTTGATACAAAATCTTACAAAGACAGACTTAAAATTGCGAGGAAGAAGACAAACCAAAATTGTGCAGTAATGATTGCTAAAGGGAAAATAAATGGAATAGAGGTAACGGCAGGTGCAATAAACTTTGATTTTATTGGAGGTTCGGTTGGTGCTGCTGAGGGAGAAGCAATAATTTATGGAGTACAACATGCAATAGATAATCAAACACCTTACTTATTTTTTCCTTGTGGAGGTGGACAAAGAATGTTCGAGTCTACAATTGCACTAGCAAATATGACGAGAACAACTCTTGCAATAAATGAACTTAAAAATAATAATTTGCCTTACATAGTATGTTTTACGGATCCTACGGCTGGTGGAATAACTGCCTCTTTTGCAATGTTAGGGGATATTCATCTGGCAGAACCTGGATGTCTAATCGCCTTTGCGGGGAAAAGGGTAATTCAAGCGACTGTTAAAGAAGAATTAAGCTCTGATTTTCAAACAGCTGAATTTGTTGAGAAACATGGCTTTGTCGACAGAGTAGTAAATAGAAAAGATATACAAAAAGAAGTTGGTAACCTTCTATCGATATTACTTAGAAAAAATTCTGATATACATTTAGAAAATTTAAATGAAACTTCAGAAACTAATATCCAAACTAGAGAAGCATCATAAAAAAAAACTAGACTTATCTTTAGGAAGAACTTTTAATCTATTAAAAAAACTGGGAAATCCACAAGATAAATTAAAAAATGTAGTCACCGTTGTCGGAACTAATTCTAAAGCAAGTATGTGCTTTAGTCTTAAGTCAATACTAAACCAGGGTGGGTACAAAACTAATCTTTACACTTCTCCCCACCTACTCTCTTATACAGAAAGATACGTTTTTGAAGATAAGGAGATCAATGAAGAAGATTTAATAGAATTACTGACTGATGTTGAAAAAACTTTAGGAGATGACAATGCAACTTTATTTGAAATTTTAACATGTGCATTTTTAAAATATGCTGAGAATTTCAAAGATAATATAAATATAATAGAAGCAGGATTATTTCATCAATTTGATAGTACAAATGTATTTAAAGAAAATTTAATGACACTTATTGGTGTCATTCATAATGATCACTATCAATGGCTTGAAAATAAATCAATTGAAGGTGTAATATATGAAAAAACAGCTAAGCTTTTAAACTCAAATATATTTATTAATAAACAAGTAAATAATGAAATAAGAGATAAAATAGAAAAATCATTGGATAAAAATGCCTCAAATAAATATTTTTTTGGTAAAGATTTTAATATTGCAAAGTCCGAGAACGGATTTATTCAATATCAAGATCAGTTAGGGGAATTAGTATTACCTGAACCAAGTATTCTTGGAGATCATCAGCTTTATAATATAAGTACGTCAATTGCTCCATCAAGAAAGATTTTTAATATTAAAGATGAAAATATTAGAGATGGTATCAAAAATGTTTCATTAAAAGCAAGACTTGAAGAAATAAAATCTGGTAAATTAAAAGATATTGCTGGTAATAATAAACTTATAGTTGATGGTGGTCATAACATTAGTGCAAGTTTTTCTATTGCTAATTGGATTAAAAATCAAAACGAAGAAGTAAATTTAATCGTTGGTATGATGAAAGATAAAGAACATGCAGAATTTATAAAAGCTTTTGAAAATATTGTAAATTCAATTACTTTAATTGATATTCCTAATCAAGATGGTGCAATTTCAAAGGAAAATTTTAGAAAAAAGTTAGTTAATTTAAAATTAAATTTAAAATTTTCTAATGGTATTGAAGAAAGTATAAGATCTTTATCAAAAAATGAAAATACTATTATACTCTGCTTAGGTTCACTATATCTTGCAGGAGAAATTTTAAGCTTAAATTAGATATTTTCTTTTATCCAAGAAACAATTTCACTTTTTGGAACCGCTCCAACCTTAGTTGAAACATGATTTCCATCTTTCATCAAAATCATCGTAGGGATTCCTCTAACACCATATTTTGTTGGCGTGTTTGGCTCTTCATCAATGTTATGTTTTGCTACAGATAATTGGTCAGACATTTCATTTGAAATTTCTTCCAAGCTGGGAGCCACCATATGGCATGGACCGCACCATTCTGCCCAAAAATCGCAAATTAATATCTTATTATCTTTTACTAATTGATCAAAACTTTCATCTGTAGATTTAACTGTTGCCATACAAGTTTTATATAAATTAATTTTATTTATTCAATAGTTAAAAATGCGTAAATTGAATTTTATACATTAAACATTCTCGTACTTTTTTTGAATAGACATTGCATAAGTATTAAATTCATCTAACAGAGCTAATTTTTCGTTATCATTTTCATTAGTGTATTTTTCTCTTAAAGTATCAATTTCATTATATAAAGTAGGTATTGTCCACCATTTCTCTTTTCTTTCACTTAGTATTCTTTTAGCAATTTCTCTTTTTATTGATTTATACATTGTCTCCGGCAAAACTTCTGGAGCTTCTTGAAATATAATTTTTTTACCAAATCCAACTAATCTGTCATCATCAAATTTATCTAATAAGTTTAATTTTTCTTTCCATGGTGCTGCATGCCAAGTTGGGAAAAAAGCTGTGTCTTTGTTTGAAGTAAATTTTGTATAAATACTCTCTTCTGCATAAATATCCTCCTGAGATTTTGATTGCTCTTTTTCTTCTGCAACTTCCCTTAAAGCTGTTAAAATATTTTGAGAAAACTGTTCATTATTTTGAACAAATTCTGCTCTTTTTTTAATTACGTTTTTATCTAGTTTATTATAAGGCTCAACATTCATTCCATATTTTGCATCAATTATAATAGGTGCCTTATTTGTACGAATAGTTCTTAAAAATTTCGGAGATTTTTTCATCTCAGTTTTTAATTCGTTTATTGATTTATTTATTAAAGGCTGAATTTCAGTTCTCAAATCTATGGAGTAATACCATCCTTGATAAATTGGGTGCATACAATGTTTTGGATGTAATGGTACAACAAGATGAAGTCTGGATTTACCATAATAATATTCGTTTAAAGTTACTACTTCTCCTTTTTTCATTATAGTTTCAGTATCAGATTTGTTTGCAGTCCTTAAAAAAGATTCCCAAGTATACTCTTGTTTGTTTTTTACAATCTTTAAAATTTTAGCTGTCAGTTCAGCATCTGCAAGTGCCGAGTGAGCATCACTTGCGTCAATTCCTTGCATTTGAGCTAAAGATGCTAGTTTAAATACAGGATTATTTTTTTCATTAATTTCTGTTTCTAGGATTGTTGGATCTACAGCATATGCAGCTCTTGCTATATTTATACCATCATGTCTTTTATTGGGTGCTGCGTTAGTTAAATATGGATATCTTATACTTTTAAAAAACTCTTTTCTTATCATTTCTTCATCAAAATTAAGACTACTCCAACCTAAAAATATAGCAGGACTCCATTTTTTAAATATTTTTTCGACTTCACCCAACATTTGATAGTGACTTAAATTTGTTTGAGTAAGTTGTTTTATTGATGTCTTGTTGACTATTAAGGCCATAGCCTGAAATATCTCTCCTTCAGGCAAGCTACATCTTAGATTAAATCGGTCTTTCTCTTTGAAGTTTTCATCGACTAAAATTCCTCCAATTTCTATTATGCTTCCGAAATCAGTACTTGCACTTGACGATTCTATATCCCAGATTGCTAAATTCATATTTTTAACCTTAAATTAGCTGTGTTTTGATGGGTTTTTGGAAAGTTTTTTAGGACTAAACCGTTGCATCTAAACAAGTAGCTTCTAGTTAGTATTATCACTTCTATGAAATAGTCTATTAAAGTCAAGCTATATTATTCATCTCGTAAAATTTTTTGACCCTACCTAAGAATAAATTTTGATACATCTCTAATTCCGCACCTTCTATTTTAAATTCCTGAAACAAGATATCTTTCGTACACAGTAAAATTATGCCCGCTTTCATCTTTGTTCCATGAACAACGTCGTGAGCTAGAGTATATGCTCCAAGTTGTAAAAAATAATCTTGAATATAATCTGATTTTTTTGGTTTATTACTTTGTTTAAAATCGATTACAACATCATTTCCCTGATATACACCTATTAAATCAGCAGTACCTGCATATTGTTCTGGATAATACAAAGTTTCTTCAATTCCATAGATTTCATCTAATTTACTATCTATACCTTTTTCAATTATTTCTTTAGCCATATTTTTATATTGTTCATTACTTTCAAAAAAACTTTCATTAATTCTACCTCTTAAGTAATCCTCTATGTATGAATGCATTGATGTTCCTCTTGAGGATGCTTCTGTTTTAATTCTATTAGCTTCTTTAAAGCCTACCCTTTCCCTCCAGTTCGCTAAAGCAGCTTTTTCTTCTTCAGATTTAGTAGCACTTAAAATTGTTGTTACACTTGGAAGTTTTTCTTCTCCTAAAGAGTATTTCCTATAACCATCCTCAATTGACCTTGTGGACTTTGGATAATTAAATTTATTTTTCCATTTCATGCATTTCTTATATGAGAAATTATATTTAAATTAAATTTATTTTTTGGCTTGCCTAGGAAGATCTTCAAGTTTTTCTACATTATCTGTTTTAAGAGCTTTTTCGAACTGCTCTGGGTCTTTTATGTTTTCCAAAGTTCTCGTAATAGATCTTGCATCCATTCCAAACTTATTAACAACAGCCATCGCCTCTTCTAGTTTTTTATTCAAGACTATAATATTATCAAAATGTCTTGAAAAACGTGTGCTAATCGTTTTTAAATGTGTATATATTTCAGTTGCTCCCTTTTGAACTTTAAGGGATTGAAAACCCATGTGTAAAGATTGCAAGTAAGCAGATAAAGTGTTTGGTCCACAAATTACAATTTTGTTTTTCCTCATTAATTCTTGGGTTAATAATTCTTTTGTGCTTGGATCTTGATACTCAGTCAATTCTTTATACAAACTTTCAGTTGGTGCATAAACGATAGCAAAATCTGTAGTTTTTGGTGGGACTATGTATTTTTCATTTACACTTTTAGCTTTAGCTTTGAAGGCTGATGCTAATTTTGCTCTTGCATCTGCAACAGCTCGTTTATCATCTGCATCATAACCATCAGTAATTGCCTTAAATTTTTCAACTGGGAAATGGGAGTCTACTGGAACCATTACATCACCTTGAAGTTTAATTGCAAATTCAACGTTTTCACTTGTATCCTCTTTCATTTTAACATTAGTCATGAACTGAGAGGCAGGTAATAAATCTTTAATTAAAGCATCCAAACTAAATTCAGCAAGTGTTCCATATTTTTTAACACCCGCTAAAATTTTACTGATACCCTCTTGGCTTTGATTCAGTAACTGTACTTGTTGGTTAAAATTGCCAACTTTTTCATCTACTTTAGTTAAAGCTTCTGTCATATCTTTAGTAACACCTGTAGAAAGATTATTAAATGAAGTAGACATTGAGCCTAATGAATTATTAATAGTGTTATTTAAAGTGTCTTTTAAAGAAACGATTTCTGACTTTAAATTAGCTATTTCCTCAACATCTTTATTTTCGGTCTCTTCTTTGGGTTTCGTCCTTAAATTTAGATATAAAACTCCTAGAGTTACACCAAGCAATAAAAGTAAGATTATCAATAGAATCGTATCCATAGATTTAAGATAATAGTGACAGTTAAGAGCTAAGCAAGTTTAAAATTTTCTTCAAACCTTTTTTGTTACTCAATTTTTTATTAAACATTAAAATTGCAGTACTTTTTAGAATATTTCCGTCTTTTAAGATTCTTAAATTATTTGCACGTAAAGTTTCACCCGTGCTAGTTATATCTGATAAAATTTCTGATGAACCAGTGAATGGATATACTTCCGTTGCCCCAAGAGATGGAACTAATTTAAATTGAGTTACACCTTTTGAAAATAAAAACTCTCTAGTCAGATTTGGATATTTTGTTGCAACTCTCATTCTACTTTTCTTTTTATCTTTAAAATCAAAGGAAATTTCCTCTAAATCAGCAAGGGTCTGAATATCAATCCACTCGTCTGGTACAGCTAATACTAAAGTTGCATGTCCATATTCTAGCCTTTTAGCAATAGTAACTTTGTTTTGAATATTTAATTCACCCTCTTTTAATAAATCATATCCTGAAAAACCAATATCCAGAGATCCATCACCCAATCTTTCGATAATTTCTCTAGCATGTAGATAAATAATTTTAATACTTTTATTTCCTTTTATATATCCAAAGAGATCTCTATCACCTCTTTCTGATAGAATTTTCAGCTTTTTACTTTTAAATATATTTAAGGTATCCTTTCTTAATCGACCCTTACTTGGAATACCAATTTTAATCATTTAAACTTATTGCACCTCCAACTGCCGGGATTTTTTTTGAAGATCCTAAATCAGAAATAAGATTGTCATAACGACCTCCATTAACTTGTATTTTTTTAGAGTTTGAATTTATTGCAATTTTAAATACCATCCCGGTGTAATATTCCAAATGTCTTCCAAAAGAAGATGAAAAATTTACATTTAATTTTGAGACCTTATCTTTTGTGATTGGAAAATAATTTTTTCCAACGGTAAGATTTATTTTATTTTTTTTAAAAAAAGCATTAAGAGTAGTTGCTGCATTACTCATTTTGCAATTAATTTTTAAATATTCCCTTATGATCTTTACTACATTTTGACCTTTTACTTGTCTTCTAGGATCTTTAATTTTGTTATTAAATCTGATCAGTATTTCTCTTAAGGAACGCCCTGCTATATTTCTGTTTTGATTTTGTTTACATAGTTTAAAGTATCTTTTTTTATCCAACTCAACGATAGTTTCATCAACATCTGAATTAGTCTCTAAACGTCTTAATAATTCATTAAAATAAGCCTCACGCCAAAAATGTCTTTGTAATCTAAGTTTCCACCTTTTTGGAATATCTAATTTATTTATCAATAGGTGAAATATTTCTACATTTCCTATTGTTATACTTCCAGACTTATAACTAAATTTATTTAAAACTTTAATACCAGTATTTATTATTTGCTTGTCATCTCTTTTTTCATCTTTTGATCCTATGATCTCGAAACCTATTTGATCTCTGATAATTTTTTCATTTTTTTTCTGAACTTTTCTGAATGCTTGACCATTATAAAATACTTTTGAAGATCTCTTTTTTTTTTGATTCAGATATTTGATGCAAGAAGCAATGGTTAAATCAGGTCTTAAACAAATTTCCCTTCCATTCTGATCCATAAATGAAAAAATTAAACTTCTAAATGACTCCCCAGATCTCTCGAGAATTAGATTGGTTGGAATTACTGTATCTAAATCTATATAATCAAATCCACTTGATTTTAAAGATTTAAGTATATTTTCAGATAAGTTTTTTGACTTCATCGATTAAATCTTTCATGGGAATTGTTTTGTTGTTCTCACCCTTTACACCCTTTAAATTTTTAATGGTCACTGTATTATCTTTAAATTCATTTTCTCCACAGATTAGTGCAACTGATAATTGGCGTTTGTTGGCAAAAGTAAGCTGCTTACCAAGATTTTTTTTGGTATCTAAAAATATTTCTGAATTAATATTATTTTGTCTTAAAAAATCTAAAATTTCGTAGTAGTTTTTTAAGTATTTTTGATCCATCACACACACTAAAACTGGTTTTTGTTCGTCTAATTGAAACTGATCTAATTGCATTAATGCAAACAAAAGTCTATCTACACCAAAACTTATACCTGTACCTGGAATATCAACTCCTTTAAATCTTGATATAAGTTGTGCATAGGCTCCGCCTGAACAAATACTCCCAATATCTACCTCTTTACCTTTATTATTTGTAACTTTAAAATTTAAATTAGTTTCAACGATAAAATCAGAATAATACGCCAAACCTCTCACAATTGTGAAGTTAGTTTTAACTTGATCTAAGTTTGATCCATATCCAAGGATTTCAAAAAAGTCCTCTAATTCCTTGATTCCTTCTTGCGATAATGAGTTTTTTAAATTTTGTTTTAGCTCATTTAAGTCTTTAATTTTTAGATAATCTAATATTTTATAAACCTGCTTATCATTTAAGTCTGCACCTTTTGTAATAGCACCACTAGTATCTTTTCTTTCTTTTCTCAAAAGGTCCTCTACACCTTTTATTCCAAATCCAGGCTTATCAAATTTATCAATTGCCCTAATAACTTTTAATTGTTTTTCTTCATTTATTTGTAATTCATCTAGTAAACCTTGAACTATTTTTCTGTTACTTACATTGATTGTAAACTGATTTTTCTTTAATCCACATTCTAAAAGTGTTGTTGAAATTAAATTACAAAGTTCAGCGTTAGCTTGTGATGAATTAACATTTCCTACAATATCAAAATCTGCCTGTAAAAATTCTCTATATCTTCCATTACCAGCTTTTTCGTTACGAAATACATTTTGAATAGCATACCTTTTATAAATTGACGGTAACTCTTGCTTATTTTGTGCAACAAATCTTGCTAGAGGGCTAGATAGGTCATATCTAAGGGAAATATTTTTATCTCCATCTTTAAATGAGAATACATCAGACATAGGATTAGCTTCATCTTCTGCTAGAAAAGATCCTATATTTTCACTTATTTCGAACGATGGTGTTTCGAGTGGTTCTGCGCCAAACTTAATAAAATTATTCTCAATTACTGATAACAGTTTTTTTTTGAGAAGAAGTTTCTTATCCCAACGATCTTCAAATCCTGAGGGCAACCCAGGTATTAATTTATTTTCTTTATTCATTTTTTGGTACCCTGGCTTGGAATTGAACCAAAAACTAAAGTTCCACAAACTTTCGTGATAACCATTTCACCACCAGGGCATGTTGTTGTTTTATACTAATTAGAGTTAAATTTAAATTTTAAAATAGTTAAATAGCTAGCTGCTAGCCAGCATGAAAATGATGTCTTTTGTGAGATACGAAAATTTTACTATTTTTAATCATGGAGATTAAATAGCATTTTAGACTTAAAATGCAAGTATGTATTGTATAGGAATATTCATAGGGTTTGCCTAATTTTATTCCTATACAAAATTTTAAATGAAATAAATTTTAAGAAGTTTTCTTTAAATTCACTGCGCTTGGACCTTTATCTCCATCCTGAATTTCAAATTCTACAGCGTCGTTCTCATTCAAAAAACGAAGTCCTGCTTCACGAACTGCGCTTGCATGAACGAAACAATCTTTTTCTCCGTCTTCTCTTTCTATAAAACCGTAGCCCTTCTTACCGTTGAACCACTTTACTTTTCCTTTTAATGTACTCATACTTTTCTTTTACTCTTTCTTTATTATATTAAACTTAGCTAAACTTCAGCTAGCGGGATAGTTATTAGATTTTAAAATTGAATGCAAGCATTTTTGCTACACGGTTTTATTTCTAAAATGGTGGCTTCGGCGGGACTCGAACCAGCGACACAAGCCTTTTCAGGGCTCTGCTCTACCAACTGAGCTACGAAGCCATTATTTAAAACCTAAAAATAATTCTTCCTTTTGTCAAATCATAAGGTGTTACTTCCACTGTTACATTATCACCTTGAAGAACTCTAATCCTATTCTTCCTTAACTTTCCAGCTGTGTGAGCTGTAACAATATGATTATTTTCAAGCTTTACTCGGAACATGGCGTTAGGTAATAGATCGATTACTTTACCTTTAAATTCCAATAAATCTTGTTTCGACAAATTTTGTTACTCCTTATTTATTCTAGATTTTATACTCAAAGCATGACCTTTTAATTCTTCATACTCAGCGAGATGTGTAGCGTATTCTCCTATTTTCTCAACACCTTTTTTTGAAAGAGTTATAAGGCTAATTTTTTTATAAAATTCACTTAAACTTAAGCCTGACGAAAATTTAGCTGACGAATTAGTTGGTAATACATGATTTGTCCCAACAGCATAGTCGCTTAATGCCATAGGAGAATATTTTCCTATACAAATACTTCCCGCATTAAAAATTTTATTTTTATACTTTTTATAATTGCTAACATTTATTTCTAAGTGTTCAGGAGCTATCTCATTAATTGCATCAATAATTTGTTTATCATTATATACTTTTAAAATTAGTCCATTATTTTTAATGCTTTTAGATGCAATATTTTTTCTTGGTAAATTTTTTAATTTTAATTCTAAATCTTTCTTAAATTTGTTAATCAAATTAGAATTTTTAGTGATCAATATACATTGAGAATTTGAGTCATGTTCGGCTTGCCCAATCATAGATGTAGTAACTTCATTTAAATTAGTTTTGCTATCTGCTAATATTGTTATTTCAGATGGGCCAGCAATCATTCCTTCAATACCTACATCTCCAAAAACCTGCCTTTTAGCTCCAGCAACAAAGATATTGCCTGGTCCAACAATTTTATTTACTTTTTGAATATATGCCAAACTACCTATAGCTTGTGCGCCTCCCATTGAATAAATTTCATTAATTCCTAATTTTTTTGCTGCATATAAAACTGCAGGATTTAATTTTCCATTATTTTTTGGATTTGCTAGTACAATTCTTTTAACGCCTGCAATTTTTGCTGGTATAGCATTCATCAATAGTGTTGATGGTAAGTTTGCTGGGACATAAATACCTACCGATTGAATTGGTAAATATTTATACTCAATTTTATTATTTAGATTATCTTTATAAAAGATATCTGTAGTTTTTTGTAAAGAATGAAATTTGAGTATCCGTTTGTAAGCAAAATCTATAGCTCTTTTAATTTTTGGATCTAAAGATTTAATTGCTTTATTAATTTGCTTAATACTTGGCTTAATTTGACTATTTTTACTAAATTTTTTCTCATATTTTAAAAGACTTTTATTTTTATTGTTCTTAATATCTTTTAAAATTTTAGATATTATTTTATTTTCATTTTTTTTTTCAGATCTTCTAAGATCTAAAAATTTTGTTAAATTATTTAAGCAATTTTTTTTATTAAAATTAATTATTTTTATCATTTACTATTTTTTGATCCTCTAGTGTCACTTCAATTACTTCAGCGGCAAGAGTTATAATTCTATTTTTCGAAAATAACATAGTTATTTCAAAATTCTCCCCTTTCTTAAAAATATCAATTGTTAATAATTCTAATGTTAGATTAGTGTCATTTTGGTCTATATTCTTAGATTTTGACGAATTAATAAATTCAAATTTGATAATACTGTTTATTAATTTATTTTTATTTTCCTCTTCTTTACTAAATCTTGCTATTGAAATTAGGAAAATCTTGTTAGAAGCTAAATATTTAACATCGTCAATATTAACTTTACCCTCAGAGCAGCAAGCTGAGATGATATGAAGATCTTCAGGAGTTTGTGCAATTATCTTTTTTAAATACTGATTTTCCATCAATTAATACGTCGAATGTTTACCCCAACTTTTCTAAGTTTATTCTCTATATTTTCATATCCTCTATCAAGGTGATAAATTCTATTAATTGTGGATGATCCTGTGGCAACTATTGCAGCTAAAACTAATGCAACTGAAGCTCTTAAGTCACTAGACATTAATTCTGCGGCTTGAAAGTTAGTATCACCTAAAATAAATGCCTTATTTTTTTTAATTAAAATCTCAGCACCTAATCTTCTTAATTCAGCTACATGCATAAATCTATTTTCGAAAATACTCTCAGTTATTGAACTTTTACCTTTAGCCTTACAAAGTAGAACCATAAACTGAGCTTGTAAATCTGTAGGAAAGTTTGGATATTCTTTAGTAACTAAATTGGTTAAATTTTTGATTTTTTTAGGACCAGATATATGAATTTGTTTTTTAGCCACTTTAATTTTTGCTCCAACTTTTTTTAGTAATGATAATTCTGTTTTTATAATTTTTGGATCAAAATTATTTATTTTTAAATTACCTCCAGTTAAACAAGCTGCTACACAAAAAGTTCCTGTTTCTATTCTATCTGACATCACTGAATAACTTGTGCTTTCTAAAGATTTAATACCTTCTATCTTCAAAGTACGTTTGCCTATAAATTTTATTTTTGCACCACCTGATTTTAAAAAATTTATTAAATCAATTATTTCTGGTTCAATTGCACAGTTTCTAAGAATGGTAATTCCATTTGCTAAACATGCAGCTATAATTGTATTTTCAGTTGCTCCAACACTAATTTTTGAAAATCTGATTTTCGCACCTTTGAGATTTTCTTTCGTATACGCGTGGATATAGCCTTTCTTAATATCATATTTCATTCCAAGTTTTTTAAGCGCATTCAAATGATAATTTACAGGTCTTGCCCCTATTAGGCAGCCACCAGGTAAAGAAGTAATAGACTTTTGATGTTTGGCAACAAGCGCTCCTAAAACTAATATTCCAGCTCTCATCGTTCTAACAAGCGAATATGATGCAAAAAAATTTTGCTTTTTTTTCTTTGTTATTTTAACAATTTTTCTATTTTTATTAAATTTTATTTCAGAGCCAAGAGATTTTAAAAGATTTATCATTGTATTTATGTCTTTAACACGCGGTAAATTTTTTATTATGACCTCTTTTTCGAATAAGATTGTCGATGCCAAAATTGGTAAGGCAGCGTTTTTTGAACCCGAAATTGAAATTTCGCCCTTTATTTTGCAAGGACCTTTAACAATAAATTTGTCCATTATTATATTTTTGGAAGTGTAACTCCCTTTTGACCTTGGTATTTACCATTTCTATCTGCATATGAAACAGCTGGATCCTCATTGCCCTTAATAAAAACAAATTGAGCAACTCCTTCATTGGCATAGATTTTTGCTGGCAACGGTGTTGTATTAGAAAATTCTAATGTTACATGTCCCTCCCAACCTGGTTCGAGAGGTGTGACGTTGACAATTATTCCACATCTTGCATATGTAGATTTTCCTAAACATATAACCAAAACATTTTTAGGAATCTTAAAATATTCTACTGTTCTCGCTAATACGAATGAATTGGGTGGTATTATACATTCAGATGAGTTTTTTGTAATAAAATTTGAAGATTTAAAATTTTTTGGATCTACAATTTCGGAATTTACGTTGGTAAAAATTTTAAATTCATCAGAAACTCTCGCATCATAACCATATGATGAAACACCAAATGATATTTTATCTCCTCTAACTTGTTTGTCTTCAAAAGGAGAGATCATATCATTATCTCTGGCCATTTGTATAATCCACTTATCAGATTGGACCGACATTATTTATTTTTTTTCTTTGTTTTTTTTTGGAATTCTTTTCTTTTTTTTAAATTTTTTCTTAAAGCAAGTTCAAGTTTACTAAAATTATTCTTTTTTGAACTCATTATTTATTTTTTGTCAGGATTTGTAAGATGATCAAGAGTTATAACCTGATCAAGAGGAATAGTTTTATCTTCTTGAATTTTTACTGGGCCAGTTTTCACCTGCTTCTTAGCTCTTTTTTCTGCAAGTTTTTTTTCTCTTTTTGCTTTTTTTTCCATGAGCTTTGCATTTTTATTAGCTCCATATGTGTAGTGAATTCCCATAACATTATCCTTTAAAAGGTATAACTTATTTTAAAAAAAAATTAAGGCAATAATTTGAAAAAATTAATTTTATACACTAATTTAAGTAAATATTGCCCCTATAGTTAAATGGTATAACACATCCATGGTAAGGATGAGTTTCCAGTTCAATTCTGGATGGGGGCACCATTGTTATTTTGCATAAAAATTTTTTTTTAGCAAAAACCCAATTATAACTAAAACTATAATTCCCAAAATTGGTAAATAAATATCTGGAGAAAAAATTAATTCGAAAAAACTTGGTAACTCAGAATTTTCTTTCAAAATCTTGCTTAAGCCAGCTCCAAGAGATGCTCCCACAAATAATTGTGGAGTCATTCCAATTATTGATCCTAAAAAGAAATTTTTAATCTTAACATTAAATATTGTTGGTAAAATATTTGAAATAAAGAAAGGAATGCCACCTACGAATCTATAAATTAGAAAAAAAATAAATTCATTCTTTTTAAACTTCTCAGTCAAATTGCTAAAACGAGATGAAAATTTTTCCTCAACTAAATCTTTTAAAAAATAATTTGCAAACATGTAAAGAAGTGTTGCACCAATAGATAATCCAAACACTATGAGTACCGTTCCCAACCACTTACCAAAAATAAAACCGCCAACTAGAAATACTGGCGATCCAAAGCCTAATAAGAGGACCCAGACTATGGTGCCTATTAAAAAAATAATACTTGATAAAAAAATATTACTATTTTTAATATTATCTAAAGCTTCTCTATTTTGTCTTATTAATTCATAACTTGAAAAATCCTGAAAGGAAAAGTTATTAAAAAAAATCATTAAAAAAACAAATACTATCAAAATATAGGCAGAGCCTAAAAATAATTTAATTCTTTTTTCTCTATTCATTGATTTTTAACTTATTAAAAATCGCTGTACTTATATATATATATTTGTATAACTACCGAAATTTAACATTAATTTAACAACAATGAAACGTACATATCAACCAAGTAACAGAAAAAGAAAAAAAGCTGTTGGCTTTAGAGCTAAAAAAAAGACAAAGGGTGGAAGAAAAGTATTAAAAAGAAGAAGAGCTAAAGGAAGAAAAAAATTAACAAACGCTTAATGAAAAACAAGATTGTTAGCCTTTCTAAAAATGAGGATTTTAAGTCTATTCTGAGTGGAAAAAAAATTTCTAACAAATACTTAACAATTTTCTTTAAAAAACTTTCTTATAAAAATAATAATAGATTAAATATAAGTTTTGTAGCCAAAAAGAAAATTGGAAATGCAGTAACAAGAAATAGAATTAAAAGAAGACTAAGAAATATTATGAACGAAGCTGTAAAATCAATTAACATTAATCTTAATTACTGTTATTTATTGATTGCAAGAATATCTGTTAGCAAAGATCCTTATGAAATAATAAAAAAAGCAACACTAGAAGACTTTAAAAAAATTAAATGACCAATTTTATTAAATTTTTAATGATTAAGATCATAAGATTTTATCAAATACTTATATCTCCGTATCTAGGTAATAATTGTAGATATCTTCCAACATGTTCTGATTATTTTATTGAAAACCTTAAAGAGAATGGAATTTTAAAAGGAAGTATTAATGGATTTAAAAGAATACTTAGTTGTCACCCAATAAAAATTTTGGGTGGTGGAGAGGGATTTGATCCAGTTAAAAAGAAAAAGTAATTTATGGATACCAAAAATGTAATTGCCGCAATATCTCTGAGTGCAGCTGTAATAATACTTTATAGTCTATTCTTCGCTCCAGCAGTTGTAGACCAAAAAGATATTTCAAATGACAAAAATATTACAAGTGGAAACTCTTCAACGGATGCACCATCATTAGTTCAGGACGAAGAAACAATTAAAATATCTAGAAATGACGCTTTAAAAGAAAATGAAAGAGTTTTTTTTGAAAATGACAAAATTAAAGGCTCAATTTCATTAACTGGGTCTTCAATAGATGACTTAACTTTTAAAAATTATACAAATACTTTAAATGGAGATGATAATGTAATCTTATTAAATCCTAAACAGTCAAATAATGGATATTATGTAGAAACTGGATGGGCAACTACTAACAAAAATATTGATTTACCAAACTCAAAATCTCTTTGGAGCATTGAAGGAAGTAACAAACTCACACCTAGTTCACCAGTGATATTAAGTTGGACTAACAGTCAAAATATTAAATTCTTAAAAGAAATAAGCATAGATAAACAATATCTTTTTAACATAAAACAAACGATAATTAATAGTTCTGATAAAACTTATAACTTTTATCCATATGGACAAATTATTAGAAATGTAGCCCCTGATGTAACTAATTTTTATATTTTGCACGAGGGTTTAATTGGAGTTTTTGATGATCAATTAGTTGAAGAGGATTATGATGATATTGAGGAAAAAAAATATTCTAAGAATGCACAATCTGGATGGCTAGGTATAACTGATAAATATTGGCTTGCTAGTCTTATACCAGAAAAAGATAAAAGTTTTAGATCTGATTTTGATTACAAAAATAAGTTCAGAGCAAATTTTATTGAGACTAATGCAACAGAAGTTGGTGCAAACGAGACAAAAAGTAACTCAATTAGAGTAATAATTGCCGCAAAAGAAGTAAACGTTATTGATGGATATGCTGAGAGTGAAAATATTAATAAGTTTGATTTAGCAATAGATTGGGGATGGTTTTACTTCATTGTGAAACCTTTATTCTTTGCAATTCAATATTTCTTTAATCTAGCTGGCAATTTTGGAATAGCAATTATAATGATAACTGCCTGTATAAGATTAGCATTTTTTCCACTTGCAAATTACTCATTTAGGTCAATGGCTAAAATGAAAGTTCTTCAGCCAGAAATGACAAGACTAAAAGAGTTGCATAAAGAAGATAAAATGAAACTTCAACAAGAGATGATGGCATTATACAAAAGAGAAAAAGTTAATCCGATAAGTGGGTGTCTTCCAATATTTATACAGATACCTTTTTTCTTTGCAATTTATAAAGTTTTGTTTGTAACAATTGAGATGAGACATCAGCCATTTTTTGGTTGGATAAAAGATTTAAGTGAAAGAGATCCTACATCCATATTTAATTTATTTGGACTAATCCCGTGGGATCCCCCTTCTTTTTTACTAATAGGTGTATGGCCATGTTTAATGGGCGTTTCAATGTGGATGCAGCAAAAATTAAATCCAACGCCTCCCGATCCTGTTCAAGCAAAAATATTTATGTTCTTTCCTTTATTTTTGACAGTAATACTAGCACCTTTCCCAGCAGGACTAGTTATTTACTGGACTATAAATAACATTTTAACAATGGCACAACAGTACATAATAATCAAAAGAACGACCGTCAAAACCGTTTAATAGAAATGGAAATAGAAAAAATAGTACCAAAAGATGGTCCTTCCATCGAAGAGGTTAAAAAATATATAGATAAATATAAAAATGAATTAATAGTTATTAAATATGGAGGAAACGTTTTTATTGATAGAAATATTTTTAACAATTTTATTTCAGATATAAGTATTCTAAATAAGTTAGGATTATCAATAATAATAGTTCACGGAGGTGGTCCTAGAATTAAAAGAGAATTAGAAAAATCAAATATTCAATCAAAATTTATTAGAGGTTTAAGGGTTACAGATAAAAAAATTATTAATATAGTTGAAGATGTCCTTATTGATTTTAATGAAGATATTGTTAATTCTTTAATTAAAAAAGGTTCAAAAGCAATCTCATTAAACACAAAAAAAAATAATGTTATTGAGGTTATTCCAGAAACAGAGGAACTTGGTTTTGTTGGGAAGCCAAATAAAATAAATACAAATATTATAAAAGATATAATTAAGGTAAATTCAGTTCCAATTATATCACCTTTAGGATTAGGTAAAAATAATCAAACATTTAATATTAATGGAGATACAGCAGCTGGTGCTATAGCTAAATCTTTGAAATGTAGAAGATTATTATTAATGACAAATGTTGAAGGTGTACTAGATAAAGAAAAAAAACTTATTACGGAAATTACATCCTCAGAAATCTTAGAGATGATAAATAATGAAATTATAACAGAGGGCATGATTCCTAAAATCAACACTTGCTTAGATGCAGTAATGAATGGAGTTACAGGTGTCGGAATTATTGATGGAAGAAAAAAACATTCAATTCTTTTTGAATTATTCTCAGACAAAGGTGCTGGTACATTAATAAGAAAATGAAAAATATAAAAAATATTTTATTCGATTGTGATGGAGTTCTCTATCAGGATTTAGAATCTGTATTTGGTCAAGTAAGTAAAAGAATGACAAAATACATTTCTGAAAAATTAAAAATTAACTTAGTCGAATCTAAAAAATTACAAACTGAATACTTTCATAAATATAATACAAGTCTAAATGGATTAATGATTCATCACGATATTCCTCCTAAAGAGTTTTTAAATTTTGTTCATGACATTGACCTATCTTTTATGGAAAAGGATGTTGTTTTAAGAGGTGAAATTGAAAAATTAGATTTCAGAAAATTTATTTTTACCAATGGAAGTAGTGAGCATGTTAGTAATATAACTACACATTTAGGGATTGATGATCTATTTGAAGACGTATTTGATATAGTTGATGCGGAATATAACCCAAAACCTGCAGCAAAAGCATTCGATCTGATGGTAAAAAAATTTGATATTGACCCAAAAGAAACAATTTATATTGAAGATATTGCAAAAAACTTGTCAATTGGAAAAGAAAGAGGAGCTACGACAGTCTGGCTAATCAATAATGAATATTGGGGGAAAAAAGAATCTGATAAAGATTATATTGACTATAAAATAGAAAATCTCTCTTTATTTTTAAAAGAAATAAGGTTATTAAAAAACTCATAAATTATGAGTATAGAAAATGTAATAAATGAAGCTTGGGAAAAAAGGGATCAAATAAATCCTTCTTCAGATCAGTCTTTAAAAGATACAATAAATCAAGTTATTGATGATTTAGATAGTGGAAAGTCACGAGTTGCTGAAAAAATAAATGGTGAATGGATAACTCATCAACATTTGAAAAAAGCAATCATGTTAAGTTTTAGATTATATCCAATGGAGAATTTGAACGGTCCATATAGTAGTTGGTATGATAAATCTCATCTACTAAAGGGTAAGACTGCAGGATGGACAAAAGAAGATCATGAGAAAGCGGGTTTTAGAATGGTGCCTAACTCCCCAGTAAGAAAAGGTAGTTTTGTTGGTAAGAATGCAGTTTTAATGCCATGCTACGTCAACATTGGGGCATACATAGATGAAGGAACAATGATTGATACATTTGCAAGAGCAGGAAGTTGTAGCCAAATTGGAAAAAATTGCCATATATCAGCAGGTTCAGGTGTAGGTGGAGTTTTAGAACCTGCACAAGCTCTGCCAACTATTATCGAGGATAATGTTTTTTTAGGTGCGATGTCTGAAGTTGTAGAAGGCGTAATTGTAGGAGAAGGATCCGTACTGAGTATGGGTATGTACATAGGACAATCTACAAAAATTGTTAATAGAAAAACTGGAGAAATTACTTATGGAAAAATTCCTCCTTATTCAGTTGTAGTACCAGGTTCACTTCCTGACAAAAATAACCCAACTGCACCTTCACTATATTGTGCTGTAATAATTAAGCAAGTAGATGAGAAGACAAGATCTAAAACTTCTATTAACGATCTACTGAGAGAATAGTTTCGATGAAAATTATAAATGAACTTCAATTAGCTAAAGAGCTAATTAGATTTCCAACTGTAACTCCTATAGATGCTGGAATAATGAAATTTTTGGAAAAAAAATTAACAAAACTCGGATTTAAAACTAAAATTCTTGAGTTCAAAGAAAAAGGAAATGCTCCAGTTAAAAATCTATATGCAAGATTAGGAAGCAAAAGTCCTAATTTTTGTTATGCAGGACATCTTGATGTTGTTCCAGCTGGAAATTTAAGAGATTGGACAGTAAATCCATTTAAACCAACAATTAAGAAAGGACATTTAATTGGAAGGGGTGCAAATGATATGAAAAGCTCTATAGCTGCATTTGTGTCTGCTATAAGCGTTTTTGTTGAAAAAAATAGAGGATTTAATGGATCGATAAGTCTTTTAATTACTGGAGATGAGGAAGGTGTTGCCATTAATGGAACCAAGAAAGTTGTAGATTATTTAAAAAAGAAACGAGAGAAAATAGATTTTTGCTTGGTTGGAGAGCCAACTAATCCTAATAAATTAGGTGAAATGATTAAAATTGGTCGAAGAGGAAGTATGAACGGTCGATTAACAATTACAGGAGTTCAAGGGCATGTAGCATATCCTCATAGAGCAAATAACCCTTCGACTGCTCTAGTTAGAATACTTAAAGAACTAAAAGATATACAATTTGACAAAGGCACGAAGGATTTTCAACCAACAAATCTTGAAATTACAAAAATTAATATAAATAATACTGCAGACAATGTAATTCCGGGTCTTGCATATGCTTCATTTAATATAAGATTTAACAATATGCATACTTCAAATTCGATTAAAAAAAAAATTAATAAAATTTTAAAAAAAGTATGTAATAAAACTAAATCTAAATATAAAATTGATTACAGTGTTTCAGGTGAAGCTTTTATTACAAAGCCTAATAGTACAACATTTATGATACAAAGTATTATTAAAAAAGTTACTAAAATAAAACCTAAACTTTCAACTACTGGAGGCACATCTGATGCAAGGTTTATTAGGAAAATAGCTCCTTGTTTAGAATTTGGCTTAGTAGGAAAAACTATGCATAAAGTTGATGAGGCTGTCTCACTAAACGATTTAAAAAAATTGAGTTTAATTTACTCAAAAGTTTTAAAAAATTATTTTAAGTGAAGACTGGTCTAATCACTTCAGATACGTATAAAAACCATAATACTGGAAATGGCCATCCAGAAAAAATTGATAGAGTTACTGCTATAATTGATAACTTTAAAAAAGTAGATAACAAAAATCTTATATGGAAAAAACCAAATAAATTTGACGAGTTTTTTTTAAATAAAACCCATTCAATAGAATATATTAATCATGTTAAACAGTCTTTCCCAAAAAAGGGTTTAGTATTTTTAGATGGTGATACAATTGTTTCTCCTGGTAGTAAAGATGCTACTAAAGATGCAGTAGGTTCAATTATTACAGCAATAGATGGAGTACAAAACAAAGAATTTAAGAATGCTTTTTGTGCTGTAAGACCTCCGGGTCATCATGCAGAAAAAGAAAAAGCTATGGGATTTTGTATCTATAATAATGTAGCAGTTGGTGCTAATTACTTAATTGAAAAGTATAAATACAAAAAAATTGCAATAATTGATTTTGATGTACACCATGGTAATGGAACTCAAGATATTTTTTATGATAATGAAAAGGTATTATATGTTTCTACTCACCAATACCCTTATTACCCAGGCTCAGGTTCAAATAAAGAAAATGGAAAATTTAATAATGTATTAAATATTCCACTAGAAGCTGGAACAACATCTGAAGTATATTTAAATGCTTATGAAAATGTTTTAAATAAAATAAAGCAGTTTAAACCTGAATTTTTGTTATTTTCTGCGGGTTTTGATGCCCACGATGACGACCCTTTGGCTCAAATAAGATTAAGCACAGAGGATTTTTATAAAATAACTAAAAGGACTCTAGAATATTCTAAATCTTTTTGTAATGGTAAAGTTGTTTCAATTCTTGAAGGTGGTTATGATCTTAAAGCCTTACAAAATAGCACTCAAAGGCATGTTGATGCTTTGATAGAATTTAATTGATAATTTTTTTTTAATCAATAAACACAAATATATGAAATTATATAGGATTAAAAAGTCTGATATTGATAAAAAAGGTAAAGGACTTTACGCCACAAGAGACATAAAAGAAGGTGAAAAAATAATAGATTACATTGGAAAATTAATTACCAAAAAGCAAACTGAGAATTCTGATAAATACGACAATAGTAAACCAATATATTTATTTACAGTAAATAAAAGATATGATCTCGATGGGGATTTCTCATGGAATACAGCTGGTCTAATAAACCACTCATGTGAGAATAACTGTGATTACGATGGTAAGGGCCTTAAAATTTGGGTTAAGGCTATAAAAGATATTAAAAAAGGTGAGGAACTGACTTGCGATTATGGGTTTGGTTATGATAAAGATTACAAACAATTTCCTTGTAAATGTAAGTCAAAAAATTGTTGTGGCTATATTGTAAGAGCAGAGTCAAGATGGAGAATTAATAAAAAATTCTCAATGGGTAATAGGAAAAATTAGTATAAAACTTTTTTCAAAAATAATCCTTCTGCGGGTGCTGGTGGTGCACATAAATTTCTATTTTTTAATTTAATAATACTTGTAAATTTTTTTAATGTCCACTTTTTTTCACCAATATATTTTAAACAACCAACCATTGATCTAACTTGTTGTTTTAAAAATGATTGAGATCTAAACTCAAACTCAATTTTATTTTTTATCTTTTTTATTTTAACTGATTTAATTGATCTTATTGGGCTCTTTGAATTACATCCAGATGCTCTAAAAGTTGAAAAATCATGAGTTCCAACTAACTTTTTTGCTGCTTTTTTCATTATTTCTAATTCAAGCTTTTTAATAACAAACCATCCTCGCTTATTTTGAAGGATAGGTTTACTCAATTGATTAAAAATAATATATTTATAAATTCTCTCTTTCGCAGAAAAACGTGCATGAAATTTCATATTTTTTCTTTTTATTTTTAAAATTGCTATTTCGTATTTATTTAAAAAATAATTAATTGATTTTAAAAATTTGTTTAAATTTTGGATTTTTTTAGTGACATCAAAATGTGCAGATTGCTCAATCGCATGAACACCGGTATCTGTCCTTCCCGAACCAATAAGTGTAATTTTTTCATTTAAAAGATATGAAATTTTTTTTTGAATTGATCCTTGTATAGTTTTGCCTTTTGTTTGTACCTGCCAACCTATGAAAGAAGATCCAACATATTCTATTAAAATTTGATATCTTAACATGTTTAATTCAAATCAGTGCCTTTAGTAATTTGGCTACCACGCAGAAATTCCTTGGTTTTTTGAACTGTTTTACCTTGTCTTTGTATCTCAATGATCTTTATTGAATTTTCACCACAACCAATTTCAAAATTATCTGATAAGACGTGTCCTGATTTTCCATTTAAAATTGATTTTTCTGCTTTTAGTATCTTGTATCTTTCCCCTTTAAATTCAAACCAACCTCCCGGATTAGGATATAGACCATTAATTTTTCCTATTATTTTTAAATTACTGTCCTCCCAATTTATTTTTCCTTCTTCTTTTTTAATTTTTTTTGCATATGTAGATTTACTATGATCTTGCTCTTTAAATGATGCTTTGTTATCAAATATATCATCAATATTTTGTAGTATTTTTTCAGATGCTAAATTACTTAATCTTTGAGATAAATCCTCAGTATTTTCATTTTCTAAAATATTTATTGAATATTGATTACAGACGGGACCGGAATCTAAACCCTCATTAATTTTCATTATAGAAATACCTGTTGATGTTTCATTTTCCATAATTGCTCTTTGAATGGGAGCTGCACCTCGTAATTTTGGTAAAAGTGAATAATGAATATTTATCCATCCATATTTTGGGATTTTTAAAATATCTTTTTTAAGAATCTGCCCATAGGCAACAACGATTCCTAAACTTATATTTTGTTTATGAAGAAAGTTTTTTTCTTCAGTATTATCTAATACAATTGGAGTTCTAACAGGTATATTTAATATTTCAGCCATTATATGAACAGGTGACTTATTTAATCTATGACCTCTATTTGATGCTACAGGTGGTTGAGTATAAACAACCTCAATATCAAAACCATTTTGATACAATGATTTGAGTATTTGCCCAGAAATGGTAGGGGTACCCATAAAAGCAATTTTTTTGCTCATTAAACAATAATTCTATCAGGAGGATTTTTTCTTTTTGATAATTTTTTAACAATCATTGTTTTTTTCAATTTTGATAAATAATCTATGAATAGAATTCCTTCAAGATGATCCATTTCATGTTGTATACAAGTTGCAAGGAGTCCATCGGCTTCTAAAATTTTATTTTCTCCATAATAATCTAAATATTCAACCTCACAATATTTAGGTCTGTCAACCTGTGCGAAATAGTCAGGGACAGATAAACATCCCTCTTCATATGTTGTTTTTTCTTTATCTTTGTTTTTAATTCTAGGATTTACAAAATACATTGGATTTTTCTTTCCATCTTTTGAAATGTCCATCACTATAACCCTTTTTGGAATACCAATTTGAATTGCTGCCAAACCAATACCATTAGCTGCATACATTGTTTCCAACATATCATCCATTAACTTTCTTTCCTCATTACCCACTGTTTGTACTGGTTTTGAGACTTGTCTTAAAATTTCGTTGGGTTCAGTTATAATGGTTTTTATTGTCATGATTGATTGAAGTATTTTAAACTTTTAATGGAAGAATTTCCAACAATAGTTCGTTTCTCAAGCTAATTAATTTTGTTCTATTCATAATTTCAATTACAAAATTAAGTGACTCACTATTTAATTCATTCAATTCTTTTTCACCAATAATCTCGACTAATTTTAATAGTATCATGCCAGATTCCTTATTCTCAATCATTTTGTCAATTTCTGAATTTAATTCAGATTTGTATTGAGAAAGTTCATCAATTTGATCTATTTGAATTCCATCAGATCTCAATGATTGTAGTAATACAACGTCTTTAAAGTTGAAAGAGTAATTTTTATCTTTTTTCATCTTTGACAACAAATTGTCAGTTAATTTTTGTGTTTTAGGTAAGCTTTGCTTATTCAAAAAATAATTTAATACTTTTGATTGATGAAAAACTTCATTATTGAACTTAATTTTATTTTTTCTGTTTTCTTCAGTAATTAAATTGGTTTGGTAGAAGTCAGAAAACTTTAAAGGAATTTTTGTTTTATCCATTTGTTTTAACAACTTAGATAATTCATCATCAAATGATTTTTTAAAATTTGAGTTCTCAAAGGAATTATTCAATTTTGATAATAATGAAAGTTTATTTTCAAGATTATCTGTTAGTAAAAACCTTTGATATATCAAAGCTCTTCCTTCATAATCAGGTAAATTTTTTACTGCATCTTCATAATTAATAAGGTCACCAATCTGAAATTGGAATTTTTTGTACAAATTCAATAAATCTTTTTCATCAAAAATACCTTCACTGGTTGCTTTCTCTAGAAACTTAACCTGATCAATATCACTGAGATTAAAATCATTTAAATTTTTAAGCAAATTCGAGTTAGACAAATATTTCCAAATAAATTCATCAGATTGTACGGATGGATAGTATAAAAAATTCTTATCTGTCTTATGAGATAGGTGAAAATAAAGAACATTTTCATCAGACAATATAAAGTTATTATCCTCATATCCCATCAATACTTCAAACTTTTTAACAAAAAAGTCATCTAAAGATTCTAACTCGGAGTTAAGATCAAACAACAACTGAGCCTCATCTTTTTTATTCTGAGTTATTAAACAATAAATTTTGAAATATGTTAAGTATTCATCAGTTATTAAACTTAAACTATCAATAGCAAAACATGAATTTTCTATTTTGTTTAATGACAAGTAATAATCAGCTACGTGTTTTATGAGTCTTTCTTTATCTTTTATTGATGAATTTTTTTGAATAAATTCCTCAACTAAATCAAAATCTTTTTTTTTAATTAGATGATCAAGTGTGAAATTTTCAAATTCATGTAATGAAAAGTTTTGATTTGGAATATAAGAGTTTGTTAATAATGCTACGTCCATTAATCTTTCAGAGAAACTTGATAAATTTTTAGACTTTATTTTTTCTAGTAACTTTTTAATTTTTATTCCATCAGTTTTTGACCACATATCTAAGTTTAAATCATTGTCATCAGGGTCAAATAATCCAGCCAATAAAATATTAGAATTGTCTAAATTTTGATCTATCACAATATTCTCATCAGAAATCTTTACTTTAGCCCCTTCAAGCTGGTCTATATTAATTGACGTGTCTTCATTATTTTTTGACTCAGTATTTTTAATCTCTTTTTTTTCTATTTCTGACCAAATCTCTTTAATTTCCTGAGCCTGGGCAGATAGAACAAACAAAAAAAAAGATGCAGAAATTAAAATCTTACTTAATTGTTTTGAAATTTTCATTTGGTAAAATTTTTTCAATTTGTTTATCTGGGGCAGGCAAATTAATCTGGTTAATCATAATAATGCCAAATACAATTATGAAAATAGCTATTATAATTTTTAAAATTGCCCCTATGCTAAAAATTTTGTCTTTTCTTGTATTTTTTGTAAATTGCATATAATTTAATAATTTCAAAATAAGACATATTTGTGTTTTTTCAATATAGAAACTCATGAAATCAAATAAAAATATTGTATTAATTGGAATGATGGGATCTGGAAAATCATCAATTGGCAAAATTTTGTCAAAAAAATTAAACTTAACATTTATTGATATTGATCAAAAAATTGAAGAAATTGAGGATTCTAAAATATCAGAAATTTTTAATAAATGTGGAGAGAATTATTTTCGTAAAATTGAAGAAAAAATATCTTTAAAATTTCTTAGTTCAGAAAATTCTGTAATATCTTTAGGTGGAGGAGGTTTTATAAATTCCTCAATCAGGAAAATGTGTATGAAAAATTGTTTATCTTTTTGGTTAGATTGGAAAAATGAAACAATAATAAAAAGGATATATAAGAGCAAGAAAAGACCATTGGCAATAAATCTTACTAAGAATCAAATTAATAATTTAATCAAAGAAAGATCAAAATTTTATAGTTTGTCGAGTCACAGGATTAATTGTGATAAATTAGACAAAGCTGAAATTATAAATAAGATATTAGATATTTATGAATACAAATAAAATTTCAATTAAAACAAGCACTAAGAACTACTCAATTATAATTGGAAGAAATTTAATAGGTAAAATTGATAAAATTTTAAAAGCTAATAGTCTAAAATTTGATAAATGTTTAATTGTTACAGACAAAAATATACCTAATAAGTTTAAAAGACTTTTATACAAAAAGTTAAAAACAAATAAGCTTTTAAAAATAGAAATGACGGCATCAGAAAAAAACAAAAATTATCGAACAATTGAAAAAATTCATACAGTTTTATTTGAAAATAGATTTAATAGAGAAGATTGTGTTATTTCTTTTGGTGGAGGAATTATTGGAGATATAGTTGGATTCGCGTCTAGTACATTTAAAAGAGGCATGAAATTTGTAAATATTCCCTCAACTTTACTGTCTCAAGTGGATTCATCAATAGGAGGCAAAACAGGTGTAAATAATAAATTTGGAAAAAATTTGATTGGAAGTTTTTATCAACCTGATTTAGTTATTTCTGATATGAATATTTTAGCTTCTTTACCAGAAAGAGAAATTATTTGTGGATATGCTGAAATATTAAAAAGTAGTATTATTGATAATTTTAATAATTTTTTCTATTTAGACAAAAATTTAAAAAAAATTTTAAAATTAAAGTCACCTTTCATTGAAAGATCCATAATTAAAAGCTGTAATTTAAAAAAAAAAGTTGTAGAAAAAGATGAGAACGAGAAAAATTACAGAAAGGTATTAAATTTAGGTCATACCTTTGCTCATTCTTATGAGTCTACTTTAGGTTTTTCTAAAAAATTGAATCATGGAGAAGCTGTAATTTTAGGTATTAAAAATGCTGTAGAATTCAGTTTTAAAAGAAGAATTTTATCAAAACAAAAATTTAATATTATTTTACGTCATATTAATAGAATTGAAATGAAACCAAAAATTGAAAAATTGTTTAAAAAAAAACATGTATCTAAAATTATGAATTATATGAGAAGTGATAAGAAAAATAATTCAAATAATATTAATCTAATTTTAATAAAAGATTTTGGAAAGATAATAGTTGACTTTCAGATCAGTCCCTCAAATTTAAAAAAATACATTTCTAGCAGTTTAAAGTAATTTGATTTGTAATGAATGAATATAATTTTTTAATTCATTGTCTAAAATTTTATAAATAAATCTTGTTGAGTATAACTTACTTTTATTCTTTAACTCATCAGACTTAATCGAAAGAACAATATGAAATTTTCCATTTTCATTAGATTTGTGATTTTTGTGAAGAAAAGACTTGTCCTCTATATAAACTTTTGAAATACAATCCTGCGACAAAATTTTTTTTTTTACAGTTTCAATTAGTTGATTAATATTCATTTTATAAAGTATTATACACCATGAAAAATATTTGTGATTGGAATAATTGTTCAGAAGAAGGTCTTTTTAAAGCACCTAAAGAAAGGGATAACAGCAAAGATTATAGATTATTATGTTTAAACCATGTTAAAGAATTTAATAAAAGTTGGAATTATTTTACAGGTATGAGTGATCAACAAATAATTGATTTTTTAAGGTCTGACATGACTTGGCACAAACCAACACAAAGTTTTAGTTCATCTGATAATTTCTTCAAAGTTCTTTGGAGTAATGCTTTAAAAGACGAGATGGATAAATTTAAATTTAATAATGACTTTAATAATATGAATAAATTTAAATTTAATAACAACGATTTAAAAGCCTTTAATATATTGGGGATTAGTGTTGGATTAAAATGGGAAAAAGTTCAAGAAAAATTTAAAAAGCTTGTCAAAAAATTTCACCCTGATATGAATTCTGGAAATAAAAAATTTGAAGACAAGCTTAAAGTAATAACTTTGGCTTACACTCAATTAAAAAATACATATAAGGACAAAATTGACACCAAATATTAACCATACCCCTGACATTAAGTTATCTATTAAGCAAACTTTTGGTATCGAAAGTGACATGGAAGTTGATGCATTTTCAAAATCAAGTGAGTACGTTCCAGAAATCGATAAAACTTATAAGTTCGATAAAGATACAACATTAGCTATTTTGTCAGGATTTTCTTTTAACAAAAGAGTTTTAATTCAAGGATACCATGGAACTGGAAAATCAACTCACATCGAACAAATTGCTGCTAGGCTAAACTGGCCTTGCATAAGAATTAATCTGGATAGTCATGTAAGTAGAATTGACTTAATAGGTAAAGATTCAATTGTAATCAAAGATGGTAAACAGGTAACTGAATTTAAAGAAGGAATACTACCTTGGTCAATT
>CABYFX010000003.1 GCA_902518395.1 uncultured Pelagibacteraceae bacterium | reverse complement strand
AGAAATTAAAGGTTTTTCAATAGAACATTCAAAATTATTCTTATTTGTTTCATATCCACAAACTTTTGCATAACTTGAAATAATGAAATTCAGTTTCCCATCATTCTCGAAATTTTTTAATTTTTTAGACTGAATATTATATTCTAGATTTTGATGAAAATTTTTTTTACCACTTACTAAAATCAAAGTATTATTATCTTTCATTAAATAATATGCAAAGTCCTCAGGAAAAACTGGATAGGTATAATTTTTTACAAGTTTTTTAACTTTTTTAGGAAACCATTCATATGTTAATAAAGGGAAATCCTCTTTTGAATTATGATTATAAATATATAGATCTTGTGGATAATCATTAATATAGTTTGCATCTTCTCCTCTAGCCAAAATGGCTTTGTCTCTTGTTTTGAAATATAATGTAAATTGACTATTATATGATTTCATTTTACCAACATAAAAATATTTATTCCTAGTTTCGTTGCTAATTTCAGCGTAAGAAAAATTTGAAAAAAAAATTACAATTAATATAGATAAAATTCTTGCCATGTATGACTTTAAAAATATAAAGTTGCTTAATATTTGTTTGAATTGTGTCTTAATTTAATTCTGTAATAAATAACTCAATTGAGTTTATGAGATTTTCGTTAAAATCCATCATATGATCATCATTTTCAACAAAAAAACTTGATTTTTTTCCATTAAATTTATCATAAATTTCTTTTCCCATTTTAAATGGCACAATTTTATCTTTCATACCATGCATTACAAGAATTGGAGATGTATTTTTATTCAATTTGCTAATCGAATTGTATTTATCTTTTAACAAATATTTAACTGGCAAATATGGATAATAACTTTTTGCTAGTGTTTCCATAGATGTGAACGGTGACTCTAATATCACACCACTAAAAGAATAATCTTGTGCTAGATTTAATGCAATTGCTGTACCCAACGACTCCCCGTACAAGATTATATTTTTATCTTCAATTTTCTCGGAATTTAGCCATTTCTTTGCTGCCAAAGCATCTTCATAAAGGCCTATTTCTGAAGGTTTTCCATCATTTCCACTAAATCCCCTATAAGCAAATATCAAATAGTTAACATTCATTTTTGAGAATTCATTTAACTTATAAATACGATTATCAAGTTTGCCAGCATTGCCATGAAAAAGTAATATAGTCTTATAATTTTCTTTCTTTTGAAAGTGCCATCCGACCAAACTACTTTCAGAGTTAATAAATACCTTTTCTATTTTGTGATTTAAAGGTCCTTCGTCTAAATAATTATTTTCTCCTGGATGGTACAGAAGATTTCTTTGATAAAAAAAAATAAAAATGCAAATAAATATATAAATTATTAATATTAACAATAATATATTTGTTAGTGTCATTTTTTTATTAATCATTATTTCTATTTAGATAAATGAAAAAAATATAACTTAATATACAGAGAATTAAAAAAATTGAAAAAGAAATTCTATAACTACTTACAATATCAAATCCTTTAGAATTAAATAAGTCTATAAATAATCCAATACCCCATTGCATAAAGAATGTTCCTGAATGAATAAATACATTATATGAAGTGAGTGACTTGCCTGCTAAATTTTGTGAAAAGTTTAAAGCTATTGCTGGTTGAGTTAGAGAAATTACAATTGAAGTCATAATGTATATTGTAAATAAAAAAGCTCCTGCTTTAGGACCAAAAAAGATTATTAGAAAAAAAACAAAGTAACTTATTGGGAGTCCAAATTTAATAAGTTTAACACTACTTATTCCATAATCAGAGAGTTTGGGGAGAATATATCCCCATAAAAAGTATGATGCTAACATAGTTACATTGATCCAAAATAAGCCTGTAGCACTTTGAAATGGAGAATACCCTGTAATATTTAGCATCCAAGGACCAGCCCAAAGCGTTTGGATTGCCTGTATACCACCATAATTAATAAATGCTAATGGTACCATACTGATAAAAAATTTATTCTTCCAAATTTGTGCTAAACCTTTTTTTTCTTCATCAACAGTGAAGTTTTCTTTCTGTTCCCAATTAGGAGTGAATAAGAAAATTAAAATAATACTTATTAAAATAAGTATAGCTATTAAAATGAAAATCCATCTCCATCCTAAGTATGGTAATAAAATCTGTACAGGTAAAGTAGATGATACAAAACCTATATTTGCTACCATTAACATCCATGAATTAGCGCGCTGTTGATATTTTTCAGCAAACCAAACTCTGTATCCTGTTAGAGGTCCCATCATACAAGCACTCACTCCGATCCCAATAAATATTCTTGAAATAAGTAACCCAGAAAAACTTTTTGCTAATGCAAATGATATGGTTCCTACCAATGCAATTATCAAAAAATACCCAACAACCTTTTTTGGACCGAATTTATCAAGTAGTAGTCCTATTGGGACTTGCATAATTGAAAAGCCAATAAAATAGCCTCCTGCTAACAGTCCTAAATTCCCTGCAGTTAAATCGAATTCATATGTCAGGACCGGCGTTAATGTTGCAGTAATAGATCTAACAAGATTTGATAATAAAAAACCAAAGGCAAAAATACAGAATATGATAATGCTTTTATTTACTTTAGTAATCATTTATAAATTTTTGAGATTTAATCTGTACTATGAATAATCAATCAACAAAAGATAAAGATGCACGCTCATCAAATGCTATGGCTGCTACTTCTCATCCATTAGCGACCGAAGAGGCCTTAAAAATACTAAAAATGGGTGGAAATGCAGTAGATGCTTCTATAGCAGCTTCAATTGTTTTATCTGTAGTTGAGCCTAATGCAACAAGTATTGGTGGAGACTGTTTTGCAATTGTCAAAATGAATAATAAGGATGCAGTATCTTTTAATGGATCTGGGTTAGCACCAGAGAAATTAAGTTATGATTTCTTCAAGGAAAAAAATATAGATAAAATTGGATTAACAAGTCCTCATTCAGTAACAATTCCTGGTGCAGTTCATGCTTGGGAAACTATTCATAAAGAATTTGGAAAATTAGATTTTGAACAATTATTTGCAGGTGCAATTGAGATTGCAAAAAATGGTCACAAGATTTCTAAAGTAGTGTCAAATGCTTGGCATAATAGCTTAAATAAAATTAATGGAAATGAAAATTCTAAAAAAATTTTTTTGAAAGAAGGTCGTACTTATCAAGAAAGTGAATTAATGAAAAACATTCCATTAGGAAAAACATTAGAGGCAATTAGTAAAAAAGGAAGTAAAGAATTTTATGAGGGTGAAACTGCAAAAGATATAATTGAAAGTTTAAATGAATTAGGGGGTGTTCATACTTTTGAGGATTTTTCTAAACAGAACACAATAAGATCAGAAACAATAAAATCTAGTTATAAGGGTGATTTTATTCATCAATGTCCTCCAAATGGACCTGGCGTAACTGTTTTGATTATGATGAAATTGTTAGAAAAACTAAATATTCATAACTATAAATTCAACAGTACAGAAAGATTTCATCTTGAAGCCGAAGTTACAAAACAAGCTTATAAAGTTAAAGAAACAAGCTTAGGCGATCCAAATTTTGTAAATTTTGATTTAGATGAAATTTTAAGTGATAAAAATATTGAGGATATTTTTAATAAAATTAAGCTCAATTCATGCAGTGATGTTGGTGACTTAAATATTCCAGCTCACCCAGAAACTATTTATCTAACAGTTGTAGATAAAGACTTAAATAGTGTATCCATCATTAATTCAGTTTGTTACGTATTTGGATCAGGTATCACTACAAATAAAAGTGGAATACTTTTACATAACAGGGGTACAAATTTCAGAGTAGAGCATGGACACCCAAACTGTATAGAAGGCTTAAAAAGGCCATTACATACTATTATTCCAGGCATGGTCATTGATAAAGATAACAATGCAACTTTAAGCTATGGAGTTATGGGAGGGCAGTATCAGCCAGTAGGACAGGTGCATGTTTTAAATAATATGATTGATTATGGCATGGGGCCTCAAGAAGCTTTAAGTTTTCCAAGAGCCTTTCATTTTAACAATATTTATAAGCTTGAAAAATCAGTCGATAATCAAATTTTTAATGAATTGAAAGAAATCGGTCATAATGTTGAGTATATTGATGGTACTCATGGTGGAGGTCAAGCTATTAAAATAAATCGATCAGAAGGGGACCTTTTAGGAGGATCTGATCCTAGAAAAGACGGTTACGCAAAAGGGTACTAAATAATGTCAAAAAGAATTGTTAGAAACATTTTTGAAAATGTGAATGATGAAAATATTGCTCTAACCTCCGAAATCAGTACAAAACTAAGTTACAAAGATTTAAAATTATTTATCAATAAAATTTCTAAACAACTGGCTGGAAATGGATTATCAAACAAAGATAGAGCAGCGATAGTTTTACCAAATGGACCGTACATGGCTTCAAGTTTTTTGGCTATTTCAAGCTATATGTCTGCTGCCCCTTTAAATCCATCATATAAATCTGAGGAGTATGAATTTTATTTAAAAGATTTAAATCCAAAAATTGTTTTGGTTGAGAAAAATTCTGAAAATCCAGTTGTAGATGTAGCAAAAAAATTAAAAATAGAATTATGTGAAATTAATCCTGAAAAGGATGGACCTTCAGGAATATTTAATATTTACGAAAAAGAAAGTGAATATTCTTTACCCAATGAAAGTGATGAAGCATTAGTGCTACACACTTCTGGTACCACATCGAGACCAAAGATTGTTCCTTTAACAAATAAAAATATTTTTTCTTCAGCAGAAAATATTTCTAAAAGTTTAAATCTTTCAGAAAATGACCATTGTCTTAATATTATGCCACTTTTTCATATACACGGTCTAATAGCTATTTTAGCTTCATCAATGAAAGCTGGTGCATCTGTATTTGCATCAAATGGTTTTAATGCTATCAAGTTTTTAGATGTAGCTAAATCAGAAAAAATAACCTGGTACTCAGGAGTACCTACAATGCATCAAACTATTTTATTAAGAGCACGCAGAAACTTAGAAATTGCTAAGGGGCTAAAACTAAGATTAATTAGGTCATCATCTGCATCTTTACCACCAGCAGTATTTAATGATTTAAATGATGTTTTCAGTTGTCCAGTAATTGAAGCATACGGTATGACTGAAGCTACTCACCAAATGACTTCTAATCCATTGCCACCTAAGCAACAAAAAGCTGGATTTGTAGGCCTTCCAGCAGGCCCAGAGGTATGTATTATGAATGAAAATGGGGAAGTGCTAAAACAAGGTGATGAAGGAGAAGTGTGTATAAAAGGTGAAAATGTAACTATTGGTTACGATAATAATGAAGAAGCAAATAAAACAAGTTTTACCAATGGTTGGTTTAGAACCGGCGATCAAGGTTATTTTGATAAAGAGGGTTACTTAAAGATTTCGGGAAGATTAAAAGAAATAATTAATAAAGGTGGAGAAAAAATATCTCCATTAGAAGTTGATAACGTATTAATGGACCATCCATTTATAGATCAAGCAGTTTGTTTTGGTTATGATGATAAAATGCTTGGAGAAAATATTGCTAGCGCAATTATAATAAAAAGTGGTGAGACATGTTCAGAAAATGATGTTTTAGAATATGCTCAAAAAAAACTTGCTAAGTTTAAAATACCAAAAAAAATTTTTTTTGTTGAAGAAATTCCAAAAGGAGCAACAGGAAAATTACAAAGAAATGTTTTAGCAAAAAAATTTGGTTTAAACAATTAATGAAAAAAGTTTGTATATTTGGTGCAGGATCAATTGGTGGATATTTAGCTGCATGTTTAAGTAAAAATAATATTGATTTATCACTTATAGCCAGAGGTCCACACAAAAAAGCTATAGAAGAAAACGGTTTAACATTAATTAAAAATGATAAATCAGAAAACTTTAAATTAAAAGTAACAGATGATCCTAAAGAACTTGGGATTCAAGATTATATTTTTATTTCAGTGAAAGCTCACGCGATTACTAATATAGTAGAATCTCTTCAAAGCTTAATTGGAAAAAATACAACTATAATATCTGCTGTAAATGGCTTACCGTGGTGGTATTTTCATAAAGCTAACACAGGGACAAACTTAGATGAGAAACATATAGATAGCGTTGATCCTGACGGTAAAATTTGGAATTCTTTAAAACCTTCAAGAGCTCTTGGATGTGTGGTTTATCCAGCAGCTGAAATTACTGAACCCGGTGTTATTAAACACAATGGTGGTGAAAGATTTACATTAGGCGAACCTGATGGATCAAAATCAGAAAGACTTAAAATTATTGCAGACTTATTAATTGCAGGAGGTTTAAAAGCACCACAAAAAAGCAACCTAAGAGATGAAATATGGATAAAACTCTGGGGTAATTGTTCATTTAATATTGTGAGCGCACTACACGATAAATCTTTGGATGAGATTGGAGATGACCCAGAACTGTTGAAAACAGTGAGAAAATTGATGGAGGAATGTCAGTCAGTGGGAGAAAAAATTGGAGTTAAATTTAATGTTTCGATAGATCATAGAATTAAAGCAGCAATTTCAATAAAGAGCCATAAACCATCTACTACTCAAGATTTACATGCAAAACGTCCTCTAGAAATTGATCCAATCATTGGATCAATAATTGAAATTGGAAATAAAATTAACGTAAACACTGAAAACTTAAAGTCTGAATATAATAAGTTAAAACAAAAAGCTGAAGGCTTGGGATTATATAAAAGATCAAAAATAATTGATCAAATTACAAATTAACTAAAAGTTTAAAGAAATATCTCTGTGCACTGAATTACATCTTGAAACATAAATCGCTTGTTCTTTAGTGAGTTTTTGCTGTAACCTTAACCCAATATTGTCGCTTAGTACCTGTAAGTGATTATTTATTCTATCCATATATTTTTTCTGAAATTCATTTCTCCAACTTACCTCTTTATCAAAATGTGCATAAGTCTCATCAGCTATTTTTGCTATTTGTTCAGGATCTTTTTCATCTTCATCCATAATAGTTATCAAGTAATCTAATTTATCTGCAAATTCATCTGAACCTGATATTTCTCCAACTTTATCAAACATATTATCAATATGATCTATAGCATCTAGATAACCTCGATTATCAATTTTAGATTTAAGAATTTTAATATCATTACTCAATTCTTCAAATTTTTCTCCATCTAAAATAAATAATTTAATAAGCATTAAATCATCGTATGCATTATCTGCTGTTTTACGATATTTTTTAACAGCTAAATTTTTAGCTTTATTAATCTTATTAAATTCATCATTCTTTGGTTTCCAGTCTTTTGAAATTGAATTAGCGACTTCTTCAATTTCAAGTTTTACATTTTCAATTCTTTGTTCAATTTTATTTTTTTCTGAAACCTCATCATCATCTAAATTTCTTATTTCAGCTTTATATTTATCAATTTTTTTATTGAGTTTAGAAATTTTCTTCTGTTTTTTTCTAGTCTTAAAATGTAAGTCTCTATAATCAACGGCATAGTCATTATAAATAGCTTCTGTACTTTTGACTTCGTCAACTAATTCGAAAGTATAGTTTGAATTATCTACGTGTCGTTGGAAATAACTTAGTTTATCAGCTGGTAAATTTGCAAGTATTATTGAGTCAAAATCGTCAATGCTATTCTTTATTGCATCCGCATTATTTGCATAATTTGCAAATTTATATTCTTGTAGACAATACTGTAGTTTAGGATTCATTGGAGGTGGCGCTACCTTTGAAGTTAGATAAACCCTGTTAGGCAGATAATTTACAAGTGATGGATAAGAGCCAACTATTGCTAAACCGACAAGCTGCAAAGCTATAAATGGTACTACACCTTTCCAAATATCTAGTGTTTGCACTACTTTTGGCGCTACACCTTTTAAATAAAATAAGGCAAATCCAAATGGTGGGGTCAGAAAAGAAGTTTGCAAGTTCACTCCAATCATAACTCCTAACCAAACTGCCGTTACATTAGCTCCTGTTTCAGCCAACAATATTGGTGCAATTATTGGAACAACAACAACAGCAATTTCAATAAAATCTAAAAAGAAACCCAGTAAAAATATTACAATCATAACAACTACAAACTGAGTCCAAAATCCACCAGGTAAATCCTGTAAGAAATCTCTAACTAATTCTTCACCACCAAACGCTCTAAATCCGGAAGTAAGCATCGCAGCTCCTAAAAGAATAATAAATACCATTGAAGTAGTTATACAAGTTTCAGTAACAACCTCTTTTAAAACATTCTCTGTTTTGTAAGTTCTCCAAAAGCTCCATGATATTCCGATTACAAGAAGGATAACAAAGAAAGCAGTTATGTATATTGCTCCAATATCTCTTTCTTCTAAATTTTTTATGTTGAGTTCATAATTTGAAGCAAAAAAAGTGATTGGTATCAACGAACCTATGATAAGTAAAAGAGGATAAAAGGCACTTTTCTTTCCTTCAAATAATCTGTAACCTGCCATTAGTGTTGCACCTATGGCTCCAATTGAACCAGCTTGATTAACAGTTGCAATACCCATTAGTATCGAACCTAAAACTGCGAATATTAATGCAAGTGGTGGAATAATTATAACAATTACTCTCATCCAAAATTTAAAATTAAATTCTCCCTTAAATGGCACTGGTGGTGCAACCCCTTTTTTAAATCTTGCATAAAAAAACACATAAATCATATAAAGAGCAACCAAGACTAATCCTGGTAAAAGAGCGCCAAGGAACATGTCTCCAGCACTTGATGATCCAACTCTAAACTCACCTGGCATATTAAACTCACCCGTTAAAGCTTTGTAATCATTCTGTCTCATATTATTAGCAACATCTGATGCACTGGCTAATTGGTCTGCAATAATAATCAGTACAATAGATGGAGGGATAATTTGCCCAAGTGTTCCAGACGAACATACAATTCCACTTGCAAGTTTTCTGTCATAATTATTATTTAACATTGTGGGTAAAGAAATTAACCCCATTGCAATAACTGTTGCTCCAACAATACCCGTAGTTGCTGCTAGTAATGCTCCAACAAATATAACTGAGATACCTAAACCTCCTGGAATAGGGCCAAATAATTGACCCATTGTAATTAATAAGTCTTCCGCAATTTTTGATTTTTGAAGCATAATTCCCATAAAAATGAATAAAGGAATTGCAATTAAAGTGTCGGTTTCAACATCCCAATAATTACTTCTAAAGTTAGTTATACCAGCAACAAGCCACTCTATAGGTCCATCTACTGCAAAAAAAGCATCTGCATCTCCTTCAAATAAATACCCAAAAAATGCAGCTAAACCAATGGATATGATAGCAGAACCCGGAAGAGCAAATGCTACGGGATAACCTGATGCTAGAGCAACAATCATAATTAAAACTAAGATTGCTAAGAAAAATAATTCCATTATTGGCTTTCCATATTTTTTGTCTGAACTTCATTAGTATTACTTATGTTTGAAATACTTGATTCATTTTCGTTCATCAAAAGTTTGTAACTACTATTCATAAAAAAACTTGTAAACTGTAACAACATCGTAATTGCGAATACTGCTAGATACACTGCCATTAAATACAGTAAATATAATCCATTAGAACCTTGCTGGGTTACCTCAAATGCAACTACCGGCCCATTAATAATACTTGCTTTACCATTTAAACCTAAAAAAATAACAATTAAACAAAGTGGTACACCAAGCACGGCAGAACCAATTGCATTAGTCCATGCTTTTTTTCTTTCACTAAAAGTGGAATAAAGAACATCAACTCTAACATGACCCTCATGAATTAGTGCATATGCGCTTGCAAATAAATATAACGCTGCGTACCAAAATCTCACAAGATCTCCTTGAAAAGCTTGCTCGTATGAAAATATAAATCTCGATAAAACTATAAAAAATTCACTTAATACAACTAAAACTGCTAACCAGATAAAACCAACAGATTTAGTAAAATAACCAATCACAAAAGAAACTGCTATAATAGGAAAGTGTATGAATGTTATTCTTTCAGGAGCCTTAACCATAAAGGCTTTAACCTCTGGACTAAAGATTGTTTCCCATAATCTTTCAACAACCATAAAAGAAATTATAAAATCAGCTAAACCAACTAAGAATACCGCCCAGAAAGATGACCTAACTATATAAGCTGAAAATTTTGATAATATTTCTGAGTCTGTTTCTAATGTTTGAGTGTACGTTTTAAAAACATAAGAAATTAAAAGTCCTATACAAATCAGATATAATCCAATTTGCATATAACCATAATTTAAGTCTGATCCTTCTAAGAGCTTTTGTTTATGACCAAATAATTCGTGATGAGAAAAAATTTTTCTCACTCCAGGCCATTCAGCCCAAACTGTAAGTAAGTTATTTAACAAAAAAGCCAGTGTAAAAGCTATCACTGAATAGCTTAAAATTCTTAAATAAAGATGAATACTTTTATTTTTCGCGTCCATTAACTATTCTAAATACTAAATTTTAACTTTTATTAAATATAAAAAAAAGGGCCCAATTAAGGGCCCTTTTAATTACATAAAAGACGTAATTACATTCCTAGCACTCTGTTTCTTTGCTGAATGTAAGGTGAGTCTGAAAGGTTTGTCCAAGCACCAATTTCTTTTCTAGCTTTTAAGAAACTTGTATGGATTCTTTCCGCAAGACCACTACTCGCTCTTGTCTCTTCAAAGACTTCCTCTGCTGCTTTTCCAAAACCATCATAAACCTTGTCGCTAAACTTCTCTAGTTTAACACCATGATCATTAATCAATCTTGCAAGTGCTGCACCATTTTTAGCATTGTACTCTGACATCATGACGTCATTTTCCATTGCTGCAGCAGCTTCGATTAATAATTGATCAGCTTTAGATAAACTTGTGAACCAAGACTTATTAGTTCCGCATGCTAACATCGATCCAGGCTCGTGCATACCAGGATAGTAGTAGTATTTAGCAGCTTCTTGGAATTTCATAGCTTCATCATTCCATGGACCAACCCACTCTGTTGCATCAATTGCACCAGAAACTAAGTTTTCGTAAATCTGTCCACCAGGAAGTGAAACTGGAGATCCTCCAAGTTTACCAATTACTTGCCCACCTAAACCAGGCATACGCATTTTTAAACCTTTAAAGTCATTTGGACTTCTGATTTTTTTGTTAAACCATCCACCCATTTGAACTCCTGTATCACCACACATGAAGTTTTTAAGACCAAAACCATCTGCTAGTTCGTCCCATAACTCTTGACCACCAGCAAATCTAATCCATGCATTCATTTCAGTGTAAGTGAAACCAAAAGGCACTGCTGTAAAGTAACCCCATGCAGGATTTTTCTTTACCCAGTAATAGTCAGCGGCATGATACATTTGTGAGTTACCAGATGCTACTTCATCAAATGAGTCAAATGCTTTAACTCTCTCGTTAGCAGCATAGTAAGTAACTTGTATTCTACCGTCACTCATATCTGTTATTCTTTGTGCAAATCTTTGTGCTCCTGTTCCTAGACCTGGAAAATCTCTTCCCCAAGTAGCAACCATTGATGCTTCTATTCTTTCAGCAGCAACAGCTGGAGCAGCTAAAGATGATGCAGCAACAGCAGCGACACCAGTTGCAGCAGCAGCTTTAAAGAACTTACGTCTTGAAGGTAATTTTTTACCTTTCAACTTTTTGTCTTTAATCATTTATTTCTCCTCTATAGTTAATTAACTGTCGACAATTAAACACAAATGTAACTTAGAGTCATTATTAAAAATGAGGATAAAAAGACTTAATACAACTTGAGATTGTTAATTGACTTTATTTTTACAGTTTCCTGTTTTGAAGTACTCATCAAGGTTATCAATAGCCAAATTTGCCATGGCTGTTCTAGTTTCCTTTGTAGCACTGCCTAAATGAGGAAGTATAAACGCACTTTTATGTTTGTAATAACCTTTGTTTAAATTTGGTTCATTTTTATAGACATCTAAACCTACTGCATAAACCTTTCTTCTATCAAGAGCATCAATCATTGCCTCATCTTCAATTATATCTCCTCTTGCTACATTCGTAACTACTGCGCCCTTAGGTAAGTATTCGATTGTATCTTTATTAATCATATCAATTGTCTCTTTTGATGCTGGACAACAAACAGATAGGACATCTGATACAGATAAAAGATCTTTTAAATTATCATGATAAATTGCACCTTGTTCTTTTTCCTCACTAAGTTTTGATCTGTTATGATAATGAATTATCATTCCAAGAGATTTAGCAACTTTTGCAATTTTTTGTCCAATTCTTCCCATTCCTAAAATTCCTAATCTTGTGCCTGTTAGTTGTTTTCCAATTAATAAATCTGCTGACCAAACCCATCCACCTTCTCTAGCTCTTTCAATTCCCTCAGAGGCTCTTCTACACGCACCAAGAATTAAAAGAACTCCTATTTCTGCTGTTGCATCAGTTAGAACGTCTGGAGTATTGGTTACAGCTATTCCTCTTTTTTTTGCTGCTTCTAAATCTATATTTCCAAATCCAACTGCAAAATTAGATAGTATTTTTACTGATTCTGGTAATTGATTAATTGTTTCAGCATCTAGCTTATCAGTTAAAGCTGATAGTATACCATCACATCCTTCACTCATTTCAATTAATTTTTTTTGTGAATAAAGTTCGTCATTTAGGTTTAAATTTGCATCAAAGATTTCTTTTGCTTTATCCTCACAAGATCTTAACAATCTTCTGGTGACCAATATTTTTTTCATTAAAGTAGATTAATTTAAATCGAAAATTTTACCAGGATTCATTATATTATTTACATCTATTGATCGTTTAATAGATTTCATAACGGGTACATTATCTGGATGTTCTCTAAGTAAGTAATGTTTTTTTTGAAGTCCTATACCATGTTCTCCAGTTATAGTACCTTCAAGCTCAAGTGCTTTATTAATTAAATCATCACTATATTGTCTTATTCTTTTTTGTTTATCCTCATCGTCTGGATCATATAGAACTATAGAATGAAAATTTCCATCACCAACATGACCTACCATTGGAGCAGTTAGGCCCAACTTTTGCACTTCTTTTTCTGCCCAAGAAATACATTCAACTAATCTAGAAATTGGTACACAAACATCTGTAGAATAAACTTTCATGTCATGTCCCAAAGCTTTTACAGAATAGTAAACGTCATGTCGTGCTTTCCATAATTTTTTTTGCTCTTCAGGAGAAGATGCCCATTGAAAATCACTTCCACCATTACTTTTTGAAATTTCTTCTACAATTCCTATATTTTCGTTATTTGATGCTTCGCTTCCATGAAATTCAAAAAATAGAGTAGGTGACGCTTTAATATTTTCTAATTTTGAATATTTAATACTAATTTCCATTTGATCTTTATTGAGCATTTCAATTCTTGCAATTGGAACACCATATTGAATAACTTCTTGAGAAGCTTTTACTGCTGAGTCTAAATCTGGAAAATAACAAACCGCACTCATTATGCTTTCAGGTATTGGTGACAATCTTAATTGTACTTCAGTAATTATCCCAAGCGTTCCCTCCGAACCTATAAATAAATTTGTGAGATTATATCCAGCAGAGGTTTTTTTTGTTCTAGCACCTGTTTTAATAATATCTCCATTTGGAAGTACGACTGTTAGACCTGAAATTACAGTTCTCATGGTTCCATATTTAACAGCCATTGTTCCTGAGGCTGACGTAGCTGCCATTCCACCAAGAGCAGCATCTGCACCTGGATCAATTGGAAAGAAAACTCCGTCCTCTCTTAAATATTCATTTAATTGTTTTCTTGTAACATTTGCTTGAACTCTACAATCAAAGTCTTCCGCATTTACACTTAAAACCTTATTCATTTTTTCTAAAGAAATTGTTATTCCGTTTTGATTTCCAACAACATGGCCTTCTAATGAAGTTCCAGTGCCAAAAGGAACGACTGGTATTTTGTGTTCGTTACATAATTTTAATAATTGAGAAACTTCTTCGTTAGTTTCTGGAAAAACTACAGCTTTTGATAGTACTGGATCGTATGTATCCTCACCTCTAGCGTAGTTTGAACGAGTAGATTCTGAAGTTGAAAATCTACCATCGAAAATTTTTTTTAATTCTGTCTGAACAATCTCATTCATAATTAAATATTACAGAAATTTTGCTTAAAAATATAGCCTATTTAGAAAGCATCTTGCCTATATTTTCTAAAGCCTGCTGTATATTATCTCTAGATGCGGCAAAGCTAAACCTTACGTAGTCTTGGCAAGTTTGACCAAACGCTGTTCCTGGTACAATTGCTACGCCTGCTTCATGCATCGCTTTTTTGCAAAATTCTGCACCAGACATTCCAGTTCCTTTAACATTTGGAAAAGCATAAAAAGCTCCTCCTGGTAGACTACATTCTATTCCAGGTAAATCATTCAAACCTTTATGAATTAAATTTCTTCTTAAAGTGAATTTATCTAACATATCATTAATTGAATCATCTGGACCATCTAATGCTGCTATACCAGCAAATTGTGCTGCTGCGTTTACACAAGATACACTATTGATTAGTAATTTATTTACATGGGCAACCATTTCTTTGGGCCAATAACTCCACCCTAATCTCCAACCTGTCATTGAATAAGCTTTACTCCAACCTTCTAAAACAATTAATCTATCCTTTAATGCTTCGTAATGAAAAAATGATGGCATTTCTTTATAGTCAAAAATTTGTCTACTATAAATTTCATCACTTAAGATCGTAACATGCGGATGTTTTTCTAATTCTTTTGCAAAATAATCTATTACTGATTTTTCGACAAAACTACCCGTAGGATTATTTGGATTAATTAAAATTAACAATCTAGTTTTATCAGTAATCAAAGATAATATTTTATCCGGATCAAATTTAAGATCTTTATCTTCAGTAAGATCATAGGGCACTGGAGTAGAACCAGTATAATTTATCATTGATTCATAAATAGGGAAAGCAGGTGTGGGATGAATTATTTCTGCTCCTGGTTCGCCAAAACATTGGATTGCATAACTCATTGTCGGCTTTCCTCCTGGCATAATCAAAATTCTTTCGGCATCTATAGTTGCGTTATAACGTTTTTTGATCCATCTTGTTACTGCTTCTCTACATTCTGGAATTCCATTAGACATGACATATCCATGATGACCGTCGTCTAAAGCTTTTTTAGCAGCTTCAACTACATGCTTTGGTGTTTTAAAATCTGGTTGACCTAATCCCAAATGAATCATTGGGTGTCCTTTTGCTTCTAATGCTTTAGCTTCTGCTAGTACACTGAATGCAGACTCTGTTCCTAAATTTTCTAAATTTTTTGCAAGTATCATAATTTTATTTTTAAAAAAGGAAAACTAACTGAAAAGATTTAATATGTCTATTAATTAAAATTTTTTATCTTCTATAAATGATTTTGGACTCATCCAGATCCTTTATACTTTTGCATCCCATCAATATCATGTTACGTCTGATTTCATCATGCATATTTTGTAGTAATCTTTCTACTCCTTGTTGACCACCAGCCCCTAAACTAAACAAAAAAGCTTTACCAAAACTACAAGCTGTCGCACCTGCTGCTAATGCCTTAAGAACATGTGTCCCTCTTCGAACTCCACCATCTAAAATTACCTCTAATTTATCTCCTACAGCATCTCTGATAGCTTTTACTTGATCAAAAGGAGATCTAGACCCATCAAGTTGTCTTCCACCATGGTTTGATATCATTATAGCTGTACATCCTATATCTATTGCTCTTTTAGCGTCATCAACTGACATAACTCCTTTAAGTGCAATTGGACCATCCCATTTTTTTATACAATACTCTGCATCTTTCCAATTCATAGCAGGATCATATTGCTCATTTATATATCCCATAACAGATTGGGCAATATTTGTACCCTTATCAACTTTATCTTTAAGATTTGCTAATTCAAATTTCTTATGCGTAAAATAGTTAAAGACCCACTGAGGTCTCATGGCAAAACTCATTAAACTATCTAAAGTAAATTTTGGTGGTGTTGTAAAACCTGTTCTATGATCTCTTTCTCTGTTTCCAGCAACAATGGTATCAACTGTAATACACATTCCATTGAAGTTTGCTCTTTTACATCTATCTATTAAATCATTAGTTATAGATTGGTCCTTATGAATATATAACTGGAATATTTTCGGACCACTTGAAAGATTTGCAATTTCTTCAATCGAAAAAGATGCCATAGTAGACATACTGTATATAGTACCAAAGTTTTCAGCAGCACGAGCAGAAGCTTTATCTCCATCTGGATGATATAAACTTTGCATAGCCGTAGGAGATAAAAAAATTGGCATATCCATCTTTGTTCCAAAAACCTCTGTCTTTAAATCAGGTTCACCAACACTATTTAAAATATTTGGAATTAGATCACAGTCATTAAATGAATCTGTGTTCCTATTCATTGTAACTTCATCGTCTGCTCCTCCATCTATATAATGAAAAATAGGTGCAGGGAGTTTTTTTTTTGCTAACTTTCTAAAGTCATCAAAGTTATAGCAATTGCTTAAACTCATTATCCTCTGAATCTTAAATTACTTCTATTTAGGTCACTGATTTTTGTGCAACCCATTAGTTTCATATCTCTTTGCAGTTCAGTTTTATATTGATTTAGTGCTCTTTCCACTCCTGCTTGACCTGCTGCAGCTAAAGCATAAAGATAAAGTCTTCCACCTGAACAAGCTTTAGCACCTAAAGATAATGCTTTTAACATATGAGTTCCCCTGTGAATTCCACCTTCACATATAACATCAAGTTTATCACCAACAGCATCCACAATTTCTGCAAGTTGATCAAAAGGAGATCTGGAACCATCAAGTTGTCTTCCTCCATGATTTGAAACCATAATTCCAGTACAACCTATATCTACAGCTTTTTTTGCATCTTCAACACTCATAATACCTTTGAGAGCAAAATGGCCACCCCATTGAGAACAAAGTTTTTCAGCATCTTTCCAATTCATAGATTGGTCTAACATAGTAGAAAAATAACTCCCAATTGAAGAGTTAGTGCTTGTACCTTCTTTTACAAAATCTTGAAGGTGCGGTAATTCAAATTTACCTTTAGTCAGATAGTTTATCCCCCACATAGGCTTAGTAGCAAAACTAAACAAACTTGATAAGGTCAACTTAGGTGGAGATGTAAAACCAGTTCTTAAATCTCTCTCTCGGTTTCCGCCTGTAATAGTATCTACAGTTAAAGCCATTACATCAAATTTAGCTGCTTTAGCTCTCTCTAAACAAGAGTCATTCAAGCCTCTATCTTTGTGAAAATAAAATTGAAACATCTTTGGAGTATCAATCATAGCAGAAATTTCCTCTACACTGACTGTAGCCAAAGCTGAAACACCAAACATTGTATTAAATTTTTTTGCTGCCTTTCCAACTGCTCTTTCTCCATCATAATGAAAAAGTCTTTGTAATGCAGTTGGTGCTAGGTAAAATGGTAAATCCAATTTTTTTCCAAATATTGTTGTTGAAAGATCAACATTTTCAACTCCTCTTAGAACATTTGGAACTAAATCAACATCATCAAAAGCACTTGTATTTCTTGCATAAGTTATCTCATCGTCTGCTGCACCGTCAATGTAGTGAAAAATTGGAGAAGGTAATTTTTTTTTTGCTAATTTTCTAAAATCACCAAAATTGTGACAATCTTTTAAATTCATATTTAGAGTTTAAAATTTTTTTATATAATTAAACATATAACTATTTGCCCCAGGATTTTTATCTCCAATGCTTGCATTAGATATATGATTATATGATACTGCTATTTCACTATTTGACGAGAACTCATATGAAATTTGTATCTCTGTTTTAAACTCAATAACATGTCCTAAGTCTTTTCCGTCACCCTTAGAATACAAGCCTGGAGTAAAACTTGGAGTAAATTTTAAAGCACCTTCATTATAAATTTGAAATCCTGTATAAATATACGCAGCATTATCGCCAGTCACCATAAGTCCTGTTACAGGTTGAAGAATACCTAAAAAACTTTCTTTATTTTTTCCAGTATTAATATGCTGAATACCGAATAAATTAGCTTTTTTTCCATCATCACTAAAATCAAACATTCCTGTATAAAAGCTCCAATTTTCGTTAGAACTTTTATCGTCAGCTTTTACTACGTTAAATGATACCAAAATATATATTAACAGAATTTTTGTAATGGCTCTCATAAGAAAAGTTATAACTACTTTATAGATAGTTTTCTAATAATTAAAATAGCTCCAAAAACAAACAAAATCAAAGGTAATATCCAAAGTAAAAGTGTATTTTTAGTAATTTCTGGATCATACACAATCCACTCTCCATATTTGCTCTTAAGGAAATCATAAATCTGTTCATCATTTTTACCTTCATCTATTTTATTTTGAATTAAAATTTTCATACTTAAAGCAAAATCAGATTGAGAGTCATAAACTGATTGTCCTTGACAAATTAAACATCTCAAATTTTTTGAAATTTTGTTAACCTTTTCAGAATTCGCTGCATATGATAGATTAAAAGAACCTATTAAGTAAAATATTGTAAGTACTAAAATTTTAATTTTCATTTTTTATTATCATTTTAAGTTCAGCAAGTTTTTTATCATCTAGTGGACCTATATATTTTTTTAAAATAGTTTTAGATTTATTATTTATAAGAATTGTTTCGGGTACACCATATGCACCTAGCTCAATTGAATTAACCCCAGAAGGGTCAACTACAATTTTAGAATAAGGGTTACCCAGTTCTTTAATAAATTTTTTTGCATTAATCTCATTATCTTTATAATTAATTCCTATTATATTTAATTTATCCAATGATTTGAGGTTTAATAGAAAAGAATGCTCATCTCTACAAGGCAGACACCACGAAGCCCAAATATTGATTATTGAAAAATCTTTATCATTTATCAATTCATATAATGTTGACTCTTCATCAGAGTAAAGAAACTTTGCCTTAAAGTTAAAATCAATTTTACTTGAGTTTAAATTAGGGGAATAATTATTTGTTTTATTCAGTCCTTTAAGAAGAATGAAAAAACTTACAATAACTAAAAAAACTACTGCTATTAGCTTAATATTTTTAACCATTTTTTTTTACAATGCTTAATATCCCTCCAAAGGTGATTAATATTATTGATATCCAAATCCATATCATAAACGGTTTTATTTGATATCTTACATTATAAAATCCATCATTTTTCAATATATTAAATACTAAAAAATTATCTGAATATATTGTTGTTTCAATATCAGCCTCACTAGTAATAGTCTGTGGCTGATCATAAACTCTAACTTCTGGTTTTAAATTAATCGAATTATTTTTATCTGTAATATTAAAGTTTGCTTCTAAAGATTGATAATTTTTATTTTCATTAATTTTAAGACTTTCAAATTTGATTGTTTTATTTAAAAATTTTCTCTCATCACCAACTTTCATATTAGATGAATATTCTTTAGCAAGAACACCATTTACTAAAACACTTAAAATAAACAAACTAAAACCAAAATGAGATATTTTTTGAGATAAATTTGTTTTTTTAACAGAAAAGTCTTTAATAGTAATAAAAAAAAGAAAAAAGCTTGCTATAAAAAGTGGAAGTGAAAATAAATAGGAAATTCCAACTCTTTTTAAAAAAATAAACGAGACAATTATTGATAAAATGAAAAATAAAAGTTGCTGTAGATTAATTTTATTTATTTTATCTTTTATCCAATTAAGATTTGATCCAATTGCCATAAAAATTAAAAAAGGAATCAAAAAAGGCACAATTAATTTATGATAAAAGGTGGGGCCAACTGAAATTTTATCATTATTTACTACTTCTAGAAATATTGGATAAACTGTACCAATTAAGACAACTGATAAAAAAAACATCATGAACAAGTTATTAACTAGAATAGCTGTTTCTTTACTAATAATATAAGTTTTTGTGAAATTGTTATTGATTTTGTTTTGATAAAAAAAATAAATAAAAATAGACAGCGTAATTAATATAAATAAAAAACTAAGAATAAAGACACCCCTTGAAGGATCATTTGCAAAAGTATGGATTGAATTTAAAATACCAGATCTAACGAGAAATGTTCCACTCATACTTAATGAGAAAGTTGTAATTGATAAAATTACTGCCCAGGAATGAAACATTTCTCTTTTTTCTAAAATTAAAATAGTGTGAAATAAAGCTGTTAAACAAAACCATGGCATAAGGGATACATTTTCAACTGGATCCCAAAACCAAAATCCTCCCCATCCTAGTTCATAATAAGCCCATATAGATCCTAATAAAATTCCAATTGATAAAAAAATCCATGAAACTAGTACCCAATTCTTTATATGCTTAGCCCAAGTTTTATTTACAGAACCTGAAATTAAGGCTGCGAGTGAAGAAGAAAAAATAATAGATGTTCCAACATATCCTAAATATAATATTGGTGGATGAATTGCTAATGCAGGGTCTTGAAGTATTGGATTTAAACCAGTTCCCTCGTTAGGAATTGGAAATAAACTCATAAAAGGATTTGAGGTAAAAAGAATAAACAACAAAAATCCCAAAATTATTATTTCCTGAAAAAATAAAGTTAAAATCCTATATTTATTTGAAATATTTTTTGAAGTAATTGTAAAAATTAATAAGAAAATTGATAATACGAGTAACCAAAGAAGTAAACTTCCCTCATGGTTTCCCCATGTTCCTGAAATTTTATAGAACAAAGGTTTAGAGGTATGAGAATTATTATAGACTGTCTCATTACTAAAATCTGAGATTATAAAAGCTATTATAAGAGCAATGAAACTTATTATAATCATTAATGATTGAATAGAAATTAGTGAAAAAATTTTTCCACTAACATTTATATTATTCCTATTTAATAATATTGGAGATTGAATGATTATTAAAATAGACGATAGTAAAGCAATATAAAGTGAATAATTTCCAATTTGGTTTAGCATTAATTATCCTCTTTAATTGACTCTTTCACTTCAGGTGGCATATAATTTTCGTCGTGTTTTGCTAAAATTTTAACAGCAGTTAAAAAATTACGATCTTTTAAAAAACCTTCAGCCACAACTCCTTTTCCCTCCTCAAATAAATTTGGAACAGAGCCACTATAATTAACGATTAATTCATTTTTAAAGTCAGTGATTACAAAGTTAACTTCTGACTGATTAACATTAATTGATTTTTCTTTAACCATACCACCAACCCTTATTTTTTTTGGTGTCAACTCTGTTAAATTTTTTATTTCTGTAGGTGATTTAAAATAAACAACGTTTTCCTCAAGGGATTTAAAAACTAAAAAAACAATTAAGACTGATGAAAAGAATATAGATAATATAAAGATGGCTCTTAATTTAACTTTTTTACCATACATGAATATAAAAATTAAATTTTAGATGTAGATGAAGTAGCTAGTATTTCTTTGTATGTTTCTTGTTTTTTTGCTATTTCAATTTTATTAGTCTCTAAACTTTCAAAACGAGCCCTAAATTTCTTTTGCTCCTTAACTAATTGAAGTTTGATTACTGAATATAAAATACAAAAACAAGAAAGAGTAAATGCAAAAGAAGACCATACATAGAGACCATATCCGTTCATGTATAAAACTTCGTTAATCATAATCTATCTAATCCTTTGTTTTTTATTTTTATCAGTTCTGTATTATATTTCATCAAAAATATCAAAAGCGAAAAAAGTGCAAATGCCGCAGTCATTATACCTAAAGGTAACAACATAGAAACATGAATAGAAGTTTCTGTAAAAATATTTACTGAAGAAGGTTGGTGCAATGTTGACCACCATTCAACAGAAAATTTGATTATTGGGACATTTATTAAACCTATTATTGCTATGTACGAACTAATCTTTACAGCTTTTTCCTCATTATCTGTTACCCTCCAACTTAGAAGAAACATCAAATAAAAAAAAGCAAGTAATAACATTGATGTTATTCTTGCATCCCATGCCCACCAGGTTCCCCAAGTAGGTTTACCCCAGATGGATCCTGTAACTAAAGCAATTAGATTAAAGACAAAACCAGATGGTGCTAAGCTTTTTGTTATTAAAGAAAGATTCTTATTTTTAAAAACTAAAATACCAAATGACAAAACAGCAATTAAAGAAAAAATTCCAAGAGAAATCCAAGCTGCCGGAACATGGACATACATAATTCTCACTGAGTCGCTTTGTTTATAGTCTTCAGGAGAAAGTATTAATGCCTCAACAAGACCAATGCTTATAATTACTAAAAAAACAATAAATACAAACTTTTGTGTTTTATTTATTATTTTTAATAAATTGTTCGGTTTTAAATACTTAAACATTCTCTGTTATCTATAACACAAATTTAAATTATGAAAATTTTTCTGGTGGGTTATTCTGACCAAGAACACTGAGGGAGATAAAATAAATGGGATTAAAGCATCCTTGGTCAAAATATTATTTATTTTAGTCATAATCTGTGACGAAGATTTGCACGAAATGTGTTTAAAAAATGTAAATATATCTAGTTAGAAGGTTTAAAATAGCCTGAACCCTTTTTGCCTGAAAATATTTCGTTAATTAGAGGGTGCTTAATCGGTTCATCTGAGTCATCCACCAATAAATTTTGTTCAGAAACATATGCTTCATACGTGATTTCGTCATTTTCAGCTAACAAATGATAAAATGGTTGATCTTTTCTTGGTCTTACATTTTTTGGAATTGATTGATACCACTCCTCTGAATTATTAAATTCAAAATCAACGTCATATATTACACCTCTAAAATCAAAGTGCTTATGTTTTACTACATCACCAATTGAAAATTTACCTTTTTGAATGCTCACACATTAAATATGGATATTTAAGATTAAAAATCAATAAAAAAAATGTGAATGTTTTATTATTCTGCTATTATGTAGCAGTGAATAAATCTTTTTTAAAATTTGTAACTGATTTAGGGCCTTTAGTAATATTTTTTTATTTTTATTATAACAATGATAAAAACTTAATTATTGCAATTCCTCCACTTATAGTTGCAACAATTATTGCTGTATTAGTTGTTTGGGTTAGCGAGAAAAAAATTCCAAAAGTTCCATTAATTAGTGGAGTATTGATAACGCTATTTGGTGGTCTAACAATTTATTTTGATGATCCTATATTTATTTACATGAAGCCCACAATTATAAATATTTTATTTGGTCTTGCATTAATGTTTGGCAAATACTTTACAAAAGAGCCAATTTTAAAGAAATTACTTGGCAAATCTATGCCCTTAAATGACGAGGGTTGGGAAATTTTAAATAAGAGATGGATGTATTTCTTTTTTGCTCTAGCAATTTTAAATGAAATAATCTGGAGAACTCAAACGGAAGAATTTTGGGTAAACTTTAAAGTTTGGGGAATGTTGCCAATAACCTTTATTTTTACCGCTTTTCAAATAGGATTGATAAATAAGTATAAAATTAATGAATAGAAACCTAAGATTAGTAATTGATAATAATAAAAAAGAGGAAAAACAAAAATATTTTTTCGAAAAAAAAGAATTAAAAATAATTTTAAATTTATATGCTAAAATGGTCTCTAAGGGTTCGTGGAAAGATTATGGTTTAAGTAATTCAAATCAACAAGTCACTTTTAATGTTTTTAGAAATGCATCTGAGAATGCATGTTTTAAGATTTGCAAAAACTTTAAACCAAAGAATAAAAATCTTAAATATTTGATTACTGATACAAATGGTCTTATTTTAAAGAATTCATATGATTTAAATTCTTTAATGATAAATTTAAATCATCTTAACTAATTACACCATCCGTCTTTTTGAATTAACGCAGGTTGATAATCACTTGCAACATGTGTTTTTACCCATAATGCAATTCTTTTTTTTGAAGAATTATTTGGGCAATCTGTTTCATCAAACCTCATTCTCCCATTTGTGTCATTTGAACTATTTCTGCCAGTATAAACAACAATTACTGAATTATCATAGGGATTTGTATACCCTTGGTCTAAGAAATAATTAATAAAAATATTATTCAAGCCATTAATACCACCAGGGTTATTGTTAACATCGCAATTTATTGATCTCGTATCACTTAGCGTTAACATCCCACCACCTTGAACATCACATAATTTTAGTGTGTTATTTATAAATTTTACCGCTTGAGCATGTTGTTGAAGAGTGGCATTTCTTTTTGCACTTTGTGTATAACCATTATAAGCTACAACACCTACAGCAGCTAGAATACCGATGATGGCTACGACGACTAAAAGCTCAATTAATGTGAAACCATCTCTGTTTATGGCGTCCTTTACCATTGATAAAAAGATACTTGATCTTCGATTCTGTTTTCAGCTTTGTTGCATGGTGATTTAAAACATGTAAACATATTTACCCATACTTCTCTATTTGAGTTTGACGGTACTTGTAAAAAGACAAAACCTGCATGTGTGTTTGACATATTCCCTTCTTGTAAAACGTACATGTTTTTTCCATTCCAGTTGCTTATACTAGACGAATTACTCCAATCCATCATGTTATTTATATGATTTTTAAAATATTCTGGAAAAAAAGCTTGGACATTTCCATAGCAAGTATGCGAGCTATAATTTTTACTATTTAACGTACTCATTAATTGAACAGTGCCACCAATTTCACAATTCGTAATTACCAATTTTACTTCTTTAACGACTATTTTATGATTTGACTTTGTTACTGAAGCATTGGCGCTTGAGGTGTAACCATTATAAGCCACCACTCCTACAGCAGATAAAATACCTATAATGGCTACAACGACTAATAGTTCTATTAGAGTAAAGGCTCTAAAATTTTTATTTCCACTGTGTTTCATATTTCTTAATGTTTGAATTATCACTGCACGGGCTATCAATACAAGTACAAATTTCAATAGTCTTTGATGATGTTTTATAATCCATATTTACATATCCAATATATTTTTCCTGAGTACATGCCCAACTATTTCCTTCCATTGCAACGTAATTTCTACCCCAAGGTTCTTTTGTATGATTATTTTTCCATTCAATTGAATTATTTAAATCATTTGTAAAATACTGTCTAAATAACAAATATGTGTTTACATCATACCAACAACCTTTTTCATATTCTGTCTTATCGTTAGCTTTCATCATCAGTTTTACTTTGCCATTAGAACTAATGTTGCATTTTTGAATTAATAAATTCAGTTTTTTGACTGCTGTATTGTGATTAGATTTAGATACTGAGACATTAGCGCTATTAGTATATCCATTATAAGCAACGACACCGACTGCAGCTAGAATACCGATGATGGCTACAACGACTAAGAGTTCTATCAGTGTGAACGCTTTTTGTTTCATAAATAGTCTAATAGTCAATTGGTATGATGGTTTCGATATATTTCTCAACTCTGTTAAGCAAACAAGGATCACCATAACATGTTCCAATTAATATATGAGTTTTAGGATTGTATGGACTTTGCAATCGAATAAAACCAGTGGATCCACTATTGTTACTATAGCTTCCACCATCTGTTACAACAGTTTTACCAGGTTCATATATGTGATCTAAATTTGAAAAAGTTTTTACAATTGCATCAACAACATTTTGATAAGTTTTGCCTGAACAGGATAAATTGCCCTCCATTACTGTCGACTCAATATTACATTTAGCAAGTTCTGCAGCAACATATTTAACAACTTGACTATGTTGTGTTTTGACAGCAGATTCTTTAGCACTCTTAGTATAACCACTATAAGCAACCACTCCTACTGCAGCGAGGATACCGATGATAGCTACTACAACTAAGAGTTCTATAAGTGTAAATCCTTTTTGCTTCATTATGGTACTGTAATATCTTTCTTCGACATATCACCACTAAAATTATTATCCCATCTCATTTCCAGTCTCATAATTTTTGGTGAGCCTGATACATTAGTTATAAAGACATAGCCTGCAGCTTGACTGTTCATAAGTTTTGAAGAAGGATACCCAGAATTTGAACAGTGAAGAACATATTCACTATCTACGTTGTTTTTTATATAATGATCTGTGTAAGGATTTTTCCATTTCAAAGATTTAAAATGAGCTGTTAAAATGTGACAAGCACCCAAAGGGCTATTATTACAATATCCACTAGTTACATCTTTTGAATTTCCTGATTGATCATTCATCTTTATAGGTTCACCTAAATCACATTTTGTATAATTTAAACTTATGAAGTTAACAATTTCATTAAAGTTATGTTTAATTGCATTTTTTTTTGCACTTGCTGTATACCCATTATAAGCAACCATGCCGACTGCAGCAAGAATTCCAATGATGGCTACTACGACTAGGAGTTCTATTAGGGTGAAGGCTTTTTGCTTCATTGAATTTGAATAGTATTTTTTAGTACCTCACCATCATTTACATTATATGTACCAGAAACCTTTGTGACAATTACAATATTGCTTCCTGAAGTATGTATTTGAGTTTCTCCTAAAGATCCATTTTGAATATTACCTCCAGCAGCGACTGCTTGTTTACAGTTTCCACTTCCATCTAGTAGACCATGAGGGTTACATGTGTGTGGTGCATTAAAGTGGTTATGAAAGGCACTAGCAACATTAGATACTTTGTTTGCAACAATATCAGGACATACATCATTTGAATATTTAAGCTTTCCGGTAGCTTTGCTAAAACTATATTTTAAAATTAATTCTTGTCCCAGGTCACACTTTTTTACTTCAGTCATAATAAATTTTACAACATTACTATGATTAGTTTTTGAGGCATTAACTTTTGCGCTTTTTGTATACCCATTATAAGCAACTACTCCTACTGCAGCTAAAATACCGATGATGGCGACAACGACTAGGAGTTCTATTAGGGTGAAGGCTTTATTCATTAATCAACTTAAATTTATATTATTACTTTATCACTTGCAGTAATTAGTGAGAATGCTTTTTTATTCAATTAAAAACTCTGTTAAGAGTGCAGTCGGATCTCCTGTACAAGCGGCAATACGAACTAAAGTTTTCGAACCTGATTTTCTATTGCTGATGTCAATTTTTCCATGGTTTTCTCCACATTTTAAATTGACTGGTGGGGATGCTACTGCTACAGCATTTTCTCTCCATGATTTATATGGGTTATTAAATTTTTGGTCAAAAGCATTACGTACACCATTTGCTATCTTATCATTATCTAGTTTTTCTGAACACTTTAAGTGACCATCCATTACTGTGTCTGATCCAATGTCACATTTTATTACTTCAGCTTTTACATATTTTATTGTTTGATCATATTGCGTTAAGACTACTTTTTTTTTAGCACTACTTGTATACCCATTATAAGCAACTACTCCTACGGCAGCAAGAATACCGATGATGGCGACAACGACTAAGAGTTCTATTAAAGTGAAGGCTTTATGGTCCAGCTTTTTTCCATGTATTTTTTGCATTAGTTTTTATTTGTGTCCATGTGTTTTTGCATCCAGTATTTACTTGAGACCATGTATTTTTAGCATTTGTTTTTACTGGTGTCCAAATAGTTCCAAAATTTGCTGAAGAAATTTTTTGAGTTTTAGGAGAATAAACATTAACAGAATAATTACCCTTAGATGGCATTGTAATTGATACTGTACCTAATGTGCAAGGATTTGAGCTTATTCCTGATGTGTTTGATGAGTAGGGGTTTTTTATATTCATACTTTTATTAATATAAGTACTTATCATTGACGTTGGGGGTGGATTAGAATTTCCACAACTATAATTATTAAAAACTATGTTTGTACTATCTATTTCACACTTCATAAATTCAAACATTAATGATTTGTTTATATTTTTATAGTTTAATTCTGTTGTTTTTTCTTTAGCAGAATTTGTGTAACCATTATAGGCAACTACACCAACTGCAGATAAAATTCCAATGATTGCTACAACGACTAAGAGTTCTATTAATGTAAAACCTTTTTGTTCCATAATATTATGGATACTGAGATTTTGGCCACTGATGAGAGGTAACTTTTCCTCTACATCTTACTCTTAATTTAAATCCTGCAGACTCTGGATAATAGGCAAATTGCCCATCTTTAGGTGGATCACCAATATAACCTAATATTCCTAAATTATAATCTAAGTCCTCATATGGACTCTTCGCATAGTTGGTAAAATGTTTGACAGTTTCTCCAGCTATGGTTCCAAAATTTGAACAAGATACATCTCTTGCAGTACCTTCTTTATTATTTGTATATTGACCTTTCAAAGACACTTTTCCATCTATATCTCACAAAGTCCAATGCTGATTAATTAGTCTTTTTAAAGTTGCATAATGATTTAAACAATCTTTTTCTTTTGCACTAGCTGTATGACCATTATAAGCAACAACATCTACTGCAGCAAGAATACCGATGATTGCTACTACGACTAGGAGTTCTATTAGGGTGAATGCTTTAATTTTAATCATTTAAATGGAATCTGAATTGTATCGGTAATATTGGTTGTTTCATCCATTAAATAACTTGTTAGCTTTAAATTTCTTGATCCATCTATCCATTTTTCCTCAATCCAGGTTTTTCCAACCCAATAAGCAGGATGATATTTAGCCTCTTTTCTAGGAGTTCCCCACCAAGCAGCCCCTGCATCATTGGGTAAAACTGTGCCGTTATATGTCCAAGTCTTATAAAAACTAAACTCTTGAATTATAGGATCTCTTAAACCCAAAGCCAAAAAATGCACCTGTAGTTGATTACTAAAAGCTGAACGACATCTATATTCTCTTTCCCTAAAAGTTTTTCCTCCAGATCTCTCATATCTTATAACTTTATAATCTCTTCCGCCTGATAAATGACAATCTGCAATTTCTGCTTTTATCAATTCTTTAATTTTATGATGGTTAGACTTAATAATTGTATTTTTAGCACTATCAGTGTATTTTCCATAAGCAACTACTCCAACTGCAGAGAGAATACCAATGATGGCTACTACTACTAAAAGTTCTATGAGAGTAAATCCTTTTTGATACATTTTTAAAAAAATATTTTATAATAAAAATAAATTACCCAAATTAATCCAGTAAACATTGTTGAAAAAATTAATACTAATCCAACTAGGGTATCTTGATTAACTTTTCTTCTCCAATTTTTGGGAAAGAAATTTAATGAGTAAGCGTAAATAATTAAGAAAATATTTAAAAATGAAATTATAATATTAAAAAATAAGAACTCTTTCATTAACTAGCAGTTACTACTGGTTAGTTGGTTTTTTTCACTTAGTTTTAAAGTGCAGTTGGATGTTTTGTGCTTTGCTTCGCCTTCAAATCCGTCTGTCCTATTATTAATTTTAAATGTAAAATTCTGATCAGATAGATCATCTACTCCATCAAATAATTCAGTTATAATTTTGCTTTGCGAACTACAATTTGTAGTGCAATATTCTGAATTATTAGATCTATATTCTTGTTGAGCGAGATAAATTGAGTTTAAACTTATTTCAGCTTGCTTTCTTTCTGCTGAAGTTTTGTATTTAGTATAAGAAACTATTCCAATTGCTGAAAGTATTCCAATAAGGGCAACTACAACCAAAAGTTCAATTAGAGTGAACCCTCGGCTGTAGTGCCTCATGAAAATTTAATCTACTGCAATAGTTGCAGTTAACTGATCTGAACTTCCACATCCAGATTTTGTACATGTTTTAACTGTTATTGTAGTACCACTAGAACTTACACTTACCTGTCCAGCTACAAAAGAACCACTCGAAACAACAGCATTATTCGCTGTCGAAAATGGATTTTTATCAGTCATAGTATTAACTGCTCCTGTTACAGCTTTTGCTGCTGTTGCAGGACAATCCTGATTGGTTCCCATAAATTTACTTTCGCCTAAAGAACATTTCTGTATTTCAGCTGATATATATTTAACTGCTTGAGAATGCATTGTCTTTGTTGCATTAGTTTTTGCAGAAGATGTATAACCATTGTATGCTACAACTCCGACTGCAGCTAATATACCAATGATGGCTACAACTACTAACAATTCAATTAGCGTAAATCCTTTATTTTTATTGTTCATAATTCAACCCCCGAGCTTGAAAGTTAAAGATATCTAAATTAGAAAAGAAGGTCAATAACAAACCCCTTAAATAAGATATTAATTATTTGTTAATTTATAACGGCTCCGACGTTAAATATAGGCGCATACATAGCTAACATTAGACCACCGATAGTAATTCCCATAAACACAATCATTATTGGCTCGATTAAACTAGATAAATTTGCAACAGCTACATCAAATTCCTCTTCGTAGTATGTTGCAACAGATCCAAACATGTCATCTAAACTTCCAGTCTGTTCTCCTACTGAGATTAATTGACTAAATGTAGAAGGAAAAACTTTTTCCTTGGTAAATAAATCAGTGAGAGTTTCTCCTGAAAAAACTCCCTTTTTAATATTTTCTAAAGCCTCAACTACAATGGTATTAGTAGTTGTAGATTTTGCAATATCTATGCTTTCAATCAAATCTACTCCTGCTTGATTTAAATTTCCTAATACGATTGATACCTTTGCTAATATTGATTTTTGCATTAAATTTCCAAAGATTGGGAGTTTAAGAATTGTTGCATGCCAGGCTTTTCTAATACCATAACTTTTTGAAACTAAAATTTTAAAAATAATAATGGAAGCTATTATTGATATAAATAAAATTAAACCACCACTTGATCTTAAAAATTCACTCATGGCCATAATTACTGCCGTGGGAGTTGGAAGATCATCTCCCATTCCCATACCTTCATACATTTCTACAAATGTTGGAACAACATTCATAAGCATAAATACTGTAACACCAACAGCTACTGTTAAGAGAACCCCAGGATAAAAAAAAGCACTTTTTATTTGAGATTTAATTTTCTCTTTTTTTTCCAAATTGGTAACTATCCTATTTAAAAAAATATCTAATTTACCACTCGCTTCACCAGCCTTAATTAAATTCACTACAACCGTATCAAAAACTTTGGAATGTTTTTCGAAACATTTTGATAATGCATTTCCTGATTCAAGATCTTTTTTTATAGTCCCAATTATTTTTTTCATACCTTTTGCTGTGGTCTGATTTTCTAACATCTCTAAAGTATTTAAAACGGGTAACCCAGCTCTAAGCATAGTAGAAAATTGTTTACAAAATACCAGAATATCTTTCGCTTTAACACCAGTTCCAAATGTTAATGACGTTTTTTCTTTTTTAACAACAGGTTTTTGTTTTTTTGCTTGGGTTAATTTTGTTATTATTACTTTTTTTTCTTTTAGTTTATGAGCGGCTTCTGAATTATTTAAAGCCTCTATTTGACCTTCTACATATTTTCCATGGGATATTCCCTTATATTCGAAATTAAGCATTAGTCAGATTGCAAGACTCTTTCGAATTCAGAAAAACACAGATCTCCACTTAAAAGCAAATCATGCCCCATATTTTGCATGGTTCTAAAACCATTTTTTTTTTGCAATTGCATTGAGTTCGTTTTGACCTAAATCAGATAAAATTCCTTGCTTTAATTCTTTATCAATTTCCAAAATTTCGTAAATACCCATTCTCCCTTTAAATCCAGAATTGCCACAATGATCACATCCTTTGCCTTTGTAAATCTTTGCTCTTGCTGATTGTTCTGGAAGAAAACCTATAGAATTTAATAATTTAGGGGTAACGTTCTCGTCAATAATTGAACATTCTGGACAGTTTCGTCTAGCTAATCTTTGTGCCATAATTAAAGATAGTGCAGCAGAAATTAAATAATTTGGCGTACCCATATTTTGTAATCTTGTAATTGAGCTTGGTGCATCATTGGTGTGCAAAGTGCTAAAGACTAAGTGTCCAGTCAATGATGCTTTTAAAGCTATATCCACTGTAGCTTTATCTCTTATCTCTCCAACTAAAATTACCTCCGGGTCCTGCCTTAGAAAAGATCTTAATGCCATCTCAAAAGTAAAATCTATAGCTTCTTTAATTTGTACCTGACCAACTCCTTCAAGTTCATACTCTACGGGATCCTCTGCAGTCAAAATATTCATACCAGGTTTGTTAATATGTTTTAATACACTATATAAAGTAGTAGTTTTTCCACTTCCTGTCGGTCCAGTTACTAGCACCATACCTTGGGGAGAGCTAATTGCCTTTGTTAATTTTTCTAAGTCTTTAGGATCGAAACCTAATTCGTTTAGTTTTTTTTCTCCAGCTTCTTTATTTAAGATCCTCATTACAATTCTTTCATTGTTTTTGGTGGGTAAAATAGAAACCCTTAAATCTACTTCTTTACTTCCTGTACTAAAAGTACTTGCACCATCTTGAGGAATTCTTCTCTCAGCAATATCAAGTTTGCTTATAATTTTTATTCTGGTTACAACAGCATTGTAGTTGTCAAACAAGAACTTAGAATAATTTGACATTACTCTTAAAATTCCATCCACCCTAAATCTCGCTTGTGCACTATTTCTGAAACATTCAATATGAATATCACTTGCTCCAAGATTTATTGCTTCAGTAATAATTTTATTTCCAAAAACAATTACCTCAGATCCTACTTCTACAATTTCATCCTCATCTTTTGGTTTTATTTTCTCTATTTTTACATCTGATGGATTTATTTTTTTTGATTCTAAATCTTTTAACCTGCCAACAAAATCTTTTATGTTAGAAATAGATGCAGCATAAAGTTCAGGTTCCATTTGCGTCATTGTTTTAAGGTTCTTCATTAAACTTAACTTAGAGGCATCTGGTATGGCAATTTTTATTGTTTGACCTGAAATTTCAAAAGGAACAATAAAATTTTCTTCAATAAATCTTAAATCTAATACTTGTTTTATTTTTTGGTCAATTTTTTTTTCTTTTAAATTAACAATTTCTAAAGAATACGAAGCTGCTAAAACATTTACAATCTTTTCTTCATTTGTAAGATTTAATTCCATAGCAGTTTCAAGCTTAGTTTTTCCCACTTCATTGCTAGTTGAATTTATTTTTGATAGTTGGTTATCATTGATTACCGAGTGATCCAGTAACATATTTAAAATGTTTTGTTCACTTGTAATGTCCAGTTTAATCTTACTCATATCATGCTACTCTATTACTTTGGGAGCTATAAAAATTAATAATTCTGTTAAGGTATCTGTATTATTTCGGCTCTTAAATAAATTTCCTAGTGCTTTATTTTTCTGGTCTGCTAAACCTGGTGTTTTAGTTTTAGTGTCACTTTTTGTGTTCTTTTTAATACCTCCGATTACAACTATGTCTCCATCGCTAACCAATAACTTTGTTTTAATTTCATTTGTTTTAATTGCAGGCTCGTCTGTTCCAAAAGATGTGTCTGGTGAGTCATCATTTACCTTGATATCCATTAAAACATTACCGTCACCGATAATACTAGGAGTAACAGTTAAAGAAAGAGCAGCTTCTTTAAATGCTGTAGTTGTTGTTCCATCAGATGTTGTCTGATATGGAACCTGAGTTCCTTGAGTAATTGTTGCTTCTTGGTTATTTAAAGTGAATACACTTGGAGATGAGAGAATTTCATTCAGTCCCATCGATTGTAGAGCTTCTAATTCAACTTTGAGAACTGATGCACCCATAGTTTTTATTATTCCAATACCACTTGTTGCTCCAACAATTGTGTTGTTACTAACTGTTCCAGCTGCAGCACTTAAAGCAACTCCTGTAGAGGTTGTTGCTGCACCTCCAATAGTTCCTGATACTGTTGTATTTGAAGTATCTCCAGTTCCTTGCTTAGTCATAGCACCAATTCTAGAACCTAAAGCTGCTGCAAAGGTCGATGTGACATCTACTACAAATGCCTCGATTAAAACTTGTTTAGTTTTTACGTCGATTTCTTTGATAACTTTGTCAATAACATCTAAATCTTCTCTATATCCTCTTACAATTATTGATCGAGTAGTATCTTCTACTGTAATCTTTAGATTCGTCATGACATTTTGACCTTCGGTTCCTTGAGATGCAAATAAATCTTCAAGGGTAGTTTTCGCTTGTACAGGACTAATGTAATAAAGATTAAATATTTCAGCCAACATAGGTTTAAACGTTTCTTCAAGTTCAACTTTTTTCTTTAATGCTTCTGCTCGAGATGAATTAAATGATTCTTGACTTGTTATATTTTCTGGGCTGTGAACTCTAATAATACCATTTTCAACATCTATATCAGACCCTAAATTTTTCATATTAAGTAAAGTTTGAAATGTAACATCCCAAGCTACATTTTTAATTTTTGCATTTATTGTTCCGCTTACTTCATCTCCAACCAAAATATTTATATTTCCCATCTCAGCCATTAATCCCATTGCATATTTGAAATCTAGGTTTTGAAAATTAATACTAATTTTTTGTTTAAGATTTCTGTATCCTGCTGGAAAAGTGACATAGTTTTTATATTTTTGAGTAGTTATTGTTTTTCTTTTTTCCTTAGTAATTTCAATTTTTTTTGGTTTAGGCCCATCTTCTATTTTTTTATTCATATCTTTTAGGCCTTCTTTAATCACTGCTTTTGTATCTATCAGTGGCTTATCTCTTTTAGGAAGTGTTGTTATTTTGTTTGCATTTTGACAAGAATACAAAAAAATTAAAAAGAAAATTGGAAATAGTTTAAGTAATTTTTTCATCTAATTTTTTTTCGTTTCTTTACTTTCTTTAACTACATAATTCATATAAACTTCATATAATTTTTCCTCATCATCAAATACTGTAACTAAAATATAATCCTCTGATATAAAAACTAATCTTTCATTTTCTGTTATTTGTTCATCCTCTTTAAATTGAAATAAAGATCCGTCTGGCGAACTTAAAACTGCAAATTTCTTTTTTTTTCCAAAAATTGTACCTATTAATCTTAAATCATTAATAAATGACTTAGTTTCTATAATTTCAGTTGAATTTGTTGGTTGGTTTTGACCAGTATTCATTGATGCAGATGTGCCCAGAAAAGGGTCTATTGCTGGCAATTCTTCTTCTTCAAGATTAACTTTTTCCTCAGCATTTAAATTCATAAAGTTTATATTAAAAGTAAATATTATTAGCAAGAGATATATGAGATTTTTATTTGTATTCATCTGGTAATCCTACAATTGAAATTGTACCTTTTGCTATAACTTGTCCTTGTGCATCTTTAATTACATCTATCTCTTCTTTATCAAAGTTAATCACTTTAGTCGATGATGCTAAAGCCCTTCTAAACTTAAGATAACCTAAATAATTACCCTTAATTTCAAAATCTACAGGTATTTTATAATAAAGAAATTGAGGATTTTCTGTGTTGTTTTGATCTTGGTTTTGGTTTGCACTAACTCCAACTGGATCTACTACTTTTAAATTTATTATATTCAATCCATTACTTAAAGCAAAATTGCTTATATTTTGATACAAATCTTCAACCTCTTTTTTTGAATGAAATAACCTGCTATTTTTTTTAAATTCTGGTTCCAGTTTTTTAATTGATTTTGAAACTGTAACAATATTGCTTTTAAATTCCTCAATTTTAATTTTATTATCATTCATAAGTAAAATTTTTTGTTTCTGATCTTTAATAATTGGGCTGACGAAAAAATAATAACCAATTAAGAAGATTAATATTGCTACAGAAGCGATACCAAATTTTATGAGAAATTTTTTATCTCTCAAAAGCTCCGACCCTTTTATACTAGATACAAGGTCACTCACATTCATATTTTTTAAATTCGATAAATCCATTAATTATCCTTTAATATACAGTTTATTGTAAATCTTTTCATGTTTTTGCTATTTGAGTTTTGATCTTGCGTTTCTTCTTTCATGTTCGTTAGTGAAGCTTGAGCGATAAGAGATTTTGAATTTAAATTTGAAATAAAATTGAGAATATCTTGGTCAGCGAATGCTAATCCAGTGATTATAATATTATTTTTTCCATCAAATTTTAAATTTGTAAAATTAACTCGTAATGGGACACTCCTTGCGATTTGTGCAAGAGCTCTGTAAGATTGAACTTGATTGGAATTTACTAACTTTCCTAGCTCTAAAGATTTATCTATTTCTCTCTTTCTTTTAATTAATTTTGAAAATTTTATATTTAACTGATCGTACTCAACTTGAACTTGATCATACTCATTTAAAATTTCACTGTTTGTTTTAATTTGAAAATAAGAAGTAACAATAAGTATCAGATAAATTCCTGCTACCAAACCCGCAATACCTTTAAAGGCAAAACCTGTTAAAAATTTTAATCTTCCTTTTTGCCTTACTGTTTCTCTATTAGGTAAAAGATTTATATTTTTAACCGCAGTAACAAATTTATAATATCCAAAAACATCAAGCTTTCTGTAGGCTAGACCAATTACAGATGCAAAAGTTGAACGATTATCTATATTAGTTTTTTCAGAATTATATGAAGGTATTTGTACACCTTGCAAAGGATCAAATAAATGAAATCCAATTGTCGGAAGATTTTTTTTAAACGCATTCAATACACTTGAAATGTTTTTCATTGAACTAACAACTTGAATATTACTTATTTTATTTTCGTATTTTGCCTCATAGTCAGCTAATGCTTGCTTAATTTGCATTGAATATCTTCTTATAACGGCCTCTGCCTCTGGATTTGATTGTTCACCCATTGCGCTAAGTATTTCTTTTTCTGGCTGGCGTAAAAAAACATCTGTTATTACTGGAATATTATTATGTATAATCATTAAGTAATTTTCTTCTGGGCCAAGTTCTAGAATTGCTGAACTTGTTTTTTCTACAATAGATTTAAATTCTGTATTATCGTGAGCATTTTTTAATGTAAAACATCTTACATCAATAATAACTGGATTTAATCCTGCCTTTTTAACAATATTAGAATACTCATTTACATCTGATAACTTTGATGCAACAAACAAAATTTCCATTGTGTTAGTTTTTGAATTTCTATTAATAACTTGGTGAAATACTGAATAATCATTAAGATTATCTGTCAGTTGAACAAGATTTTCCCATAAGGAATCTGTATCAATAGCCTTTTGCAATTCTTCATCTTGCATTAATGGGCTAGTTACAACTTTTATAATTGCACTTGTAACAGGAATTGACATCGCAATATTTTTGGAAGTTATTTTTGCATTTGCAAGAGCGAGTGATATCTCTTCTGCAATATAATCTTTGTTTTCTAAAACATTATCTGAAATTTTTTCTTGATCAAGAAGTCTGTATGAAAATTTATCTAGTATCCATTTTTCATCTTTATCTTGTGATACTTGTGAAACTTTGATTGAGTCTTTTGTTATATCTAATCCAGCAATTTCCTCTCCTGCTATACTTAATTTTGATACTCTGGATTTAAAAATATTTTTTAAAGAAAAACTTTTTTTCTTAGTTTTATTTTGATTATTAGGATTTATATTTTCTTCGTTAGAATTGTTTTTTTTCTTACTAAATTTAAAACTTTTAAGTTTTTCTAACATGCTGGATGTTAATCCTTTTTGAATTTGATTGTCACTTTCTAATTTAGGTTGAGAAATTTGCTGGTTTTTTTCCACTTGATCAGAAAAAAGCTTAACTCCTTCATCATTTTCAATTTTTTTAAGATTTTCGGTTGTTTTTTTAATATTTTCCTCTTTTTCCCTGATTTCTCTTATTTTATCATCGTACCATTTGTCCAAAACTGGTATGGCATCATCTAGTTCCGGGGTGCCAGACGAGTAGACCAACTGTTTTCCATGGATATAAGCTCTTCCCACCCAATTTCTTGACTTAAGCTCCCCTTTGTACTTGTCTTGCCGGACATATACGTGCAACCTGCCATCTTTTCGATGAATAACCTTGTGATTGTCATTAGATTGATCCTTAAGATTTAAATTAGTGTCATTAATATCACTTTTTTTTCCATCCTCAGATTTTTGATTGTCTTGATTATCTGAAAAAAACTTTGTTTCATCATTCATAACACAATAAGTATAAATTTATAACACAATTTTAATAAATATAATAATTTTTTATTTGTGTTAGAATTATATTTTATTGTGTTAGAGTGGAATTAAGTTAGTAATTTTGAATCCATTTTTCTATTTGAACTTCATTTCCACTATCTTTTGCCTTTGATTTTCCAGTAATTAGGTTATCTTTTGATGTAAATCCAGAATTTCCAATGTTTTTATCAACCTCTCCAGCAATACCGATATAAAGATTATCACCTTGTTTTACAACTTTTGATAGAACACCTTTCCCTAAGGTTACATTTAACAAGGAATTTCCACATTTTGTATCATATGCCATTAAAATTGCTACTCCTGTACCACACTTATTATTCGCAGCAGTTGGTTCATAAATTGGGTAATAAACTCTGTCCTTATCTACTGTAGGTTCTGCAGTCAATTTTTGCGACTTTTTAAGATCCACATACCATCCTAGATCTGTATCCTTTGGGCAAGTTGGAGCCGTTTTACACTTAGAAATGTCTCCAGCAGGGTTAACTTTAACAAAATTAGGGAAATTTTTGTCTTTTATACCATAAAGTCTATTTTTTACTTGAGAAGATTGAGATTGAAGCTTTTGAGTGTTTCCAGTTCCAAAATACAACCACAGGTTATTGTCATTGTTAATCGTTACCTCTGGTCTGGTATAAATGTACCTTCCATTTGCAGATGTCGACTCTGCCGTGAATAAAGTTGTTGTATCGTAGAGTGTTCCTTTGTCCGTTAAATTAATTTTGGTCAGTTTTCCTTCCAGGTCTGTAGCATAAATTAATGCTCCATTATAATTTGCTTTATCTGTTCCATCAGCTGTAATTACACTTAAATCTGCTGGTAAAGAATTTACTATGTCATTAGAATGTCTTTTAAATTTTACAGTTCCAGAACAATTTTGACTTGTTTCACAAGGCCAGGCAGAATCAAAAGTTACTTTTGTTACGGTTGATACACTTCCACTATTTGAAAATGTTATTGTATGACCAACTGGAGGACTAAATTCAGCAATAATAGACTCGCCTTTTGATGAATCATAACTTATTCCAGGACTCCATTTTGCAACTTCAAAAATTGTATTGTTAGTAGTTAAGATACCACCAACTCTACTTCCGAAAGTACCACTCCAGGTATAAGTCTGTTTTGATTTATCTTCTATGTCGATCACTTTTAGTAATCTTCCTTCGTCCTCTAAATCCATAACAAATACAGCAGAGCCAACATTGGGATTAACTGCACCATTATATCCTCCACCAAACACTGCAACCCATTTATCTTTGCCACTTACTTTAATTCTTATAATTCTTGGCGTTGACCAAGTCTCTCCTAATTTTCTGTAATCGTATTTTGCATCTATACTACTACCTCCAGCATATCCAAACTCATTTTTCATTCTATCTACTCCCCAATGCTGAATGAATTTATCAGACTCATTATTATTAATTGCAAAAAGATGTGTTGGGCTATTTGGATTTGTTACATCAAGTGCATATAAACCTTTTCCACCTGCACCAAGGGAACCTAAAAGTATCGTTCTCCATCTTGGATTGTTAATGTTATCATTTGGAGTGTCATCAAAGAAAATATCTTTAACTACAGGAGAGCCATCTATACCGTAAATAGCATTTGTTGAATTAGCCTTTGATGATGGGATTTTTTCGAGGTTACCAAGAACATTTGGCGGTATATACCCCCATAATTCTTCTCCGCTTGAAGCATCAAATGCATGTAATATTCCGTTGTTGGCTCCTGCATAAACTATTTCTTTTCTGTTAGCACATGGGCCACCACAGCTGGAGCCATTTTTAAAATTGTTATAGTTATTTTGTGATCTGTAGTATGAATCTTTCTCTTTTGAATTGATTGAACCATCATCTAATGCCGGTGCATCTGGTTTTCCAACTACAATTAGCTCTGAGTGATATATATCAGCAAGTTTGTGGATAGACTCTGTTTTATTATTATCAGAATCTTGATCATAAACATCAACCCCTCTTATAAAGTTAATTAAATTTTCTACTTCAGTATCAGTTGGGGACTGACTTGGAAATAATCTAGATTTAAGCGCATCTCTATTAGATGTGGTAAAATTATTTAGGCTTGTGTCAATTTCTGGAGTCCAAATATTTCTAGAGGAAGCATTCTTACTATTTAGTTTATCACCAGCGTCCCACTGAACTGCTCCAAAAGTTCCATTTGAATTTAATTTATATTTTTTTAAACTTCCTTTCCATTGCATATTCTTTGCATACTCAAATGTTGACTGATAAACAAAATTTCCTTTTGTGACGTCTGACATAACTGCTGGGGTTGTAAATGTTAATCGACCAGAAATTGCCTGTTTAATTGCATCAGTAAGTTTTGCTAACAACTCAGTTTCATTAGATGCATACAATGGTTTTACTGTTCCTCCAGCTGTAGCAAGAGAACTATAGTTTGAATTTGCACCTCCTAGTGCAAAACCTACTGCAAATGTTTTTATATTATAAGAATTTCTGATTTGATTTGCGATACTAATAACTTGATTATGTCCGCTCCAATAGCCATCACTTATAACTATTAAAAAGTTCATTGAACAAGTTAAATTCCAATTAGCAACTTGACCACTAGTAAAATAATTTCTAGCAGTATTCATTGCATATCTTAAATCAGTTCCTCCACTTGCATACACCCCGTCAACGTTACTATAAATACTTTTTGCGCCTGTATCACTGATTTTTACCCTTATTCTTGTTCTTCCAGAATATCCGCTGCCCCATTCCATAAGACCAAAATTTGCACCTGAAGTTAGATCTGTATTTGAAACTATTTTTTTAATTACTTTTTTTGCAGCATCAAGACGTGTGCCTCCACCTCCTCCATAAGTAGCAGTCTCTGTTAAACTCGTGTCATATTTTCTAACTGCATAATTATAATAATCTGTTACATAGATATTATTGTTTCCATCAACATGCATTCCGTAAGGATATCTAAATCCTGAAGATGTGGAATAAGAGCCAACTTTAGCTTGGTAAACTAGACTAGAATTAAATTTTTGTAATCTATGTCCATAAAGATCCAGAGCATATATATTGCCACTACTATCATAAGCTGCATCGGTGGGTCTTCTAAAATATCCATTTGAAGATGAGTAACTCGAATTTGACCTTTGTCTCAAAGATAAACTTACGTTTGAACTTGTACTTTGATAATTACTTACTGCAAACTCATAAAGTTGGTTTCTTACATAATCTGCAACTATTAATCTGTTACCTCCGCTATTTAATGACATACCCCAAGAATATCTTAAACCAGCATTTCCGGTGTCTATATTTCTATAATAATTGAGTCTAGTTCTATAATGAGCTTCAATGTATCTGCCTTGACCACTCCAACTAGTAAACCCAACATACACATAGGCACTATCTGCTGCTATTGCATGAGGATAATTTGATCCAGTTCTCTCCTTTGAGATGCACTTTCCTGTTAAACTTAAACGTATAATGTGATGATTGTAAGTATCAGCAATATATATCTCATCGTTATAAATATCAAATTGTCTAGCATATCTCCATTGATTACATCCATATCCATTACTACCAAAACTCCTTTTGTAATTTCCTGAGCTATCAAATACTTTTATTCTACTGTTATGATATTCTAATACGTAAACATTGCCCGCACTGTCTGTTGCTACATCTAACGGATAATAAACTTGAACAGAATTATACAATCTGGCGCTCATACTACCTGAGTTATCAAGCATAATTAAAATATTTGCAGGAATATCTGATGTTCCTGTTCCGGGAGGGGGATTTTTTGCCTGAGCTTGAAAAGTAGTAATAAGAAGAAGAAAAATAGAAATTATTTTTGTGAATCTAGCCATTCTCCTACTTTCTCATTGTATTCTTCCATACCGAGGGCATAAAGTTTACTTGTGATGTCAATAATTTCAGCATGTCCATCATGAATATTGGTAAATATATATTCGATTCTATCATTACCTTTTTCCCATTGATAACTTCCACGCCACATTAATTTTGGTAAACCTTCGGGTAAATTAAATTTACCATATTTGCTCATTGCGAAATCCATTAGATTTGTATCCTGTTTATTAGCTCTATAAAGTTGTACTCGTGATAGCTTATTGTCGATATAAAGGTAAATTAACATTGTTCCTTCAAATGATTTATCATTTTTACAAACATCTATAATAGGAAAAAGAAAGTTCTCACCTCCAAATTGGTCTGGCATTAATATTGGTTCTGGACCTTCAAGTTTTAATTTTTCTTTAGGATCTCCAAAATCTGAAATTTTAAAATTACATGCTGATGAAATTGAATTAAAGGTAAATAAAAAACAGATTATAAGTAAAAATTTTTTTCTCATTGTATTGATAATGTTACCACGGCTTCTAATGCTACAATTTTATTACTTTGACTTCTACAAGTACTTTTGGATCCATCACATCCACAAGAAAAAATTGTATAATAAGTTTTATTGGTACCAGGTTTTTTTTGTGCTGAAGAATTATTACCATTTTGATTTGGACTGTAACCTATGAAGTATTCAAAACTAAAATTAGATAATCTTTTTTGTTCATCGCCAGAAGTTGGTATGACTTCGTTTAATGATTTTTTATCATAATGGAAGCCATTTGTTCCATTTAGGTTAGGAAAAAAAGATGTTTTACAAAATTTTAAATCATTATTTAAATCTTTCTGGGAAGATCCAGTTAAATTATTTGTATTAGTTTTAATCCATTTTTTTGCGTGAGTTATTCCACTTTCAGCTGCATAAAATGCTTGTTGGCTTTGATCTTTGTCATTATTTGCTCTTATATCTCCAGCTGAAATAGAAACTAAAGTTGCACCCATAAGTGTCATGACAACTAAAAGGAGTAGGGCGACCGGTAAGGCAAATGCTTTTTTGTTACTTTTCATTTGTTATATCCTGTTCCAACTCCTATACTTGTGCCTGATGAAGCAATTTTTACCTGTGGAGTTGCTAAATTTCTTGTGTGAACACTTACAAAAAATGTTTCTCTATGGTACTTGTCAGCAGGTATTGTAAAATTACTCCCATGAGGACTTTCACCATTTTGGATTTTTACTCTTCTTGCTTTTGAATAAACTTCTTTGGGTGACCTTACTGTTAAATAAACCTCAGCAGTATGGACTTTCATTGCATTAGCTTGACCTAAAGTCATTTGACCAAATGCTGTTGTGGTAAGATTTCCTCTTCCCTGACTATCTTCAACAGAACCACATCCACTGCTACATACTGGAACTAAAACTTTTCCATCTTTATCTTTAAAAATAACTTGAAAATCCTCTACATAAGGTACAAACAGTTCATTATCAATCAATTGATTTCCTCCTTGAGGGTGATGACGATTTAACAAAACACTCCTAGATAAATAATAATTGTTATTGCTACCTTGATATTTTCTTAAATAGTAAGTTATGTATCTGCTTTGTTGGGAGGCATTAGCATACCAAAGTTGGAGATAGTCAGACTCTCCATATTTTCCACCAAATCTTTTTTGCGAAACGCTTAACATATTCATTCTTACTGTTCGCTCGGTCCTATTTGACTCAGGAGAATGTGCAACATAATTTGGATCAATATAGCCTGCATTTCTTAAATCTCTTGCAATTGCTGTAAGTGCAAGTCTTGCTGATTTGCTTATGTCTGCTTTTTGAGTAACAGAAGCATAAGACTTATTAAAGTAATTGTAAGCTGAGAATGCAGCTACTATTGATATTAACCCTATTACAGTTGCGATTAAAGTCTCAGTTAATGTAAAACCAGAAATTTTATTTTTCACTTTACAATTACCCCTAAGTATTTTTTTCTTTTACCTTTACCTGTAAAGAAATTTACCCTACCAATACCATTGCTTACATAAGTTTTCTTTGAATCCCCACTTACGCATTTAGGTTTTTTATCTTTAAAACCTGTACCTTTTTCAAACTTGATATGATTTTTTTCTTCTAGCTTATTTCTCCATTTATCTTTATTTTTTTTATGAAGTTCAGATCCACCTTGTACAGAATAATTACAACTTGTCTGATTAAAACCGTTATAATTTGAGGAATTGTCTGGATCACCAATCATATCCTCCAGAACCATTTCAGATAAAAAGTTAAGTTTATTTTTTTCTATAGATCTATCCATAGCGTTGATTGAAAAAGATGAAAGTTGAAGCATAGCAACAAAACCTATGCCAATTATAATTAGACAAACTAAAGACTCTAATATTGATAATCCCTTTATATTTTTTTCCATTTGTTTTGATTTTTATTATATTTAAAAACTTTAATATTTTGAAAACGATCAATTTCAATCATATATCTATTATCAATTGTTGAATTATATTTGCAAGTAAGTTGCGTAGAATTAGACTTTGGACAAAATACAAAAATATCAACCCAATTGCCCGTTTCATCATCCCTTTTTCTAGCGTTTTGGTTGGGTTTATCATATCTAATAGAATTATCTTTTGAAATACAGATGACTGTTCTCATTGGATTATGCCATGCACTTGGGTAAATATGGACACTACTATCTGATGCATAGGGCCCAAAATCCTCAGGGTCATATTGATTTTGTCTTGTAAAACCAGCAGTGCTCATAAATCCGCAGGTTTGATTATTTTTATGTGTCTGATATGGGGAATTAAAACCTTTGTAGATATTGAAAAAACGTTCAGGTGTCATTGTTGCAACTTGTAATTGCCTGTTTAATATAATCTGAGTCATTCCATACTTACCACTTTCAACTTCAGATTTTCTCTCTTTTATAAACTCTACCGTTTTGTAAACTTCTTTCCTTACTTCTCTATCACCAATCCATTTTATAATATTTGGAAAAGCAACTACAGCAAAGACTCCAATAATTGCTAATACAACTAATAATTCTAATATAGTAAATCCTTTAACTATTTTTTTCGGCATTTGAGATAACTCCTGTGCCAATTAAATCCTCAATCGATTTATCCATAGTGATCATTCCTTCTCTTTGAGCAGTTTGCATAACACTAGGAATTTGATGAATTTTAGCTTCTCTGATTAAATTTTTAATTGGAGCATTACACATCATAATTTCAAAAGCCCCAACCCTACCTGAGCCATCCTTTTTTTTAAATAATTTTTGAGTTACAACCATTTTTAATGATTCAGATATTTGAGCTCTTATCTGATTTTGTTGTTCGGGAGGAAAAACATCAATTATTCTATTTATAGTATTTGGTGCACCACTAGTATGCAATGTTCCAAAAACCAAATGCCCAGTTTCAGCAGCAGTTAATGCTAAACCAATTGTTTCTAAATCTCTCATCTCTCCAACTAAAATAACATCTGGATCCTCTCTAAGAGCAGCTTTCAATGCATTGGCAAAACTTTTTGTTTGTTTTCCTACCTCTCTTTGTGAAACAATACTCATTTTGTCTTGATGGACAAACTCTACTGGATCTTCAATTGTAATGATGTTTGATTTCCTAGACTCATTAATTTGGTTTATTATTGCAGCTAATGTGGTTGATTTTCCAGATCCAGTTGGGCCAGTAACTAGCACTAAGCCTTTATGCGTATCTAGCAATTCATATAAAACTGGAGGTAAATTTAAATCCTCCATTAAAGGTGCTTTTGTTTCAACTCTCCTTAGAACTGCACCTGTTCCATTTAAAGTTTTATAGAAGTTTGCCCTAAATCTTAAGTCACCAAGCATAACTGCAGCATCGAGTTCTTTTTTTTCGTTGAAAGCTTTAATTTCATTTTCACCACAATTTTTTTTAAGCAATTCTTCAAGATCTTTTTCTTCAATTTTACTCTCTGGCTCAATTACAATATCACCTAGAATTCTATATGCTATGTTTGATCCACCTCTTAAATGAAAATCAGAGATTTTTTTTTCTTTGTTTGCTAATTCAGTGATTTTTTCCAACATTTGAAAATATTATATAGTAAATTAACTTCAAAGTAATATTAACTTAATAATAAAACTTCCATAAAAATAATAAATAATAGTTGATATAATAATAAAAGGACCAAAAGGTATTTTAGTTTTTAAGTTTTTTGTATTTTTAATTAGATCAGGTAAAGAAAAAATTAAACCTAGTATGGCTGATATAAACAAAACTACAAAAACAGAGTACCAACCAAAAAGAAGTCCAACACCAGCCATAAGTTTTGCATCACCTAGTCCCATTGCTTCAATATTCTTAAGTTTTTTGTAAGAAAAAATAATAGACCATATAATTAAGTATCCAATAACTCCTCCAATAATCGAATTATTTAGATCATAAGTAAAACTACTTTCGAAGTCAGGAATAAAGTTTTTAAAAAATGCCAAAGCTATAAAACTTAAATTTAGAATATCTGGAATAATAAAATGTTTTAAATCTATAAAGTAAATTATTAAAAAAATAACTACTAATAATTGTAAAAAAATTATTTCATAAAAATTATTATAATTTAAGAAAATATATAACGCACAAAATCCAGAGATAAGCTCAACTAAAAAATAATTAAATGAAATTTTTTTTTTACAGTTTCTACATTTTCCATTTAAGTTTATATATGAAATTAAAGGTAAATTATCATACCAAATAATTTTTTTTTTACATTTTGGACAATAAGATCTTCCAGTTATAAATTGCTTATTTAAAGGTAATCTATAAATACATACATTTGAGAAACTTCCTAATATACAACCTATTATAAAAGCTAAGAGTGAATAATAAATAATCAAAAATTATAAATTTATGTAGGCAGCCAAATTGATTAACTCCATGTAGCAATAACTTATAAATAAAATACTGTTATCATAAATGATTTCAAAATTTGGAGTGAAAATTTGGACCTTCATGTAAAAAATATATTACAATAAGTATATTCCAATTTGATATTTTTTTAAATATTTAAGAGTATTTTTTTTATCTTCTTTGACCAAATAATCTAAGAAGCATTATAAATAAATTTATAAAATCAAGGTATAATGTTAAAGCACCCATTACAGCTTTTTTACCCATTAACTCACCACTGTCAGATGCAGCATACATATTCTTAATTTTTTGTGTATCGTATGCAGTTAAACCTACAAATACTAAAACACCAATTATTGATATTGCAAAATACATCATTGATGATTTTAAGAATATATTTACTACTGATGCGATTATGATCCCTATTAAACCCATCATTAAAAAAGATCCCATTTTGGTTAAATCTCTTTTTGTTGTGTAACCATATATACTCATAGCACCAAATGTTGCTGAAGAAATAAAGAATACTCTCGTTACACTTAAACCAGTATAAATTAATAGAATTGAAGATAGTGATAATCCCATTAATGCAGCAAATACCCAGAAAGTTGTCTGAGCTCTTGAAGCACTCATTTTGTTAATTCCAAAACTCATATAAAACACTATTCCTAATGGAGCTAACATTACAATCCATTTTAAACCTGATAAATAAATTGCATTTCCAAATTCAGTTAATCCCACAATTGCCCCGTTTGGATCGGTTACAACAGACATTTTAAATGATAAAAGTGCGATTATTCCGGTAAGCAAGACACCAGTTGCCATATAGTTATAAACTTTAAGCATGTAGGCTCTTAAGCCTTCATCCATAACAACTGTTTGTTTAGCAGTTGTTGCTTTATTTAAAATATTATTTTTATTGAATTCCATATTATTTATATAAGATTTTTTTTTAAGATTTTCAAGTCGTCAAAATAAATGTAACAAATACCACATAAATTATGAATTATAAAAAACTAGGAAATACAGACCTAAATGTGAGCACAATTTGTCTTGGGACAATGACTTGGGGTGAACAAAATACCCAAAATGAGGCATTTGAACAAATGAATTATTCTCTGGATAATGGAGTAAATTTTTGGGATACAGCTGAATTGTATGCTGTACCTCCTAAAGCAGAAACATATGGTTATACTGAAAATATTATTGGAAATTGGTTTGAAAAAACAAAAAAAAGAAAAGACGTAATTCTTGCGTCCAAAGTAGGTGGTCCTAGTAGAAAATACATGAGAAATGGAGAAAATAGTTTTATAGGCAAAAACTTAGAGGATGCACTTCATGGAAGTCTAAAGAGATTGAAAACTGATTATATTGATCTTTATCAATTACATTGGCCTGAAAGAAACGTAAATAACTTTGGAAGATTGGGCTATGAACACAAAGAAAACGACTGGAATAAATTTGAGGATGTTTTAGAAAATTTAAAAAAATTTATTGAGGAGGGCAAAATTAGGTATGTAGGTTTGTCGAATGAAACCCCATGGGGTGTTATGAATTATCTTCAACTTGCTAAAGATAAAGATTTACCAAGAATGATGTCAATTCAAAATCCATACAGTTTGTTAAATAGAGTTTATGAAATTGGATTATCTGAAGTTTCTATTAGAGAAAGTATCGGGTGTTTAGCTTACTCCCCATTAGCTAGTGGTTATTTAACAGGCAAATATAGAAACAAACAATTTCCAAAAGGATCAAGAATGGAAAGAGATTTTGATTTTTGGACGAGGTATAGAAAACCAAATACTTTCGAAGCTGTAGAGGAATATTATAAAATTAGTCAAAAATTTGATTTAGATATGAGTCAAATGTCTATAAAATTCTGTGAAGTACAAGACTTTATGACTAGTGTAATTATTGGAGCAACAACTATGGAGCAGTTGAAAACTAACCTAGAAAGTGTAAAAGTGAATCTTGATAGTGAAGTAATAAAAGAAATAAATAATGTACAAAAAAAATATCCTAATCCATGTCCATAATTAAAAAAATAATTTTAAAAACACTATTATTATCAGTATTTTCAATAACCTTGGCTCAGTCTGAAGATTTAACAAAATTAGGTACATTTAAAGATTGGAATGCTGTTGCAGTTTTTAATGAAACTGGAAAAATCTGTTTTGCTTATTCGGTTCCAGTTAGACAATCTCCTAAAGCGAGTAATAGAGAAGCTAGATTATTTGTATCATTTAGACCTGAAGACAAAATTACAGATGAAGTGAGCATAACATCTGGTTACGATTTTAATCCACAAAATGCAATTTTAGCTACCTCAGGTAAATCTAAATTTGAATTTGATTTACCACAAAATAAATTTGCTTGGATTTCTAGTGGAAAAACGGAACAAAAAATAATTAAAAGAATGAAAAAGGCATCTAGACTAATGATAACTGCTTATAAACAAAGTGGCACTCAAACTACTGATGACTATTCTTTAATGGGATTTACAAAAGCTTATAACGCTGCAAAAAAAAGCTGCACTTAAATGAAAAAACAAAAGAAGATTGTACTCGCCTATTCAGGTGGTTTAGATACGTCTATCATTCTTAAATGGCTTCAAGAAAATTATGATGCTGAAGTAATAGCCTACACAGCTGATGTTGGACAAGAGATGGATAAAAAAAAAATTATTAAGAATGCAAAAAAATTAGGTGTAAAAAAAATTATCATCCAAGATCTAAAAAATATTTTTGTTAAAGATTATGTCTACCCAATGATAAGAGGTCATGCTCTTTATGAAGGTGTTTATTTGTTAGGTACATCAATTGCAAGACCACTTATTGCAAAAGATCAAATTAGAGTTGCAAAGAAATTTAACGCTTATGCCGTCTCACATGGTTCAACCGGAAAAGGAAATGATCAAGTAAGATTTGAACTTGGATATCATTACTTTGGTCCTAAAATTAAAATAATTGCTCCATGGAGAATATGGAAATTAAAATCAAGAACAGATCTCATTAATTACGCAAAAAAAAATGGAATACCAATCCCTAAGGATAAAAAAGGGGCACCTCCTTTCTCAGTAGATGATAATTTATTCCATACCTCAACAGAGGGTAAAGTTTTAGAAAATCCAAAAAATTCTGCACCTGAATTTATATTTCAAAGAACAACTTCCCCTGAAAAAGCACCAAATAATGCAAGTTTAATAACAATTAATTATAAGAACGGCGATCCAGTTGGTCTGAATGGAAAAAAATTATCTCCAGCGAAAGTTTTGAATAAACTTAATCAATTAGCCGGCAAAAATGGAATAGGGAGAGTAGATTTAGTTGAAAATAGATTCATTGGAATAAAATCGAGAGGAGTTTATGAAACTCCAGGAGGAACATTATTGCTTGTGGCACACAGAGCTATGGAGTCTGTAACTCTAGATAAAGACACAATGCATAA
>CABYFX010000002.1 GCA_902518395.1 uncultured Pelagibacteraceae bacterium | reverse complement strand
CACCTGATTTTTTTTTCTTTGCAATATGATTCGCAACTTTACTCAAAGTTTTTGTTTTAGCAATACCAATACTAGTTGGAATACCTGTCCACTTTAAAACTGTTTCTCTAATTTCTTTTCCAACTTTTTCAACTTCGTTATCTGGAAAATTCGATAAATCTAAAAATGCTTCATCGATAGAATAAACTTCAATGGCAGAATTAAATCTTTTTAGCGTTCGCATCACTCTTCTAGATAAATCTCCATATAAAGAATAATTAGATGAAAAAACTTCAACTTTATTTTTAACAATAATATCTTTTGCTTTAAAGTAAGGTTCTCCCATTTTAATACCTAAAGCTTTTGCTTCGGTTGATCTTGAAATTATACAACCATCATTGTTAGATAAAACTACAACAGGTTTTTTTCTTATTTTAGGATTGAATAATCTTTCACAAGAAACATAAAAAGAGTTACAATCAATAAGTGCTATTTTTTTAGTATACTGAATGGATGACATAAGTTACAACCCCCCAAATAAATACATCTTCATCTTCGTTAATTAAAATTCGATCTGTAAATTCTTTAGAACCTGATGTTAAAAATTTTTTATCTCTTTCTTGAACCAAACTTTTAACAACTAGTTCGTCATGAACATTTGCAATAACTGTTGAGAAGTTTTTTGGTGTTAAACTTTTATCAACAACTAATAGATCCCCATCATTAATTCCAACATCCACCATTGATTTCCCTTGAACTCTTATAATGAAGGTTGCTGGAACATTTTTGATTAAATGAACATTTAAATCGATGTCTTCCTCAATATAATCCGTAGCAGGGGATGGAAAACCCGCACCAGCTTTATGTAAATAGTAAGGTATAGTTAGCTTCATAAATGTTCTTATTTTGTTCTAATTAATATCTAAGTTATTCAATAGTGTCAATCAGGTTGTATTTTGAGTCTGTAACCGAATCAAAAGTGAATCAAAACGTGAACATCAAAACCACATGTTGTATACATGTGGATAACTTTAACCATAAATAGTTTAAAATAATAAATGGAAAAAAATAAAAACTTAACCGGCGGATGTATATGCGGGCAAGTTAAATATACAATTACAGAAAAACCTTTATTCACCCAAGCTTGTCATTGTAAAGATTGTAAAATTATAACTGGGTCTTCATATGTAATTAATACAAGCGTTCTAGACAATACTTTGATTATAGAGGGCAATATTTCGTCAACTGAACTTAAAACAGGCAGTGGGGCTACATCGAGAGCTTATTTTTGTAGCAAATGTGGTACTTATATTTACACAGATTATGCTACGGCAGTTGGTAGATCAACAGTTAGAACTAAAACTTTAGATAATTCAGAAAACTTTCCTCCTGAAGCGCATATATTTATCAAAGATAAAGATCCATGGCTAAAACTTACTGATGATGCAAATTGTTTTGATAAAATGTATGATTTAAAAAATACTTGGCCAAAAGAAAGTTACGAAAGATATAAAAATTATTTAAAAGATAATAAAAGATAAATTTTTAGGAGATTAAAATATGAAAAAATTATCATGTCATTGTGGTGCAATAGAAGCAGAGGTTAAGATACCATTGGGTGGTATTGAAAAGATTATGCGTTGTAATTGTTCAATATGCAAAAAAAAAGGTTACATTATTGGAGTACTTGGTCCTGATGATTTTAAACTTACTAAAGGGGAAGATAAGTTATCACTTTATCAGTTTTATACTAATACTGCCAAACATTACTTTTGCTCAATTTGTGGAATTCACACTCATAATAGACCTAGAAGCAATCCAAAAATATTTGGTGTAAATATTGCTTGTATTGAAGGTGTGGAACCATTTGAAATTGAAGATGTACCAGTAAATGATGGCAAAAACCATCCCTTAGATCAAAAACAATAAATTTTTTTATGCAATCAATTACTGAGTGTTACAGAAAAGTTAGTAAAGATTGCTTTAAATTTATTAGATCTCAGGAAACTTATAAAGAAAAATTTGAAAATAAAGAAAAGATGATTAAATCTTTTCTAATTCCAATTAGTTTCTGGATCAATAATAGAACAAATAAATCTAAACCTTACTTAATAGGCTTAGCAGGAGGCCAAGGTACTGGAAAAACAACGATTAGCTCTATTTTAAAAATCATTCTAACAAAATATTTTAAGCTAAATGTTTTTAAAATCTCAATTGATGATTTATACAAAACCCGAAAAGATAGAATAAAATTGTCTAAAAAAATTCATCCTTTATTAATGACTAGAGGTGTTCCAGGCACCCACGACATAAATTTTATCTTTGATCTTCTAAAAAAAACAAAGGGAAAACAATTCAATCAACAGAGACTTCCTAAGTTTAATAAGGCAATAGATGATAGATTAAAAAGAAAGTCTTGGTATCTAGTTAAAGAGGTACCAGATGTCATAATCTTTGAAGGATGGTGTGTGGGGGCTAGAGCAGAAAAAAATATAACCTTAAAAAAACCAATTAATTCTCTGGAAAGAACAGAGGATAAAAATATAAGATGGAGAAAATATGTAAATGTTCAGTTGCAAACTAAATACAAAAAATTATTTTCTAAATTAGACTGTTTGTTATTTTTAAAAGCAGGTAATTTTAAATTATTGCAGAGCTGGAGGCTTAAACAGGAGGCGTTATTAAAATTAAACTCCAAAAACAAAGCAAATAGTAAGGTAATGAGTAAAAATGAGGTATTAACATTTATGCAGACTTACCAAAGGGTCACACAAAATATGTTTAAATTTGCTCCAAAATATTCATCAATAGTATTAAATTTAAATAGTAATCATCAAATTAAATCCATAAAATATAATAAATGAAAAATATTTTTCTCATTACCTCGCTTTTATTACTTTCTGTAACGTCAGTAGCAGCAGCAACCTTAAGTGAGGCATTAAAAACTACTTTTCAAAATAATTTAGAACTACAAGCTGAGCGAAAAAACTTAGAAGTTCAAAAAGAAGTCTTAAATATTTCTAAAAGTGATTTTTTTCCAACTTTAACTCTCTCGGGTACTAAAAGTTTTGAAGATACAAATAAACTTACAAATCAAGATGGTACTGATGCTTCAATAACTAATACAAATACAATGACATCTTCTGTAAAGTTAGAACAAACACTTTTAGATGGTAGTGAACGTGGCACAAAATATGAAAAAAGTAAATTAGGATTAAATTTATCAGAAGCACAACTTATTAAAAAAGAACAAGATGTTTTTATGAAAGCAATTGAGGCTTATACAGGTTTAATTCTTGCTTACGAAAAACTAAATATTAATGAAGAAAATGTTAACCTACTTCAAAGACAATTCGAGATAGATAATGCAAGACTATCTAGAGCTCAAATAACTGCAACTGACTTAGCACAATCTCAATCTTCTTTATCAGGGGCACAAGCAGGTTATATTGGAGCCCAAAATAGTATTATCACGAGTAAATTAGCTTATGAAAATATAATTGGACCAATCAACAGCAATGAAAAATTAAAAAAAATTTATAACTCTGAAGTTCCACTACCCTCAAGTTTAGTTGATGCAAAAAAAATATCTGAACAAAAAAGTCCTGATCTTATTATTGCTGAAATAGAATATGGACAGTCTGAATTAGATGTGCAAATTGCAAGATCAGATTTATCTCCAACAGCAAAACTTTCACTTGAAAGATCATATACAGATGATTTAAGCGCAACTTATGATGAAAGGGAAAAAGATGTACTACAAGCAACAGTAAGTTGGCCATTTCAATTTGGAGGAAAGAATAAATCTAATATAAATAAAAACCTTCAAGTAAAAGGAATGAAAAAATTATTACTTGAGAATGCTTTTAGAAATATTACACAAGGAGTTACCGCAGCTTGGTCTACTTTAGAGTCTTCAAAAAGTCTTTTAAGGGCTGTGCAATCACAAGTTAAGGCTGCAGAGATTGCAAATGAGGGAATTACCTTTGAGTATGAGAGTGGTTTGAATAGATCTACATTTGATGTTCTTCAATCAAGATCAAATCTAATAAATGCTAAAATAAATCTTGCCGAAGTTGAAAGAAATTACTTATTAGCGCAATATAGACTGTTGAAGTCTGCAGGTTTATTAAATAGCGAATACCTAAAACTCAGATAAATAGGGACTTCTAGCCCTAATTTTAAAAAAATATTGCCAATGAGAACAAAATGTGTACATTTAATTTCATGATTCGAATGTTAATAAATGAAAAAAACGAGGCAAAAAATGACTAAAAATAACCTAAAAGTGGTGAAAACCACAAAAGATAAAGAATTGGAAGATAAAGAAAAAAATAAAGCACTAGATGCTGCAATCAGCCAGATAACAGATAGCTTTGGAAAAGGCTCTGTGATGAAGCTAGGAGAGCAAAAAGCGATGGATATAGAGTCCATTTCTACTGGATCTTTAAGTTTGGATTTAGCACTTGGAATAGGCGGATTACCAAAAGGTAGAATTGTTGAAATTTACGGACCAGAGTCATCTGGTAAGACTACATTAGCTTTACAAGTTGTTGCTGAAGCACAAAAAGCAGGTGGGATTTGTGGATTTGTGGATGCAGAACATGCATTGGACCCAGTCTATGCCAAGAAGTTAGGTGTTAATACTGAGGAGTTGCTTATTTCACAGCCAGATACTGGTGAACAGGCATTAGAAATAACTGATACTTTAATCAAATCTGGCTCAATGTCAGTTTTAGTAGTAGACTCAGTTGCAGCATTAACTCCAAGAGCAGAAATTGAAGGAGATATGGGAGATCACCATGTTGGTCTTCAAGCAAGACTAATGTCACAAGCTCTTAGAAAATTAACAGGATCAATTTCAAGAACTAATACAATGGTTATATTTATAAACCAAATTAGAATGAAGATTGGAGTAATGTTTGGAAGTCCTGAGACAACATCTGGAGGTAATTCTTTAAAATTCTATTCTTCTGTAAGAATGGATATTAGAAGAATTGGAGCAATAAAAGATAAAGAGCAAATTGTTGGAAATACAACAAGAGTAAAAGTTGTTAAAAACAAAGTTGCACCACCATTTAAAGTTGTTGAGTTTGACTTAATGTATGGAAAAGGAATTAGTAAAGTAGGGGAACTAATCGACCTTGGTGCTAAAGCTGAGATTGTAGAGAAATCTGGAGCTTGGTACGCCTATAAAGGTGAAAAAATTGGTCAAGGTAGAGAGAATGCTAAACTTTACCTTGAACAAAATCCAAAAGCTGCTGCTGAAATTGAAATGGCTATCAGAGAGAAAGCTGGCGTTATTTCAAAGAAGATTGAGGGTAATCCCTTAAGTGAAGAAAAGCTTGAAGCTCAAAAGAAAGAGGAAGAAATTCCTACTAAAAAGAATTAGCAGATAACTTTTAGTTATTAAAAAAAGGCGCTCTATTGGGTGCCTTTTTTCCCTTCTGAAGTGTAGACATCATATAAAAATGCTGTATTTTGTTTAAATATGGCTAAAACATTAAATGAAATTAGGTCAGCATTTTTGGATTATTTTGAAAAAAATGATCATAAAATAGTTGAGTCTAGCAATTTAGTCCCAAATAACGACCCAACATTGATGTTTGCAAATTCTGGAATGGTCCAATTTAAAAATGTGTTTACTGGACTTGAAAAGCGAGACTATCAAAGAGCCACAACATCTCAAAAATGTGTAAGAGCAGGGGGCAAACATAACGATCTTGAAAATGTTGGCTATACTCCAAGACACCATACGTTTTTTGAAATGTTGGGAAACTTTTCTTTTGGCGATTATTTTAAAGAAAGAGCTATTGAACTTGCGTGGAATTTAATAACCAAAGAATTTGGTTTAGATAAAAATAGGCTTTATGTAACTGTCTACCATGACGATGATGAAGCTTTCAATTATTGGAAAAAAATTGCTGGGTTGAGTGAAGATAAAATCATTAGGATAGCAACATCTGATAATTTTTGGTCAATGGGTGAAACAGGACCTTGTGGTCCTTGTTCAGAGATATTCTATGATCATGGAGACCACTTGGAAGGTGGATTACCAGGAACAAAAAATGAAGATGGAGACAGATTTATAGAAATTTGGAATTTAGTCTTTATGCAGTATGAGCAAATTTCAAAAGATAAACGAATTAATCTACCAAAACCATCAGTTGATACTGGAATGGGTTTAGAGAGAATTGCTGCATTACTTCAGGGAACGCACGACAACTATGAAACGGATCATTTTAAGAAAATTATAAACTCTGCTGCAGAAATTTTAAAAGTTGAGCCTAATATCGATAATTTAGCAAGTTTTAGAGTAATAGCAGATCACTTGAGGGCTAGTTCATTTTTAATCGCCGAGGGAGTTTTACCATCAAACGAGGGAAGAGGTTATGTCCTTAGAAGAATTATGAGAAGAGGAATGAGGCATTCACATCTACTTGGTTCTAAAGAACCAATTTTTTATAATATTTTCAAAACTTTAAAAGATGAGATGAAAGGTAATTATTTTGAAATTGAAAGAGCAGAGTCTTTAATAAAAGAAACATTAAGAATGGAGGAAGAAAAGTTTTTAATTCTTTTAGATAGAGGTATTAAAATATTAAATGAGGAAATAACTAAAATAGACAAGATATTACCAGGAGAAGTAGCCTTTAAACTTTATGATACTTATGGATTTCCATTAGATCTAACGCAAGATATCTTAAAAAATAAGTCATTTACAATAGATGACGATAAATTTCAGAGTTTAATGAAAGAAAGTAAAGAACTTGCTAAGAAAAATTGGAAAGGCTCAGGTGATAGTGCGGTAGATGATGTCTGGTTTTCAATAAAAGATAGATTAGGTCCATCAGAATTTCTAGGTTATGAGACAGATCAAGCAGAAGGAATAATATTATCATTATTAAAAGACAACAAAGAAGTAAATGAGCTGAATGAAAATGATGAAGGAATTATTATTTTAAATCAAACTCCTTTTTATGGAGAGTCTGGGGGACAGGTAGGAGATACTGGTGAAATAATATCTGGAGCCTTTAAGTTTGAGATAACAGATGTCCAAAAAAAATTAGGCGATCTATTTGTACATTACGGCAAAGTTAAATCAGGAAGTATAAAGATCAAAGACAATGTTGAGTTGAAAATTGACATTGATAGACGTAACAATATAAGAGCTTATCACTCAGCAACACACCTTTTGCATGAATCTTTAAGAAGGGTATTAGGTACTCATGTCACACAAAAAGGATCATTAGTAGCACCAGATAGACTAAGATTTGATTTTAGTCATATGAAGCCAATTTCAGACCAGGAAATAGAAAAAATAGAAAATCACGTTAATTCTATGGTACAAAAAAAATCAGAAGTTAAAACAAGGATCATGACTCCTAAAGAGGCAGTAAATAATGGAGCTCTGGCACTATTTGGAGAAAAATACGGAGAAGAAGTTAGAGTATTATCTATGGGGGATGAAAAAGATAAGTATTTTTCCACTGAATTATGCGGAGGTACGCATGTACGAAACACTGGTGACATTGGAAAATTCAAAATTATTAGCCAATCCTCAATTGCAGCAGGCGTGAGAAGAGTAGAAGCTCTTAGAGAAAATCAATTAAATAGTTTTTTACAAAATAAAGAAAAATTATCGGACTTATCTGCACAGAAAGATGAAGAAATGATTAATGACTTATCAAAACAGATAATTAAATTAGGTGGCAAACCAAATCTAGATAATGAAGATAATAAGATTTTAATCAAAGAATTATCAAAACAACTAGAGCAATTAAAATTTAGTTCAATTTTGGAAAATAATTCAAAAAATATAATTCAAGATGTTAAAATCAATAATGTAAGTGTAAGATTTCAAAAAGTTGATGATCTTCCGCCTAAGGAGCTAAGAAAATTGGTTGATGCTGGAAAAAAGGAGCTAAAAACAGGAATTGTTGTAGTTTTTGCTAGTTTAGAAGACAAAGTAGGTCTTGCAGTTGGGATAACAAATGAGCTTATTTATAAGTATGATGCAGTCACATTTGCTAAAACAGGATCTGAAATTATTGGTGGAAAAGGTGGGGGAGGTAGAAAAGATTTTGCACAAGCTGGAGGCCAATTAAAAGATAAAATTGATGAAGCTTTTGAAAAAATTAAGACTTTAATTTAGTTTTTGTCTCAACTTTCCATCTAAAGTATCTAAAAATTGATTAGTTGTTAAATACTTTGACGAAGGTCCTATCAAAATAGCCAAGTCTTTAGTCATTGAGCCTTCTTCAACACAATCAACACATACTTTTTCAAGTGTTTCTGCAAAGTTTATTAATTCCTCATTTCCATCTAATTTTCCTCTATGGGCCAACCCTCTTGTCCATGCAAAAATAGATGCAATAGGATTTGTTGATGTTTCTTTACCTTGTTGATGCATTCTAAAGTGTCTAGTTACTGTTCCATGTGCAGCTTCAGCTTCCATTGTTTTACCATCTGGAGCAAGTAGTACACTTGTCATCAAACCTAAAGAACCATATCCTTGAGCAACAGTATCAGATTGTACATCCCCATCATAATTTTTACATGCCCAAATATATTTGCCGTGCCATTTCATTGCACAAGCCACCATGTCATCAATTAATCTATGTTCATAAGTGATTTTATTTTGATCAAATTGGTCTTTAAATTCTTTCTCAAATACTTCTTCAAAAATATCTTTGAATCTTCCATCATATCTCTTTAAAATTGTATTTTTTGTAGACAGATAAACTGGCCATTTTTTAATTAGCCCATAATTAAAGCAGGACCTTGCAAAGTCTTCTATTGATTTATCTAAATTATACATCGACAATGCAATTCCAGGACCTGGAAAATTAAAGACTTCATATTTTCTCTCATCAGATCCATCTTCAGCAGTCCATTTAATTTCTAATTTTCCTTTACCCGGAACTGTAAAATCTGTAGCCCTGTATTGATCACCAAATGCATGTCTACCTATGATTAATGGATCTGTCCATGAAGGTACAAGTTTAGGAATATTTTTACAAATTATAGGTTCTCTAAAAACAGTTCCTCCAATAATATTTCTAATAGTGCCATTTGGAGATCTCCACATTTTTTTAAGATTAAATTCTCTTACTCTTGCTTCATCAGGTGTAATGGTTGCACATTTAATACCGACACCATTCTTTTTAATTGCTTTTGCACATTCTATAGTGATTTTGTCTTCGGTTTTATCCCTGCTCTCCATACCCAAATCATAGTACTCTATTTTGAGATCTAGATATGTTAAAACGAGCTTATTTTTTATAAAGTCCCATATAACTCTGGTCATTTCATCACCATCTAATTCCACAATGGGGTTTTTAACCTTTATTTTACTCATTTTTTCGATATATCTTAATAGTTGAATTTATTCTTTTTGTATACATATTAATCGAAAATTATCAATTATAGGATTGTCATGAGTAAAATATTTCCAAAAATACACAATGAAGGGTACAAATTTATTATTATTTTTGCAATCGCAACTTTAATTCTCTATTTCATTAATGGTTTTCTTGGATTTATCGGATTAGTATTAACTATTTGGTGTTACTATTTTTTTAGAGATCCTGAAAGAACATCCTTAGGAGATGATAATTACCTAACAAGTCCAGCAGATGGAGTAGTTCTGCAAGTGATGGATACAAATGGTCCAAAAGAGTTAGGTTTAGAAAATAAAAAAATGAAAAAAATTAGTATTTTCATGGATGTGTTTGATTGCCATGTAAATAGATCTCCATGTTCTGGAGCAATATCTGAAATACTTTACAAACCGGGAAAATTTTTAAATGCATCCTTAGATAAGGCAAGTGAAGATAACGAAAGAAATTATTATAAAATTAAGAGTTCTGATGGACAAGATATTATCGTTGTTCAAATTGCAGGACTTGTTGCAAGAAGGATTGTAACAGAAGTTTCAAAAGATGAACTTGTAGAACAAGGTTCAAGAATAGGAATGATAAGATTTGGAAGTAGAGCTGATATGTATTTTGAAAACTATACACCTTTAGTAAAAGTCGACCAAAAAACTATAGCTGGTGAAACTTTAATTGCAAAAAAGTAACATGATGGAGCAACAAAATAAAAATATTAAATTAGTTTCCAGTAAAAAGACAAGAGTTATTCTGCCAAATATTTTAACACTCATTGGGGTTTGTATTGGTTTGACATCGATTAAGTTTGCATTCGATGGTAAATTTGAATTATCTATAATTGCAGTTATTGTAGCAGCTATCATTGATGGGTTAGATGGAAGAATAGCAAGGTTAATTAAAGGAACTTCTAAAGTTGGCAAAGAACTAGACTCACTCACTGATGTTATAAGCTTTGGTGTAGCGCCAGCTTTTATAATGTATTTTTGGGCTTTATCTGAAACTGGAAGAATAGGTTGGCTAATTTCCTTAATTTATGTTGTTTGTGTAGCACTTAGACTAGCAAGGTTTAATGTTTCATCAAATGAGGAGAGTTCTTGGAAAGATAATTTTTTTGAAGGTATACCCTCACCAGCAGGTGGAGTTCTAGTTTTAATGCCATTAATACTAAGTGTTAGTGAATTTAAGTTTTTAAACTTAAATTATGAGATTGTTGTGCCTATTATGTTTATTACAGTATCAATACTCTTAATAAGCAAGATACCCACTTATTCCTTTAAAAGAATTGCAGTTCCTAGAAGTACATCAATATTTTTATTGTTTGGGATAATTTTATATTTTGGTTTAATTCTCGTTTATACATTTAATGCAATAATTATTTCAGGAGTAATTTATTTGTTTATGGTACCAATAAGTACAATGCATTATTTTATGATAAAGAAAAATGCAAAGAAAGTAGTAGAAGATACAGAGCACCATGAAGATGTGTTGTAAATGAGAGAAAATACTATAATTTCATTAGCAGACGCAAAATATTTTAATCTTCTTAATGAATTAATAGATTCGATTGTTAGATTTGAGCAAAGTAAAGAGCTTGATATTTGCATTATGGATGCTGGATTAACTGAAGATCAAATTAAAACTTTAGAAAAAAAAGTTTTTCAAATAAAAAAAGCAGAGTGGGATATTGAAGTACCAAATTCTAAAATTAAAGGAAGAGAATGGTTAAAAAGTCAGGTATCTAGAGCTTTCATACCAAATTACTTTCCTGGTTATAAAAAATATTTATGGATAGATGCTGATGCTTGGGTTAATTCATGGAACTCAATAGAGCTGTATTTTAAAGGATGCGAAAATAAAAAATTAGCTATAGCAACATCGGCAGACAGATCATATGGAAGGGTCTTAAGAGCAGAATGGATATTTGGAAGTTTTGCCAGAATAAAATCACAAAATTACAAGCATGCAAAGTCTTCAGGATTTTCTGAAAAAATTTCAAGAGACGTTGCTCTAAAGCCTCACTTAAATATAGGACTTTTTTGTCTAGAGGAAAAAGCTCCTCACTGGGAAGTTTGGCAAAAAAATTTAAGAAAAGCATTATCTTCAGGAAAGATTTGGGGTTCTGAGCAAATTGCTATGAATATTACAATTTACTCAGATAATTTAGATGTAGAAATATTACCAGCGTATTGTAATTGGACACACATAGAAGCAATCAAATTTGATAAAAAGCTTGAAACATTTGTTGAGCCATACTTACCAAATCATGAAATTGGAATTATTCATTTAGCAGGAAAAAATAATGACAATATAAGAAATGATAAAAATTATATTTCCAAAATTAAAACATTAGATGGTGATATAATTAAAAAATCTTTAAGATTTGAGAACTAGTTGAAAAAAAATAAATTTTCGAAGAATTGGGTTATTAAGCAAAAAAGAGATATTTACGTCAAAAAATCAAAATTAGAAGGTTATAGGTCCAGAGCCGTATATAAATTACAAGAAATAAACGACAAATTCAAAATAATAAAAAATAATATTTTAGTTATAGATCTTGGTGCAGCTCCAGGTAGCTGGTCTCAGTATATATCAAGAAATTTCAGTAACTCTAAAATAATTTCAATTGATTTAAAGGATATTGAGCCAATTAAGAATTTAGTACATATAAAAGGCGATTTTACTGAGGAACAGCAAAAAAAAAATATCAAAAATTATTATGGTAAGAAAGTAGATCTTATAGTCTCTGACATGGCAGTTAACACTACAGGAAATAAAAGTGTAGATTCATTAGTTACAGGAGAATTATGTATTGAGGCAATGAATTTTGCTATTGAATTACTTAATAAAAAGGGAAATTTTATATCTAAACTTTTTATGGGATCATCTTTTAACGAGATTGTCGCATTAGGCAAAAAGTCTTTTAAAGATGTTGATATTTTCAAGCCTCCATCAAGCAGAAAAGACTCTAAAGAAAATTTTATAATTTGTAGAAATTTGAGATAGTTATCCTTTTATTTTTTAAAGAATCATTTATATAAGGACATGGAAACTATTAAAGAAGCTTTAACATTTGATGATGTTACTTTAGCGCCTAATTACTCAGCTATTCTGCCTAGTGAAGTAAATACCTCTATAAATTTGACAGAAAGTCTAAATATAAAAATACCACTTTTATCATCTGCAATGGATACTGTAACAGAGTCTTCAATGGGAATTGCAATGGGGAGAGCTGGTGGATTAGGGATAATTCACAGAAACTTAAATATTGAAGAACAGATTAAAGAAATTAGAAAAGTAAAATCCAAAAAAATATTAGTAGGTGCAGCAGTTGGTGCAAGCGAAAAAGAATTAAAGAGAGCAGAAAAAATATTAAAAGAAAACTTGGATATAATAGTAATTGATACGGCACACGGACATACCAAAAAAGTAGGAGATATAATTAAAAAAATAAAAAAAATACGTCCTAAGAAAACAGCAATTTGTGCTGGAAATATAGCCACAGCACAAGCTGCAAAATTTTTGGTTGGGTTAGGTGTTGATATTATAAAAGTAGGAATAGGCCCGGGATCTATTTGTACAACAAGACTTGTAGCAGGAATAGGAGTTCCACAACTAAGCGCAATACTAAATGTTAAAAAAGGAATTGGTAAAAGCAAAACAAGACTAATTGCTGATGGGGGAATAAAATTTTCTGGTGATATTGCTAAAGCATTAGCAGCTGGTGCAGATGCAGTTATGATAGGTTCATTATTTGCAGGTTCAGATGAAGCACCTGGAAAAAAGATAAAGAAAAACGGTAAATTATATAAATATTTTAGGGGTATGGGTTCAATAGGCGCAATGAACAAAGGTTCGGCAGATAGATACTTTCAAACGAAACAGAAAGATACATCAAAATATGTAGCGGAAGGTGTAGAGGGATATATTAAATATAAAGGTAAAGTTGATAAAATAATCTACAACCTAGTTGGAGGTTTAAAATCTTCAATGGGCTATATGGGAGCTAAGAAAGTAATTGAATTAAGAAAAAATCCAAAATTTGTAAAAATTACTAAAGCAGGTTTTTATGAAAGTATGGTACATAATATAGATGTTGTTAAAAAATAACTATGAAATACTTAATTTTAATTTTTACATTTATTTTATTTAGCTTTTTTGCTAAGGCGAATGAAAATAATTTTTTTAAAGAGGCAAAGGATTTATTCGATAAGGAAAAATATGAAGATTCAAAGTTTTTATTTCATAGAAATATAGTTTATAACCCAAAAGACTCAGCATCTTATCTTTATTTAGCTAAAATTTTTAAAATTGAAGAAGATAAAAGACAAGAAGAAAAGAATATAAAAACTACTTTACTTTTAGATCCTAAGAATGAAGAGGCAATGTTCCTTTTAATTGATATGGAATTAGAAAGATCAAATTTTTCAAAAGCAGATGAATTGAGTAAAAATTTTAAGAAAATTTGTGTAGATATGTGTGAAAAAATTGCTTCAATTGAAAGTCGTTTAAAAGACTTTGAAAGAAAAGATGCGTCTTGAGAACACTCTCAATAAAATACTAATTGTAGACTTTGGTTCCCAATTTACACAGTTAATTGCAAGAAAAATCAGAGAACTGGGTATTTATTGTGAGATAGTAAGTCACAAAAAAATAGAAAAATTCACAAAGTTTGAAAAAAATATTAAAGGAATAATTTTATCTGGTGGTCCTTTAAATGTCTATGAGAGTAAAAAAGTAAAATTTAATGATAAAATTCTTAAACTAGGAGTGCCTGTACTAGGTATATGTTTTGGTCATCAAATTATTTCAAAAGCAATGGGAGGAAGTGTAAGAAGCTCTAAACATAGAGAATTTGGACTTGCTGAAGTAAAAGAAACTAGAAAAAGTAAGTTAACTAAAGATTTTTTTTCTAAGGGAAAAAATAATGTATGGATGAGCCATGCTGATCAAGTAACAAAATTACCAAAAAATTTTAATATAATTGCACAAAGTATAAACTCGAAAATGTGTATTATTGAAAATGTAGAAAAAAAAATGTTTGGTATTCAATTTCACCCAGAGGTAAGTCATACAGTCAAAGGAAAGTTAATACTTAAAAATTTTATATTTTCTATATGTAAATTAACTAAAAATTGGTCTTCAAAAGACCAGAAAAAAAAATTAATAGATGAAGTAAGAAATAGCGTAGGAAATTCAAAGGTTATTTGTGCACTATCTGGAGGTGTTGATAGTAGTGTAGTTGCTAAATTACTGTCAAATGCTATAGGGAAAAAATTAACATGTATATTTGTTAATACTGGTTTACTTAGGAAAGATGAAGAAAAGCAAGTTGTAAATACATTTAAGAAGAGATTTAAAATTAATCTAATTTATGTAAATGCAGAAAATTTATTTTTATCTAAATTAAAAAATATTTCTGATCCAGAAAAAAAAAGAAAAATAATAGGAAATCTTTTTATTAAAATTTTTGAAAAATATTCAAATAAAATTAAAAATGTAAAATTCTTAGCCCAAGGAACTTTGTATCCTGATTTAATTGAAAGTAAATCTGTTACAGGAAGCCAAACATCAAAAATTAAATCACATCATAATGTAGGTGGTTTGCCAAAAAAAATGAAACTTAAATTAGTTGAGCCATTGAAATATCTTTTTAAAGATGAGGTTAGAAAACTAGGATTAGAACTTGGATTAAGTCATGAGATTATATCTAGACACCCATTTCCTGGACCAGGTCTTGCAATTAGAATGCCTGGCATAATCACTAAAGAAAAAATAAAAATTTTAAAAGAGGCAGATAATTACTTTATCAAATCTTTGAAAGATAATAATCTATATGATAAGATTTGGCAGGCCTATGCTGCCTTACTTCCAGTTAAGACTGTTGGCGTTATGGGAGATAATAGAACTTATGAATATCTTTGTTTATTGAGGGCAATTACCTCAGAAGATGGAATGACAGCAGATTTCTTTCAATTTAAAAAACCTTTCATGCAGTCAATATCTAATCAAATTGTAAATAATATCAGAGGTATTAATAGAGTTGTTTATGATATTACTTCAAAGCCACCAAGCACTATTGAATTGGAATAATAAGACTATATAAGTGAATTATATGAAATATTTACACACAATGATCAGAGTTTCAAATATCGATGAGTCGTTAAGATTTTTCTGTGATGGATTAGGTCTTAAAGAAACAAGAAGAAAAGAAAGTGAGAAGGGAAGATATACATTGGTATTTTTGGCTGCCCCAAATGATAAAGGTGCTGAAATAGAATTGACTTATAATTGGGATGGAGACAGTTTAGGTGATGGATCTAGAAATTTTGGACATTTAGCATACAGAGTTGAAAATATATATGAGACATGTCAGAGATTAAAGAATATGGGATACACAATTAATAGACCACCTAGAGATGGTCATATGGCATTTGTTAGATCTCCAGACAAGATATCGGTTGAAATTCTTCAAGATGGTTATTTAGAACCTTTAGAACCTTGGAAATCTATGGAAAATACGGGCACTTGGTAAGCAAATATTTATGCTTACAAAAATAAGTAGGCTTGTTCTTAAAAAAAAAAATAAGTCAAAAATTGTTTGTTTAACTGCTTATTCAAAAAATATAGCAGAAGAGATTGATAGCAACGCAGATTTAATACTTGTGGGTGATTCATTGGGTTCAGTTTTATATAATTTTGAAACCACAAGAAATGTAAATTTATCAATGATGATTGAGCACTCCAAGAGTGTAAGAAAAGGAGTTAAAAAAAGTTTAATGATTGTAGACATGCCTTTCAATACATACAATAATAAATCTCAAGCACTCAAAAATTGTAAAAAAGTAATGAAAGAAACAAAATGTGATGGAATAAAATTAGAAGGAGGCAGAAAAATTATAGAAATTGTAAAATATTTAACTAAATTTAAAATTCCTGTGATGGGTCATATAGGTATAACGCCACAAACTGTAAGAGGTAAATTCAGATATAAAGGTAAAACAGATTTAGAAAAAAAAAATTTGTTAAAAGATTCTAAGTCATTAGAAGATGCTGGAGTTTTTGCAATTGTTTTAGAATGTATTGAAAAAAAAGTTTCAAAAGAAATTACAGAGTCAATTAACGTTCCAACAATAGGGATAGGTTCATCAAATTTTTGTGATGGTCAAATTTTAGTCACAGATGATTTATTGGGTTTAACAGATACTAAAGTCAAATTTGTTAAAAAATATACTTATTTGAAAAGAAATGTCAGAAATGCAGTTAAAAAATTTAAATCAGATGTTAAAAGTGGGTCCTACCCATCAAATAAATATTCTTATTAAAAATATTTTTTAAACTGCTCGTTAATATTTAAAATTTCTAAGTCTACAAGTCCTCCAATAATTAGTTGTATTGCGACTAAGAGGATAAATGCTAGACCAATATACACAACCCATAAATGTTTCTGCATATAATTAGCTAAATAAGTTGCCATTGCTCCAGTAAGGACTACTGATAACAATAAACCAAAAATCATAAACCCAAAGTTGCCCTTAGAAGCTCCAACAACACCTATAACATTGTCGAAACTAATTGTGATATCTGCAAAAAGCACTTTATACATACCTTTTGCAAATGAAGGTTCTAATGATTTTTTTGTGGGTGATTTTGATTTTTTCTGAATTTGAAAAAGATCTTTTCTCAAATCATTGACTATCCAAATTAAAAGTAACCCTCCCAAAATTTTTATAAAGTAGAATTTGAATAAATATGTTGCAAATACTGCAAATAGAACTTTAAAAACTAGAGCACCAACTACTCCCCAAAAAATTATCTTTTTTCTGTTTTTTGGTACAAAATTAGCTGCAATTAAACCAATTATAATAGCATTATCAGCAGCTAAGATTATATCTATGAAGATAATTTGTAATAAAATAAGGGATTCTTCTATCAAGATGAATATATAATAGTAATTATTTAAAAAATTTCAATAAAACACATGAAATTTTTATTGATTTAATAAATAATACATAATCAGATGTATTTTTTTAAAAATAAGGAGGATTAATGAAAAATTTAAAAACTTTAATTTCTATTTTATTTTCTGTTTTGTTAACCGCTAACGTAAATGCTGCTGAGAAGTGGGATATGGCTTTAGCTTATGGTGCAAGCAATTTTCATTCAGCTAATGCTGCAGAATTTGCTAAAAACGTTTCAGAAAAAAGTGGAGGTAAATTAACAATTGTAACTCATCCTGGTGGATCATTATTTAAAGGTGGAGAAATCTTTAGAGCTGTTAGAACTGGTCAAGCTCAAATGGGAGAGAGATTTATGTCGGCTCTTGGAAAAGTAGATCCTATTCTTGAGATTGACTCACAACCATTCTTAGCAACATCTTATGACGATGCTATGAAACTTTACCAAGCATCGAAACCAGCAATTATAGAAAGCTTGAGTCAAAAAGGATTGGTATTTTTGTATGCTGTGCCATGGCCTGCACAAGGTTTGTATAGCAAAAACGAGATTAACAGTGTTTCAGATTTACAAGGTTTAAAATTTAGAGCTTATAATTCAGCAACTATTAGAATTGCTGAACTTACTGGTATGGCTCCAACAAAAATTGAAGCTGCAGAAATAAGCCAAGCATTTTCAACTGGTGCGGTTGAGAGTATGATTACTTCACCAACTACTGGAAAAAATAGTAAAATTTGGGAGAACGGAGTAAAATATTTCTATGATATAGCTGCTTGGTTCCCAAAAAATATGGTAGTTGCTCATAGAGGATCTTGGAACAAACTAGATGCAGATACTCAAAAACTAATAATGAAAGAAGCAACTGCTGCAGAAGAAAAAGGTTGGATGCTTTCTAGAGTTGGAAATATTGAGGATAAAAAAGCTTTAGCTGCTGCAGGAATGACAGTAGGCAAAGTAAACGCTGATTTAGAAAAACATTTCCAAAAAGTTGGAAAAAAAATGGCAAAGGAATGGAAGAAAAAGGCTGGCAAAACAGGTGCTAGCGTGCTTGCTGCTTACAAATAAAATTAATATAATGAGAAAGGCCGTTTAAAAAAACGGCCTTTTTTATGTTACAGAAAATTAATAAATCTTTAAATAATTTATATAATTTCTCAGGATATATCGCTGCGTTTTTTTTATTTTTGATAGCAGTTTTTATTTTAACTGGAATTGCCTCAAGAATGTTTGGTTTTTATATAAGAGGTTTGGCTGAATATTCTGGTTACTGCATGGCAGCCTCTTCATTTTTTGCTCTTTCATACACATTTGTGAATGGAGGCCACATTAGGATCACACTATTTTTAGAAAAAGCTACTGATCTAAGAAAAAAGTTTCTAGAAATTTGGAGTTTAAGTATTGCATCTATTTTTTCGGGATATATGGCATTTTATTTTCTTAAAATGTTAAAGATATCTTATGAGTTTCAAGAAAGAAGTGAAGGTGCAGACGAAATTTTAATTTGGATACCTCAATCGAGTGTAGCAATTGGTTCATTGTTATTTTTTATATGTGTGTTTCATCAATTAATTTTGAGGATAGTTAATAAGTATGATTGAAATTTTATTAGCATTTTTTTTTATTAGTGTTTTGCTATTTTTTTTAGGATCTGGGATATGGGTAGCTATCAGCATGGTAGGAGTATCTTCAATAGGTATGATTTTGTTTACCTCTAGACCTGTGGGTGATGCGATGGCCACAACTATATGGGGAGCTTCGTCGTCGTGGACACTAACAGCATTACCGTTATTTGTGTGGATGGGTGAAATTCTTTTTAGAACTAAATTATCAGAAAATTTATTTGAGGGATTGGCACCATGGCTTCAGAAGTTACCAGGAGGTTTGATACACGTTAATGTTGTTGGTTGTGCTTTGTTTGCCGCTATTTCTGGATCATCTGCCGCAACAGTTGCTACAGTTGGAAAAATGTCAATTCCAGAACTAAGAAAAAGAAAATATCCTGAAAAAATTTTGCTTGGAAGTTTGGCAGGTTCAGGAACATTAGGTCTTTTAATTCCACCATCAATAATTTTAATTATTTATGGTGTAACTGTTCAAGAATCAATTGCAAAACTTTTTATAGCCGGAATAATTCCAGGGATAATGATTGCTCTAATCTTTATGGGTTATGTAATTGTTTGGTCTTTATTAAATAAAAATAAAATGCCAACTAATTATGAAAATTTTTCATTTTTAAATAAACTAGGTAAATCCAAACAATTAATTCCAGTTATTTTATTAATACTTGGAGTAATAGGCTCTATTTATACTGGTATAGCAACAGCAACCGAGGCCGCGTCTTTAGGTGTTGTTGGGGCTTTAATTCTCTCTTACTTTCAAAAGAGCTTAACTTTAAAAACATTTAAAGACTCCTTGTTAGGAGCAACTAAAACTTCGTGTATGATTGCATTTATTTTAGCTGGAGCAACTTTCTTGTCACTTGCGATGGGATTTACAGGTTTACCCAGAAATCTAGCTTTGTGGATACAGAACATGGAGTTATCACCATATGTATTAATATTTGTATTAATGATTTTTTACATAATTCTTGGGATGTTTCTTGATGGAATTTCAGCAGTTGTCCTTACAATGGCAATAATTGAACCAATGATAAGGCAGGCAGGCTTTGATATGATTTGGTTTGGAATATTTTTAGTCATTGTTGTAGAAATGGCTCAAATTACACCACCTGTTGGTTTTAATCTTTTTGTATTACAAGGAATGGCAAACAAAGACATGGGGTTTATAGCAAAGAGTGCCTTTCCATTATTTTTATTAATGATTTTTGCAGTTCTATTGATTGTACTGTTCCCACAAATCGCTTTATGGATGCCCGAGCAAATGATTCAAAATATCAATTAGTATTTTGATTTTTTCGTTCCTTCAATAATTTCTTTTAACTCTTGATACTCTTCACAATTACAGCTTTTTAAAATTTCCAATCTTTCTTTTGCTAAATCAATTCTGTTGGTTACAACATATAATTCACCCAAGTACTCATTTATACCCACATGCTTTGGATCGACTTGCAAACCCAACAAATAATATTTTTCACCAGCTTCAAAGTCCCCAAGTTTTCTAGTTGTAAAACCTAGGTAGTTCAGTGTATCAGCTTGTAAGGGCTTTTCTTTGTCAAGTTTTAATAAAATTTTTTGAGCTTTTTCATATCTTTTTAATGCTTTATCCATTTTATTTTTGGATTCATATTTCTTAGCAGCTTCAATTATTTTTACAGCATTTTTATAGCTCGGTTTTTTACCTGATGAACTTGTTCCAGCAGCAAAAGTTTCAACAGTTAAAAAAAAGAATATGAGAAGAGTAAATAGTTTTTTAATCATAATTATATAAACTTTTTCATTTTATTTAGAGGCTTTAATTCTAAATTATTATTTATCAAGTTTTCTCTTACCTGTTTTGCAGTCGAAAGAGAACTTACGTTATCTCCATGTATGCAAATTGAATCAATTTCACAAGGTATTTGTTTTCCACTGTGACAATTAAGGGTTTGGTTTTTTACCATATTTAACACATGCTCTTTAGCTCGCTCAGGATCGGTTATTAGGGCATGATCCTTACTTCTTGATACAAGCGTTCCATCGTCTTCATAATTCCTATCTGCAAAAATTTCACATGCAATTTTCATATTTAATTTTTTAGCTGCAATTTCCATTTTCGAACCTGTTGGTACTAAATAAATTATATCTTTATCAATACTATAAATAGTTTTTGCCAAAATTGTTGCTAGTTCAAGGTCCTCACAAGCCATATTATTCAAGGCTCCATGTGGTTTAATATGAGAAACCTTTTCATCTAATTTAATGGCAATATTTTGCAAAATTTCATATTGATCTATTAAAAGTTGAGAAATCTCATTAGCACCAAGATTAATCCGTTTTCTTCCGAAGTTCTCTGGATCATTGAAAGATGGATGTGCACCAATACTTACATCATTTTGCTTTGAAATCTCTACAACTTCTCTCATAGTTTCTTCATCTCCAGCGTGGTACCCACAAGCCACATTTGCAGAGTTTACTATTTTGAGTAAATCGGGATCATTCTTATTTGAATGATGCTTTGATTTTTCACCTAAATCACAATTTAAATTAATTTCCATACTATAAAGCTTAAAGTATAACATGACATGATTAAAAATATATCAAATCTTGGTGACGCAGCATTGTACTGTGACTTTGGCACCGAGGTAAATAAAGAAATAAACAGAAATGTTATAAATTATTTTAATAATTTAAGAGATAGTAATTTTTTAGGTATTACAAATATTACACCAAGTTATAATAAACTAGTAATTAGTTTTGATTTAAAACTTACGAGTTATGCTAAATTAAAAAAACAAGTTGAAAATCTAAACTTAAAAAAAAATAATAATTCAAAAAAAAATCTAATTAAAATCCCAGTTTGTTGTGCAGAGGAATTCGCACTAGACATAAAACGTTTACAAAAATTATTAAAAATAAGTGAAGCAAAAATTTATGAAACATTCTTTTCAAAAAATTATTATTGTTATATGACAGGTTTTATTGCAGGGATGCCATTCTTAGGAGATATGGATAAATCTCTTTTTGCAAAGCGTTTAGAAACACCAAGAGTTAAAGTCCCAAAAAATTCTATAGGTATAACAGAGCAATTTTGTAATATTTATACTTTTGAAAGTCCAGGTGGTTGGAATATAATTGGCAAAACATCAGTTGATATTTTTGATAATAAAAAAAATACTGAACCAAATCTAATCAATCCAGGTGATACAATATCATTTTACCCAATTTCTAAACTAGAGTATGAAAAAAAATATGAATAAAAACTATTTTGAGGTATTACGACCAGGTATCAATTCTACATTTCAAGACAATGGTAGAAATAATTTTTATCACATAGGCATACCTTTTAGTGGAGCAATGGATAATAGGAATTTTTTATTAGCAAATACCATTTCAAATAATGGAATAAATAATCCGGTCCTAGAATTTGCATATCAAGGTCCAAAATTGAAATATATAGGAAAAAATATCTCCATCAATGTTACTGGAGATGTTAATTTTAAAATTATAAGAAATAACAAAAATTTAGAGTTTAGTTGTTACGAAAATATTATTTTAGAAAATAATGATTGTTTAGATATACTGTCTACCAATCGATCAGTATATGGTTATTTATCTATTGGAGGCACATTTGAGGTAGATTATTATTTAAATAGTTGTTCTACAAATACTAAGGCTAAAATTGGAGCAAATAGTGGGGAAAAACTTGAGACAGGACAAATAATTCAATTAAAAAATTTAAAAAAAATCCTGCCAAAAAATAAAATAGAATACCTAAATTCGAAAATTGAAAATATTAGAATAATAAAAGGACCCCATTTTGATTATTTTTCAAAGGATGCAATAGACTCATTTTTTAGCAATGAATTTAATGTAACCAAATTAAGTGACCGTATGGGAATAAGACTTAAAGGACCTAAGATTAATAACATTAAAAATACAAATATAAAGTCAGAAGGATTAGTGAAGGGTGTTATCCAAATCACTGCTGATGGGGATCCAATAATTATGCTATCTGATCATGGGACTATAGGGGGTTACCCTAAAATTGGAGTTGTTATAAGTGCTGATTATGACAAACTAGTACAAATACCTCCAGGATCAAAAATTAAATTTAAAGAAATTAATTTAAAAGATGCAGAAACTATTTTTAAGTTGTATGAGATGGAAACTCGAAATTTGATTTCCAATATTAAATGAATTTTATTTCAAAGATACCAGGTCCATTGTTAATCTTTTTTGGTGCATTTTGTCTTAGTTTTGGTGGGTTGATTGTCAAATCATTTGAAGGATCAACTTTATGGCAAATCTTATTTTGGAGACAGGTTTTTTTTATAATTGTTGTAACTATTTTTTTAATTGTAACTTACAAAGGAGAGGTATTTAAAAAAATTTATGTATCGGGAATTCCTGGCTTAATTGGTGGAATTATATTGGGTATTGGATTTAGCAGTTATGTTTATGCTATGTACAATACTACTGTTGCAAATACAAATTTCATAATACAAACACAAACAATTTTCTTAGCGATATTTGGATATTTTTTTTTAAAAGAAAAAATTTCAAAAATTACTTTAGCTTCTATTATTTTAGCAATTTCCGGATTAATTTTAATGCTAGGAAATACTCTATCAAGTGGACAAATGTCTGGAAATATTGTTGCCTTTGTTATGCCAATTACGTTTGCAACTCTAATTTTAATTGTAAGAAAATATCCTCATGTGGATATGATACCTCTACAATTAGTTGCAGGAATAGTAGCAATGATAATAGGCTTTTTAGCTTCAACAAAAATTTCTATGTCTATAAATGATATGTTTTTGGCATTTTTGTCTGGGACATTTCAAATAGGACTTGGCTTTATTTTAATAACAATTGGTGCGAGAAAAACTCTATCAGCTATGGTTGGCATAATAATGCTTACAGAGGCAATACTTGGTCCTCTTTGGGCTTGGCTATTTGTAAGTGAAAACCCTTCATTCTATGTATTAATAGGAGGAAGCATTATAATTTTTGCAGTTTTTCTACAATTTGTCTCATCCTTTACAAAAGAAAATAAATATAATCCTCAATAATGAAATTAGCTATTATAGGCTCTGGTATATCAGGTCTAAGTGCAGCGTATAGTTTATCAAAAAAATATAAAGTAGATCTATTTGAGAAAGAAGACCATTTTGGAGGTCATTCTCATACTATTGATGTTAATGTTGGAGATAATATGGTCCCTGTTGATATAGGCTTTATTGTATTTAATAAAAAAACCTATCCAAATTTAATAAATTTTTTTCAAGAAAATGATATTGCTATCGAAAAAAGCAATATGTCATTCTCGGTATCTGTTAGAGACTCAAATATAGAATATTGTGGAAAAGGTCTTTCTGGAATTTTTAGCAATAAATCAAACTTGTTAAATATAAAATTTTTGAAGATGTTTTTTACTATAATTAGTTTTTATAAACAAAGTGAAAACCAAGATCCACTTAAAAAAAATATTACTTTAGGCAGTTATTTAAACAATTTAAAATTGTCAGATTATTTTATCAAATTCCATATTATTCCTATGGTATCAGCTATATGGTCAATGCCCCCTTACGAGGCAAAACAGATGCCATTAAAATTTTTTTTTAAATTTTTTCAAAATCATGGATTATTCAAATTAAAAGATCGACCGCAATGGTTCACAGTTTCTAAAAGAAGTAGAACCTATGTAGATAAAATTCTAAGTAAAATCAGTGGTGAATATTATAAAAATTACAATATTAATAAAATTAAAAGAATTGGATCGGGAGTTCAGGTTTATTATGGAGATAAAAATGAATATTTTACTTACGATAAAGTCGTATTGGCCACTCATGCTGATCAAGCTCTCTCTTTAATTGAAAATCCTGAAGAAATAGAAAATAAGATCTTAAGTAATTTTAAATATAAAACAAATGAGGCTATAGTCCATGAGGATATAAGTTATATGCCAAATAATAAAAGTGCTTGGTGTTCATGGAATTCCTCGATCGAGTCTGAGAATAGTGAAAAAAATTCAATTACTTATTGGTTAAACCTATTACAAAATTTGAATATAAATAAAAATATTTTTTTAACATTAAATCCTTATTTAGAGATACCCGAAGATAAAATAATCCGAAAAGTTATATTTACACACCCTTACTTTGATCAAAATGCAATCAATAGCCAGAAAGATCTTCACCTAATTCAAAATAAAAATAATATTTTATTTTGTGGTAGTTATTTTGGATATGGATTTCATGAAGATGGTATAAAATCATCAATAGATATGATTAAGTATATAAATGCTTAAAAGCTCTAAGATATACGTAGGAAAAGTAATACACAGACGATTTAAACCTAAAAATCATTATTTTAAATATAGGGTTTTTTCATTATTGATAGACTTAGATGATCTAAAAGAAATTGATAATAAAATTAAGTTATTTTCATACAATAAATTCAATATCATTAGTTTTTTTGACAAAGACCATGGGGATAGAGATGGCACATCGTTAAAAAACTGGGTAAAAAAAAAACTAGAAAATATTGGTATCGACAATAGAGAGGTTAAAATCAAATTATTCTGCTATCCAAGAATATTAGGTTACGTATTTAATCCTCTAAGTGTTTTTTTTATATATGATAAGTACGATAAAATAATCTCTATATTTTATGAGGTTAAAAATACTTTTGGCGAACAACACACATACATTTTCAAAGCTGAAGATAATAAAACTTTAAGAAATAGTTGTGTAAAAAAATTTCATGTATCACCCTTCATAGATATGGAGTGTAATTACAAATTTAGAGTAAATAAGCCCTCAGACAAAATATCAGTTATAATTGACCAATCTGATAATGATGGTAAACTTTTATTCGCATCTCAAGACGGTACTGCAAAAGAATTTAGTAATAAAAATCTATTCGTTTCCTATATTTTTCACCCCTTGATGACATTTAAAGTTATTGTCGCAATCCACTATGAGGCATTTAAATTATGGTTAAAAGGAATAAAGTTTATTAAAAAAAAAATAAATATTAAAAATAATAGTTCGGTAGAAAAAAGTGAATTTGAATAAATTATCAGACAAAATTGTCTTTAACTCACTAAAATTTATTAAACACGGAAATTTAAAAATAACAAACCATGATGGAAAAGAATATATTTTCGGAAATAGTAATGAAAGATTAAATGCTGATCTCAAAATAAATAAACCAGGGTTAACTTTTAAAATTATTAAAAACGGAAGTGTAGGTCTAGCGGAAGCGTATATGGATAATTATTTTGAAACAAATAATTTAACTAATCTTATAGAGCTAGCGGCAAAAAATATAAAAATAGTTCATAAATTTTCTGGCTCTTTCGATCTTTCAATATTTAATAAAATCAAAGGTTTGTTTATTAAGAATAATAAATCTAGGAGCAAAGAAAACATTAGAAAGCACTACGATTTAGGAAATGAATTTTTCTCATTATGGCTTGATAAAACCCTAACTTATTCAAGTGCAATTTTTGACAATGGTAATGATTTGGAAAAAGCCCAGATAAATAAATATAAAAAACTATCAAATCTTGTTAAGCCTAAATCAGGTGATAAGATGCTTGAGATTGGTTGTGGATGGGGAGGATTTGCAGAATATATTGGAAAAAATTACAACGTAAAGTTAGATTGTATAACAATCTCCAAAAAACAATACGAATATTCAAAAAAAAGAATTCACAAAGAGGGTTTGAATGAAAAAATAAATATACAAATGTTAGATTTTAGAGATGTAAAAAATAATTATAATTCAATAGCTTCTATAGAAATGATAGAAGCAGTAGGGCAGAGTTATTTAAAAAACTATTTTAATACTATTAAAGAAAACTTAATTGATGGAGGAACAGCTGCTATACAATCAATTACTATAGATGACTCCATATATGATAGATATAAAAGTAAAACTGATTTTATCCAAAAATATATTTTTCCTGGTGGTTTTTTACCTAGTAAAAATGAGTTAGTAAATCTAGCAAACCAATCTGGACTTAAATTTGAGAATTGCACTTCTTATGGCGATCATTACTCAAATACACTAAATATTTGGAGAGAAGAGTTCTTAGAAAAATGGGAACAAATTTCATCACAAGGCTTTGACAATACTTTTAAAAGAATGTGGAATTTTTATTTATCGTACTGTGAAGCAGGTTTTAAATCTAAAAATATAGACTTAATCCAATTTGCTCTTCAAAAATAAATAATACTATGAAAATAAAATATTTATTATTGATAATAATCTCAGTATTGATTACAAGTTGTTCATCAAACCAAGCAATGAAACCAGAAGATTTCAAAAACCAAAAACCTAGATTAATAATAGAAGAGTATTTATCTGGAAATGTAAAAGCATGGGGAATTTTACAAAATAGATCGGGTAAAGTGACAAGACAATTTTCTGCAGACCTAGATGGAAAGTGGGATGGAAAACAATTGATACTTGACGAAAAATTTGTTTGGAACGATGGAGAAATTCAAAATAGGCAATGGACAATCAATAAAATCGATGAACATAACTATGAAGGTACTGCTGGAGATGTAGTTGGAACTGCGAAAGGTTTTTCTTATGGTCCTGCATTTAAGTTTGAATATGTACTGTTAGTTCCTGTCAAAGGAAGAGAAATGAAAATAACTTTTGATGATTGGATCTTTATGCAAGATGAAAGAGTAGCAATTAATAGAGCAACAATGACTAAGTTTGGTATAAAAGTTGCCGAATTGACTGTGATGTTTGTAAAAGATTAAATTTACTTTTTTTGGAGTTTAGTTAGCTTACCAACAAGATAAAAATAAAGTCTATCAGGAATTATTTTCAAAAACTTTAATATTAAAGTTAATTGTTTTGGAAAGTGAATTTCAAAACTCTTTTTATTAATTAATCCATTATAAATTTGATTAGCAGAATATTCAGGTGTTTTAAGAAAAGGCATTTTAAAATTATTCTTATCTGTCATTGGAGTTTTAATAAATCCAGGTGAAACAAGGCAAACTCTTACTCCATATCTTCCAAAATCAAAATAAAGACTCTCTGCAAGATTGTTTAAAGCTGCTTTTGAAGGACCGTAACCAGTGGAATTTGGTAGACCTTTATATCCAGCAATAGAGGAAACTATTGTAATTATGCCATCTTTTTTATTTCTAAAATGATCTTCAACTGATTTGATACAATTTAGAGTTCCAAAAAAATTAACTTTAAAAACTTTCTCAATTTGTTCTACATCAATCTCTCGTTCCTTTTTAGGATCCCAAGTACCAGTAGAAAAAAAACAAATATCTAAATCTCCAAAGTCTTTTTTTATAGATTTAGTGACATCAAAACATTTTTCTTTATCATTTACATCTAAAGTATAAGCTTTAATATTTGAATAGTTATCTTCTACCTCTTTTAGAATATTTTCTCTTCTTCCAGATATGGCTACATTCCAACCTTGATTTGCAAACTCAATTGCAACTGCTTTCCCTATACCAGTTCCACCTCCGGTTATCCAAATTACTTTTTTCATCAATTTTTCATTGTTTTATTACATAAATTTCTATCGACATGCGACAAGAATTGAATAGTATTAATTATATTGAGAACTATATCAACAATATGTTCAAAATTATAATCGTATACGAGCTAATTTTTGTCGCTTTTTGGAATGTTCTTTATTATTCTAACTCAGGAATAGAGAATTGGTTCCAAGAAAAAATTTTAACTGCCATCTTTGTGTTTCTATCTACAATGGCTTTAGGATTAACTTTAATTTATGTAATCTACTATAGTTTAAAGATTACTGGACTATCAAAAATTTTAAAATCTCTTAAGGATCCCAGAAAAAGCAAGACGCAGTAATTAATTACTCGAAGCACACCTTTTTGAACAATATTTAACTTTTTCCCAGTTAAGCTTCCACTTTTTTCTCCATGCAAAAGGCTTATTACATACTTTGCATACCTTAGTTGGTAAGTTTTGTTTTTTCATTTAATTGTTTTCTGTTTTTTAAAAATAAGAAAAATGCAGCAATCTCGTATAAATAATGAAAAATAATGAATAATGGTTTAATTGAAAAAATTTTAGATAGGATTTTATATTTTGGAATTTTTGACCAAATTATAATAAACGCTTTGGCTCCTCCAATAACTTCACCATCATTTATTACATGCAATCTTCTTAGTAACTCTTTTTGTGACTTAGATGTTATTTTTATAGCCTCATCATTATTTGTAATATCTATCCACTCCAAATCACTATTTGCAATTTTTTTATAGTGATTAATTTCCATTTTACAAATATTGCAAGAATCGTTAAAATAAACTTTAATTCCCATAAGTATTATATTTAATAAATTTGTTAGCCTCTGATAATATTAATTTTTTTCTATCTTCTTTCATTTTATCAAAAATTTTTACCATCATAGATAACCTTGGATTTTTTAAAAAAAACTTTCTATTTCTATCTATGAAACGCCAGTAAAGACCATCCATAACATTACACCAATCACCTCTCTTAAAATCCATCATCTTCATAAAATAACTTGATCCACAGATATAAGGTTTAGTTGCAAAAATTCCACCATCACTAAATAAACCCATGCCATAAACATTTGGGACCATAACCCAATCAGATGAGTCTACAAACATCTCCATGAACCATTTATAAACTGATTTTGGTTCAACTTCGCATAAATTCATAATATTTGACAATATCATTAATCTTTCAATGTGATGTGACCAACCAAATTTGTCAGCATTTTTAATTGCATGATCCAAAGGATCCAGACCAGTGCTACCATCATAAAATGTATTTTTCATTTTTCTATTATGTTTAAAGAAATTTCCACTTTCCATTTCTTTACTAAAATTTTGATATATTCCTCTCATAAACTCTCTCCAACCAATTATTTGTCTTATATAGCCCTCTAAAGAATTTAGTCTCACACCCTTACTGTCGTGATAAGTCATTATTTTTTGAATGATTATATCTGGCGTTATTAAACCTAGATTTAAATATGGACTAAGAGCACTGTGAAATAAAATATTATTGTTTTGATCAACTGCATCCTCATAATCACCAAATAAATTTAACTTATCTTTAATAAAAAAATCTAATAATTTTATTATATCTTTATATTCAGTTGCAAACCAAAATTTTTTGGTATCTCCCGGATGTTTACTAAATAATTTTTCAATAATTGGTTTTAAACTTTTTGTATGTTTAGTATCTTTAATTTCTGGAAACTTAGGTATTAAGATATTTTTTGGTAGTTTTTTTCTATTATCTTCATCAAAACTCCATTTTCCTCCCTCTGGTGTGCCATCTTTATTTAACAAAATATTTAATCTTTCACGCTTTTCTTTATAATACTTAGCCATAAAGGGTTTTTTTATTTTAGTTAAATATTTTTTAAAATCTTCTCGACTATCTAAAAACATTGGAGATTGAATTATATTCCATTTAATATTTTGTTTTTTTAAAAAATTATTTATTTTTGTTTCAAAAAATTTATCTTCTATTTCAAAACTAGTTATTTCTTTTACTTTGTTTACCTTTAATATTTTTTCTAATTTTTTCGTATAATCTTTTTTAAAATCAGTAGAATCAATTTTTGAATAATTTAGCTTAAATTTATTTTCCTTCAATTTATCCGCATAGGATCTCATTGAAGACAAAAATAGCAGTATTTTTAATTTATGATGTCTTTCATATGTACATAATTCGTAGTCTTCTGACATAAAAAACAGGTGGTCTTTTTTGAAGCGGTCTAGGTTTTTTAATGGAAATAATTGATTTCCGAGTATAAAAAATAATTTCATTAATTATTTTATGTCAGAAAAATATCTAATTGTCGGTGCGACAGGTTCTATCGGATCCAATTTAGCGGAACAAATGTATTCTTCTGGTAAAGAAATTCATTTAGTTGGGAGAGACGAAAGCCAACTTAAAAATTTAGCTGAGAAATTGAACTCTTCTTATACTGTGGCAGATGTATTGAATGATGGATTTGTGGATACAATTAAATCAGACATATCAGAAATTAAAGGTGTAGCTTATTGCGTAGGATCTATAGATCTGAAGCCCTTAAAAATGGCAAATGAGTCAGATTTTCATAAATGTATGAAGCTTAATTTTTATTCTGCAGTAGACTTAATCAAGGGGTTTCAGGAAAACCTGAAACAAAATAAAGGCTCAATTGTTTTATTTTCAACTGTTGCAGCACAAAGAGGTTTTACAAACCATTCAATAATTGCATCTACCAAAGCGGCGATTGAGGGATTAACAGTTTCATTGGCGGCAGAATTTGCCCCAAACATAAGAGTTAACAGTGTTGCTCTAAGTTTAACTAATTCTAAGATAGCTCAACCAATGTTAAAAAATACAGCCATTGCAGAAGGTATAGCTAAAGCCCACCCACTCAAAAGATTAGGAGAGGGCAAAGATGGAGCAGCTTTAGCAAAATTTTTACTTACTGAAGAGAGTTCTTGGGTAACAGGTCAAATAATAGCTGTTGACGGTGGAAGATCAAAACTTTCATAAAGTGAAAAAAATAATATTCATTATACTTTTTTTATTCATATTTAACTCAAATTTATACTCTCAAAACTTTAAATTAGAAAAATTAGCTAAACTAGATTCACCTTGGGGATCCTCTTTTATTAATAGTAATGAAATAATAGTTACAGAAAAAAGTGGCAAAATAAAAATTGTAAATATTTTATCTAGAGAGGTTCAAGAAATTAGTCATAAACTTAACTTTGTTGTCCATGGTCAAGGAGGCTTATTAGATATTATTCATAAAGACAATTATATTTGGATTTCATATACTGAAGATAGAGGTAGATATAAAACTAGCACCTCTATTGCAAGAGCAGAATTTAATAAGAAAAAATTAAACTTTAAAAATATTTTTCAAGCAAATCCCCCGATAGATTCTGGTTATCATTTTGGATCAAGATTAGTTATCAAAGATAATTTTATATTTGCTTCTGCGGGTGAGAGAGGACAAGGTATGATTGCTCAAGACGCCTCAAAGCATCCAGGTAGTATTATAAGAATTCATTTAGACGGAAGTATACCAAAAGACAATCCAAAGTTTGAGGGAATGGTAGATTGGTTGCCAGAAATTTATCAAATTGGAATTAGAAATCCTCAAGGGATGGCGCTATCTGAATTTGATGGAAAAGTTTACATGAGTAACCACGGTGCAAAAGGTGGTGATTGGTTTGGAGAAGTCAAAAAAGGTGAAAATTATGGATGGAAAATTTTAGGATGGGGAGGAACCAATTATTCTGGAATTCCAATTGGCCCAAAATGGAAACCTGGATTTACAAAAGCTATTCAATATTGGGTGCCCTCAATAGCAACTAGCGCGATAACTATTTATAAAGGTAAAGAATTTTATGAGTGGAATAGTCATGCCTTGATCACTTCGCTAAAAGACAAATCCTTAAGAAAATTGATATTTGATGACTTATCAAATGTAAAAGAAGAGGTTATTTTTAAAAATAAAATTGGAAGAATAAGAGATATTCAGGTTCATCCGACGAATGGAAAAATTTATTTTTTAAGCCAAGATGCTTTATGGTTAATGCAAAGAAAATAGTATATATTGAAGTTTATGGATGATGTTGTCATAGTTGGTGGAGGTATAATAGGTGCTGCAACTGCCTACTTTTTATCAATGGAAGGTAGAAAAGTTAAAGTAATAGAGAGAGACCCCACATATAAAACTGCCTCATTTCCTTTATCTTTAGGTGGATTTAGAAGACAATTTTTTCAAAAAGAGAACATACTTTTAGGTAAATTTGCTAGAGAATTCATTTTTAAAATACCAGAATTATTAAAAACAAAAAAAAATCCAAATCCAACAGCAAGCATGGTTCCTAATGGATACCTTTTAATTTTTGGACCAGAACATGCAGAAGAACAATACCGAGCATTAGAAAATCATAGAGAATGCAATGCAGGCACAAAAAATATTAAAGGTTCAGAATTAAATAAAATATTTCCATACATTAATTACGAAGGTATAGAAACAGCAACATATACTGATAATAAAAGTGAAGGTTGGATTGATCCTTTTATGTTCCATAGTGCTTTAAAAAGTAAAGCAATTGAGTTAGGTGCAGAATTTTTAAAAGGTCACATTAAAAATTTGTCTGAGATAAATGCAAAAACTATTATTTCAGCAGCAGGTTGCTGGACTAAAGAATTGTTGTCAGATATTCCAGTAGAACCACAAAAGCACACTGTATTCAGAGTAAAATGTCCAAAGCATTTTCCTGATATGCCATTAACTGGAGATTTAACAACAGGCGTATATTGGAGACCAGAGGGTAAAGAATTCTTAGCAGGTTCACCTATATCTGTATTTGATGCGAAAGATTTAGAACCAGCATGGAATGATTTTGAGGAATTAGTTTGGCCTGCTCTGGCAAAAAGAGTTCCAGCTTTTGAAGAACTTAAATTAACTGGTGGTTGGGCAGGATTTTATGATTGTAATAAACTTGATAACAACGCAGTTGTTGGCAAACATCCAAAATATGAAAATGTTTATTTAGCTTCTGGTTTTACTGGAAGAGGCTTGATGCAGGCACCAGGTATTGGAAGAGCCTTAACTGAATTGATTACAACAGGTAGCTATCAATCAATAGATATCAGTGTTTTTGATGTAGAAAGGGTTTTAAAAAGTAATGCTAGACCAGAACCTTACGTTTTATAATTTTTTAATATAAACTCCTAGTATTCCGTTAAATATAGATACAGCTAATATCAATAATTGTCCTTTAAACGAATAAAATTCAAAGGATGGATAAAAACTTATGCCAATCGAAAAAAAAAGATAAGTTATCACAAAAGGCCGATAAAATTTTTTTATAAAATTTAAAATTCTCACTTACTTTCTAGTAGCAATATAAACACCAATTGTTGCAAGTATAAAACCTGCTATATCAATATTGGATAATTTTTCTCCTAAAAAGAAAAAAGCCATTACAGCTGTTGTAGGAGGGACAAGAAAAAATAATGTTGAAGTTTTACTTACTGAACCTGCTTTTATTAAAAACATTAAAATTGTAAAGGCTCCAAACGACACTAGAATAATCTGATGTGTCATTCCTAATAAAAATCCTGTTGTAAAATTTATATAAGGAGTTTCAAATATTGATATTAAAATTAAATTAAAAGAACAGCCCCCAAAAGCTTGAAATCCATTATTAACTGATAAAGGTACGTTGCCACTTAGTTTTTTTTGCCACAAGGTTCCTGTAGTGATTGCAGCAAGGGCAATAAAACAAGTTACTAATCCATCTTTAGGAAACTCTTCTCCAAAATCTACTCCAAGCACTAGCAAAGAGCCTACAAAGCCAAACACAATACCAACCCACTGCCTCCATCCTATTACCTCTTTATAGATTGGTCCTGATAATAAATTAGTTAAGATTGGTTGAAGAGTAACAATTAATGCTACAACACTTGCAGGAACTCCTACATGAAAAGCGTACCAACAACCACCAAGATATAATCCATGAAACAATACACCGGTAGTTATACTTTCTAATATATATCTAAATTTTGTAAAAATTATCTCTTTTTTAAGTAATGAGAATAAGAAGAAACCTATAGTCACAATTCCAAATCTAAAAGCAAGTGCTGCAAAAGGTGATGCATTCTGAACTATAATATCACCTGAGATGAATGCAGATGACCATAGCAATATAAATAGTAAAGGAAATGTTTTAATCATTTATTGAGGATTTTAAGTCACAAAATTTCTAAACTAAATTTTGACAAGCATTTTGCCAATATTTTTACCGTTTAATAAATCAATAAATGACTTTGGAGCATTCTCTATTCCTTCGTAGATAGTTTCTTTAAATTTTATTTTACCATCCGCCAACCATTTTGACATTTCAGTTTCAAATGGCTCTCTTTCATTATCGTGATCAAAAATAAGAAATCCTTTAATTGTGAGTCTTTTTACTAAAACATAAGCCATATTTTTCAAACCAGATCCAGGATTTGTTGCATTCATCTGTGAAATTCTTCCACAAATCACAATACGACCATAAGTTTTCATTTGGAAAATAGCAGACTCTAAAAAGTCTCCACCAACATTATCAAAATAAAGATCAAAACCATCAGGACAAATTTCCTTGAAATGTAATACAAGGTTTTCTACTTTCTTATAATTAAAAGCATGATCAACTTTTAATTCATTTTTTAACCAATCAACTTTTTCATCAGACCCTGTGCTTGCAATAACTTTACAACCAAGATTTTTTGCAATTTGGCAAACTGTAGATCCAACACTACCTCCAGCAGAAGAGACTAATATAGTTTGCCCAGATTTCAATTCTCCATGTTTGAAAAGTCCAATGTAAGCTGTATGCCCTGTCATTCCAAGTGGACCCAAGTACGACTGTATTGGCATATCAATTGGTTTTATTTTCTTTAGTTCATCAGAACTACAAACAAACTTATCTCTCATACCAAGACTGCTAAATACTAAATCTCCAACACTAAAATCTTTATCATTTGAGAGTTCTACTTTACCAATTGCATACCCTTCCATTTCCTCACCAATTTTAAATGGTGGTTTATAATTTTTTCTCTCGGTCATTCTTGCACGCATGTATGGATCAACTGATATCCATGAATTTGACACTAAAATATTTTTTTCATCATTAATTGATATTTCTTTTGATTTTATTTCAAAATCTGTCTCTTTTGGTAAGCCGGTTGGAATATAATTTTTTAAAGATACGTATTTACTAACCACAGACATTTTAAGACCCCCAAATACTATTTAATATTGCTTCGCGTCTACATCCTTTTTTATATCTTAAATAATTAAGAAAATTTATTTGGTAATAATCTTGATGAACAGCCTCAGCAATATAAAATTTATCAAATTTTCTTACATAAGTTACTACTTTTTTTTTGAATTTTTTTTCTATTTCCTTAATGCTATTTTCTATTAAGTTTTTTTGCTTATCATTTTGATAAAATGCCACTGATCTATAACTATATCCCTTGTCACAAAATTGTCCTACAGCATCAAATGGATCAATGTTTACCCAGAATTCTTCTAAGAGTTTTTCATAGCTAACTACTTCTGGAATATATATGACTTCAATAACCTCAAAATGGCCTGTGTTTCCATATGTAACTTCTTTATAAGTTGGATTTTCTGTAGTGCCACCTGAATAGCCAGAGATAACTTTTGAGACACCAAGAATATTTTCAAAAGATTCTTCCATACACCAAAAGCATCCTCCAGCAAAATAGGCTTTTTCAAAATTTGGTGAATTAGCAAAGCTGGTTGAAGAAATAAGAAAGAAAATTATTGATAAAAGTTTTTTCATTAAAGGTAGCTATCTAGATTAATGATAGCTTACCTTTAATGTTTTGTATTTAAAACTCTATTTTTTTTGATATTTTGCCGCTTCTTCAGAACCGCCTGTAGCGCTTCCTTTACTGTAAGAGTGAGCACCCATTCCTGCTAACTGTCCATCTTTGACAATTAAATATTGATCTCTCATTTCAGTACCATCAAAAAAGCACTCAAGTATTTCTCTAACACCATCAGCATATCTAGCTTGAGCAGATAGTGAAGTTCCAGAAGTATGAGGTGTCATTCCATGGTTTGGCATTGTTCTCCATACATGATCGTTTGGCGCTGGCTGAGGAAACCACACGTCTCCTGCATATCCACTTAGTTGACCGCTTTCTAAAGCTTTAGCAATTGCATCTCTATTACAAATTTTACCTCTTGCTGTATTTACAATATATGCACCTTTTTTCATCTTAGATATCATTTCATCATCAAATAAATTTTCTGTTTCAGGATGAAGAGGACAGTTAATTGTAACAACATCACATACTTTAACCATAGACTCTACAGTTTCATGAAAAGTAAGATTTAACTCTTTTTCAACTGATTCAGGTAATCTATGTCTATCAAAATAATGAAGATGTACATCAAATGGTTTCATTTTTCTTAATGCATCTAAACCAATTCTTCCAGCAGCAACTGTTCCAATGTGCATTCCTTCAACATCGTAAGACCTTTGAACTGCATCAGCAATATTCCATCCACCTTCATTAACAATTCGGTGTTGGTTGTGATAATCTCTTACCATTGAAACAATCATCATTACTATGTGCTCAGCAACTGATCTTGAATTACAAAATGTTACTTCTACAACATCGATTTTATGATCCATTGCTGCCTGTAAATCTACATGGTCTGAACCAATTCCTGCTGTGATCGCAATTTTTAAATTTTTTGCTTTTTCAATTCTTTCTTTTGTTAAATAATATGGAAAGAATGGTTGAGAAATAACTATATCAGCATCAACGATATGTTTGTCAGCTTCACATCCATCTCCATCTTTACTATTTGTTACAACTAACTCATGACCGTTACTCTCTAAAAATTTTCTTAATCCTAATTCACCAGATACACATCCTAATAGTTCTCCAGGCGTAAAATCTCTACCTTTTGGACTTGGTAGTGTCATCCCATCTGGATATTTTTCTAGTTTTGGAAGATCTGACAATGGGTAGCTTTTAGGCATCCCACCTTTTGGATCATCATATAATACGCAAAGTACTTTCATTTTTTCTCCTAATATTTATGTTTTAAAATCTCTCTATAGATATTTTCTTAAGAAAGTGTAGCATAAAATTAGAACATCAATCAAACGAATAGTAGTTGATTAGGGGTATTTCTTTTTAGCAACGAATTTATTCAGAATAATTCCAAAGGCTATTATAATCAAACATCCAGTTAATATTGGAGAGAACAAATAGTCAAACGATACTGAGCCCAATATGACTATAATAGGATTTCCTCCAGCTGGGGGGTGGGTTACATCTAGTAAAATCATCAATCCAACACCAAGACCTACCGCTAAAGGTATTGATATATAAATTGGCAATGGGATAAAGTTATAAAATAGAATTCCAATTGTTGAAGTTACTAGATGACCAAATAATATATTTTTAGGTTTCGCAAATGGACTTTCTGGGTAACCATATAAAAGAACCATTGAGGATCCAAATGATGCAATTAAAAAAAGTCCAAAATTAGTTTTATAAGTTAATAAAGTGAGAACACCAATTGTTATAGTTGTGAAAATCAACGCTAAAAGGGATCTTATAATTTTATCTTTGTTCATTTATTGTATTACTTTTTTTAAAGCTTTTATTGGAAGCGTTAAACATTCTTTTCTTGCATAATTTTTTTTATCAAAGATTTTTTTAAACTCTTTCCATTCACTTGGAAATGAAATATTTTCTTTATCATTAAACTTGTCCAATAATTTTAAAAAATTTTTAATTTTATCTTTACTTTTTTTCTTAAAATTTTTTGTAGCTAAATTTGCAGATGCATTGCAATATATGCAAGATTGAGATTGATAAGAGAAATCTTTTATAACATTGTCTTTAATAATTAAAAAAATTTCAATCTCATCACCACAAATTTGACTTTTATATTTCATCGTATGAGTGCAGTTATGAATATGTTTATTGTTTTTGGTATCAGAAGCTATTTTTAAAATATTAATATCCATTAATTTGAGTATTTATTTGATTGTTATTATACAAATTTATATTTATATTTTCATACTTCTTAAATAAAAAAATAGCACATGCTTAACTTAAAAAACCCTAAAGTAGCCATTCCAATTGTATTAATAGCAGGTATTTTTTGGTCATTTGGACCATATGTTGTAAGACACATCGATCAGCCGGAAACAGTTCCTTGGCAATATTTATTTACTAGAGGAATAGTTATTTTTCTTTTGCTAAATATGTATTTGTTCCTTGAGGAAGGAAAAGAGTTTTATAAAAATTATTTTAAAGTGGGTATATCGGGTCTAATTGGAGGTATTGGTCTTGGTACCGCAATGATAACATTTATATGGTCAATTACTAATACGACAGCAGCTATCACTTTACTTTGTCTTGCGGCAATGCCATTTATAACAGCCTTATTAGGATTTTTATTTTTAAAAGAAAAAATTTCATTAACAGTATGGATTGCGATTGTAGTTGCAGCAGCGGGTATATGTATAATGGCTTTTGACAATTCTGGTAAAAATTCATTGCCAGGGCTAGTGTTTGGACTTATTTCTGCATTAGGTTTTTCAATTTTTTCTGTTTCACTTAGATGGAGAAAAGAAACGCCAAAATTTACTACTGTAGCCTTTGCGGGGTTTTTCTGTTTCATATTTTCTGCTGTAATGCTGATGTCGAACGATGCTAATTTTTTATCTACTGGAAAAAATGAAGCCTTATTTGCTACTCATGGAACTCTAGTATGTATGGGTTTGATTTTGTATTCAATTGGATCAAAAAATATTCCAGCAGCTGATCTAACTTTACTCTCACTTACTGAGGTAATCGGTGGAATATTCTGGGTGTGGTTACCATGGATGGGAATTAATGAAGTCCCATCTACGAATACTATTATTGGTGGATTTTTTATTTTTATGTCAATTTTTTACTACAGCCTCATTATGCAGTCTAATAGAAGATTTATAGGTTTAAATTAAAATGAATAATGAAAAAGTAATTGTTAATAGTTGGAATGAATGGGATCCATTGAAACATGTAATAGTAGGTAAAGCAGATGGCACTTGTATACCTGCCCCTGAGCCAGCATTAGATGCCAAAGTTCCAGAAGACAGCGATATGAGAGGAAAATTTGGTCCAAGAACTAAAGATACTGTAGATAAAGCAAATCAGCTTTTAGATAATTTTTCAAATATATTAAAAAAAAGAGGGATTAAAGTTGATAGACCAGATCCAATTGATTTCAATCAAAAAACATCTACACCTGATTGGCAAGCGGAGACGATGTTTGGATGCATGCCACCAAGAGATGTTTTGTTAACTGTCGGTAATGAAATTTTAGAGGCTACGATGAGTTATCGTTGCCGATGGTTTGAATATCTATGTTACCGACCACTTTTAAAACAATATTATAATTCAGATCCAAATATGAGACACGAATCTGCTCCTAAACCAAGATTGACAGATGAGGATTACAGAGAAGATTACTTATCAGATAAAATAGGAATTCAAAAAAGACTGGAATGGACAGAAAATAAATATTTTGTAACCACTGAAGAGGAGCCATTATTTGATGCTGCTGACGTTCTAAGATTTGGTAAAGATTTAGTAGTACAACATGGTTTTACGACAAATTTAAAAGGAATTGATTGGTTAAAGAGACATTATAAAGATCACAGGGTTCATGCTGTTAATTTTCCAGGTGATCCTTATCCAATTCATATAGATGCTACTTTTACACCTATCAAGGAGGGTTTAATAATTAACAATCCTCAAAGAAGACTTCCTAAAGAGCAAAGAAAATTGTTTGAAAATAACGGATGGGAAATTATTGATAGTGCTCAACCTGCACACAATGAACCTCCGCCATTATGTTACTCTTCAACATGGCTATCAATGAATGTTTTAGTTTTAGATCCTAAAACCGTATGTGTAGAAAAAAGTGAAGTATACCAAGCAGAACAACTAGATAAATTAGGCATGGAGGTTGTTTCTGTTGAGCTTAGAGACGCTTATGCATTTGGAGGTGGATTACATTGTTGTACAGCAGATGTTTATAGAGAAGGTGAATTAAAAGATTATTTTCCAAAGCAATAATTGTGACTCAGATAAAAACAAAAAGAGAAAGAGTAAAATTTGCTTCAGATAACGTTACAGGTGCATGTCCAGAAGTCTTAAATTCACTTCTTAAAGCTAACGAAGATGACAAAACCCCATATGGTAATGATGAGCTGTCGAAAAATTTACAAAACAAATTTTCAGAAATATTTGAAAAAGAAGTTATAGTATTTCCAACAGTATCAGGAACAGCAGCTAATGCTTTAGCCTTATCAACTATGACCCCTTCTTTTGGTAATATCTATTGCCACAGACTTTCCCATATAAATGTAGATGAATGTGGGGCTCCCGAATTTTATACTGGAGGTGCAAAGTTAGTAAATCTGGACGGTAATAATGGAAAAATAATAGCAGAAGAACTAGATGATAATATCTCTGGAAAAGGTGTGGTACATCATACTCAACCCTCATCAGTAAGTATTACTCAATTATGTGAAACAGGTGTTACTTACAATTTGGATGAAATAAAAAAAATATCAGAGATTACTCATAAACATGATCTAAATATTCATATGGATGGTGCAAGATTTGCAAATGCATTAGTTTCATTAAACTGTACTCCAGCAGAAATGACATGGAAGTCAGGAATTGATGTACTTTCATTTGGAGCAACTAAAAATGGATGCCTAGCGGCAGAAGCCATTATTTTTTTTAAACCAGAATTAGTTGGAAATTTAGCTTTTTTAATGAAAAGAGCAGGCCATTTACTATCAAAGATGCGCTTTGTATCAGCTCAATTAGATGCATATATCTCAAATGAGGTTTGGTTAAAAAATGCAAAGCATGCAAATGCTATGGGAAAAAAACTAAGCCAAGGTTTACTGAAACACAAAAATATTGAATTAGCTTATCCAACAGATGCTAATGAGGTTTTTGTTAAAATACCAAAAAATATAATTGATCAATTTAATTCAAATGGATACAAAATTAACGATGATGAGTGGGAAGATAAAGCTGTCAGATTAGTTGCTGCCTGGAATACTCATCCAGATGATGTAGAATCGTTTTTAAATATAATTAAATTTTAATTTAGCTAGGATTTTCTTTTAGGAAGTTAATATAATTTACTATTTCATCAAATTTTTCATCCTCAATATCTTTGTAACTTGCATTGAATTTATTCTTTACGCAAATTGCAACATGAGCATAAGGATTTCTGCCTTTAGGATGATTAGGATGATCTGGAAGTTGTCCCTGTAAATAATCGCCAGCTTCCTGAATAATTTTCCAGAGTTTACTTGCGTTTTCTTTGTTCAAACTACCTCAATCCTTGTTTTATCTCTTTTGTTTCGAGTTTAAACTTTAAAATCCACCACGCCAATTATTTTTAGATTTCAAATCTTTCTCTTCTTGTTTTGAAGTAGGTCTAAATAAATAAAAGCCTACGACAACAATAACGAATATACCTAAAATGATTTCAATCATGTTTGATTAATCTCTAAAGTTTATAAATTCAATTGGGAGTCCTATATCAATATCTTTTATTGCAGATATTGCTTCTTGAAGATCATCTCTTTTTTTTCCTTGAGCTCTTAATTCTTCTCCTTGAATTTTAATTTGGATTTTAAGTTTAAGTTTTTTTACATCTGCAATAATCTTCTTAGCATTTTCTTGGCTTATACCCTCTGCTAATTCACTAACTTGTCTGATAGTTCCACCTGCCGCACCTTCAGTATCTTTAACCTTTATTACCCTTGGATCTACTTTTCTTCTTATAAGATGAACTTGTAGCAATTCAATTACTTGTTTTAATTTTAATTCATCTGGTGCTAGGGTAGTTATTATTTTATCTTTTCTCTCAATTGAAATATTAAGTCCCTTAAAATCATATCGGTTAGCAATTTCTCTTAAACAATTTGCAAGAGCATTGTCAAATTCTTGATAATTTATTTTACTTATTACATCAAATGAAGGCATAATTTTAATATTCTATACAATATTACATTTTTTTATGAGAACAACCTTCTTTAATCATTGTTATAATTTTTAAAATTTTAGTATATTTTAATTTTAAATGCCCAAAGGTAAAATTAAAATTCATATAAGAAATAATCACTGGAAAAAAGGTTCTTTACCCTGTGATTTAGAAGGTGAAAAAAATAGTAGTGTTCCAAAAGAATTATTTGAGAATTTTCTAAATAAACACCCAAAAATAAAACATAAGATTTCATACATAGTTGATTGGGATGATGATAATTGGAAATCTTCAATGAAAGATGCAGATATTTTGATTACATGGAATTTTCCAACAAAAAATCTAATTAAAATTGCACCAAATTTAAAATGGATACATATTGTGTCAGCGGGTGTTAATCATCTTTATCCATTTAATTGGCTTAAAAAAGATTTAATTTTAACAAATAGTAGTGGAATACATTCTAAAAAGGCAGGTGAATTTGGATTAATGAGTATTTTGATGCTTCAAAACCATATGACAAGAATAATTACTAATCAAAAAAAAAAAGAATTTATAACTTTATTAAGTAACCCAATTGATAGTAAAAAAGTTGTAGTGGTAGGCACTGGATCATTAGGTGGGTCAATGATTAAACATATCAGCTCATTAGGAGCAAAAGTTATTGGAGTTAATAGAAGGGGTAAAGCAGTTGAAGGTTGTTCAAAAGTTATAACATTTGATAGGATTGATGAAGTCTTACCTGAGGCTGATTTTCTTTATTTAGCTGTTCCAGAAACAAACGAAACAAAAGAATTAATAAATAAGAAAAGATTAGATGTGCTTAAAACTACGTGTGGAATTGTTAATATTGGTCGCCAATCTGTTATGGATTATGAGCATCTAAGAAAAAAATTAAAAAAAAATGAAATTGCTGGAGCTATTTTAGATGTTTTTTCAGAAGAACCCATAAACAGAGATTCTAAATTTTGGGATACTCCAAATTTAGTAATTACACCTCATATATCTTCAGATAGCAAAGGAAATTATATTGAAATGGTTTTAGAAAAGTTCTTCAAGAATTTAATACTATTTATTGATAAAAAAGATTTACATAATCAAGTCGATCCTAAATTAGGTTATTGATTATTTTGGTAACCAGGAACTGTACAAAGGATTGTCATTAGTAATTGGAAGTTTGATACTTTTATTTTGTCTTGATGAACTGTAAACAGCGGTTACAAATTCTAAAGATTTTCTAGCATCCAATAAAGTTACTTCATCACTAACTTTTCCATCAAGTTTGTTGGCTATTTCATCAAACATTCCTGCATACCATGATTTAGGTTTTTCGACTTTTGACAATACTTCATCAATTTGACTTTGTGAAATAGGAGCTCTTGGTAAAAATATCCATTCATCATCAGCTGGATTATAAGGTTTATCTGGAGATGCTCCCGATTCTACTGTCAGTCCATCAAAACAGAATTTTAGTCTACTGGTATCATTTGCTGCACCAAGGGTGATTGAGCTAGTGACCAGTGTTCCATCTTCCATTTCAATTGATAAAGATGCACAGTCTTCGACTTCTATATTATTTACTCTTGTTGTTAATTTTGCAAATACATTTGAAACTGGTCCTAGTATCATACTCACCAAGTCATGAATATGTATTGAATGACTTAAAATTGCTCCTCCTTGTTCACCATCCCAAGTACCTCGCCAAGGTTTTGAGTAATAATCTTTTCCTCTATTCCAATGAGTTTCTAATGAGGCGATTAAAGGTTTTCCAGCAAGTCCTGACTTTATTAGTGCCTTAAATTTAGAAAATCCTAATCCATATCTATATTGGAATACAGGGAAGATTATCTTTCCTGTTTCTTTACTAATATTTTCTAGCTCATCAATTTCTTTAAGACTTGAAACCAATGGTTTTTCGCAAATTACATGCTTTCCAGCTTCAAGAGATTTTTTGCACGCAGAAAAATGTAAATGGGGCGGAAGACAAATATCAATTATATCTATTTCCTTTACTTTTAATACATCATCAAAGTTTAATGACATTTTAGTATCATTATTTGACGCCAATATTTTATCTATTGCATCTCTAGTTAAACCACACAATGTATGAACACTAAATCGGTCTGATACTTTTTGAAAATCTTCAAAATGTTTAGCTCCTATATTAGTTCCTATTATTGCTACCTGATATTTTTTCATTTTTTTTCAGCTAATTCTTGAGCTTTAATTGCTAGTTCCATTGATAAGTAAGTAAGTTCTTGCGAACAAGCAGTATCAGTTCTATTTAAAACATCTTTAATTAAATTTGCAAAGTAGGGGAGTTTTATATTTGAACAGTCAATATGTTTAACTTCATCGTTATTTGCCAAAAATAGTTGATTTCCTTTCTCAGATTTTGCTAAATCTGTGTATTTTCTAATTTCAATAAAACCTTTATCACCCAGGACAAATAACCTTCCATCTCCCCAAGTGGGAAGTGCATCAGGAGTAAACCAATCTAAACGAACATATCCATGACCACCATTTCCAGTAAGATTAACTTCACCAAAATCTTGAAAACCAGCAAATTCTTTCTTAGTTGTATTTTCAACTAACGCATGATTTATTTTAGCTTCATTTGAATTTGTAAATACTAAAAATTGATGAATTTGATGTGAGCCTATATCTGTTATTATTCCACCATAACTATCACGATCATAAAACCAATCTGGTCTTTCATAATTACCTTGCCTATGCGGACCAGTACCAATTGTTTGTTTAACTTTACCAATTTTACCTTCAGCAACTAGCTCTTCAGCTCTTGTAACAGCGGCTAGATGAAATCTTTCTGAAAAATTAATTGACCAAATTTTTCCTGTGTCCTTAACTGTTTGTTTTAGATTATTAAGTTGCTCAAGAGTTGTACATCCTGGCTTATCAACCATAACATCTTTTCCAGCTTTCATTGCGTCTATAGATAGATTTGCCCTATCTTTTGGAATGGATGAAATTAAAATCATATCAATAGTGTCATCATTTAAAATATCACTTTTATTATCTACTCTTTTAATTTGAGGATATTTTTTGCTAAATTCTTCTAATGTTAAAGGAGATCCTTCGGTCCAAAAATAATTACAACTACATCTCTCTTTAAGCATCTCATCAAGCATGTCAAAGATATGACCATGATCTATACCCAATACTCCAAGATTTATAGTTTTAGTCATAAACTATTTTAGCAGAATAAAAGTTTTAAATAAGATTTTAATTATTGGGAAGGGTTATTTTCTACAATAACCGTTTCTTCGGTTCCTACTGGTTTTATCGGGTCTTCGATAGGCTCTGTCGCTGGATTAAGTTCTAAGCCAATAGGTGTTATTGTTGTAGGAAGAGGTGTGAATTGAGAGTCAGGGTTTTCAACAACCTCTCTAACTTTCATCCTGTAAACTCCATATGCTCCTATTAGACAGTGAAATATAATTAGAAATATAAAATAACCATTCTCTCCTATAAAATCCATAAACATAGAACATAAAAAAGGTCCACTAATTGCACCCATTCCAAAGGTGAATTGTAAACCTGCGCCTGCAGCGACAAATTTTTCTTTAGCTATAAAATCATTAGTGTGAGCAAAAATTAATGCGAACATAGGAAGACTAAAGAAAGCATAAAGACCTGTAAAAATATAAAACCAAAACTTTGAGCTAGCTAAACCATCAGGTAAATGCATTGTACCAACTGAAAAAATTGCACATAGCGCAAAGAAAGCCGAAGCAAAAGTAGAATATACTGTAACTGTTCTTCTGTCATAAATGTCTGATAGTTTACCAATAGGCCATTGGGAAATAGCTCCAGAAATAGCAATTAGAAAAGTTACAAAAGAAATTTCAAAAATACTAAAATTCATTGATGCTGCATAAACAGCAATTAAAGCAAACATTGCAGAATGACAAATTCCACATAAAAGAGCACTTACCATTCCAAAGGGAGAGGCTTCATAAAGTTCTTTAATTTTCATTCCAATAATTTTTTTAAATTTTGGTGGTTTTTTCTTAGTTAATAATATCGGAACAAGTGATAAGGACATGAATAAAGAAACAAGTATAAATGGCTGAAAATTTTCTGGCTTACTGAAGTTTAAAAAAAACATTCCAATCGCCATAGATCCATAAAGAACGATCATATAAATTGATAAAACACTTCCTCTATTTTTATTGCTTGCTCGGTCGTTTAACCAGCTTTCAGCAATTGTATATAAACATACCATTGAAAAACCTGAGGCAATCCTTAATAGAAACCATGTAAATGGATTGACGATTATAGAGTGGACTAAAACAACGATAGAAGCAATTGATGCAAAAGCAGCAAATACTCTAATATGTCCAACTCTTGAAACTAAAATTGGAACTGTTTTTGCTCCTATAAAATAGCCTACAAAATAACCAGACAGCATAAAACCAGTTGCTGTCAAGCTAAAACTTTCATGAACTGCTCTTACTCCAAGTAAAGAAACTTGAAAGCCATGAGCTATCATAATTAGACCCATGCCTGTGAATAATGCCCAGGAATTTTTAAGTATCTTTTCCATAATTTTGCTATCTATGGATGATTTGATATTAAATCAAGAAATTAATTAATAATTTTTTCAGGCTCTCTTAGTTTAATAAATGAGTGGATGCCTAAAGTGATTATGATCACGGCACCTCCAATGATCGTCTCCAAAGTAGGCTGCTCTTTAACAACTAACCAAACCCAAATTGGACCTATTATTGTTTCTAATAAGAAAAATAGATTTACTTCTTCTGCTGGTATAAATCTTGGTGCAATTGTTACCAAAACAAAAGGTAGGGCAACACAAATAATACACATTATTGGTATGTAAATTTGATCAGTTCCAATTAAATTAAAGTTTTCAACAAAAAAGAAAGCAAATACTGCAACTCCTAATTTACCCATTACAGCAGAAGGCAAAAGATCTCTGTCCTTGGCATATCTAATAAGGACTGCATTTACAGCTAATCCAGCAGCTGTAACAAATCCCATTATATTCCCAAAAAGATTACCAACTTGCAGCGAGTCATAAAAAATAAATAAAGCCGCTAGAAATGTAATGAAAATGGCGATCCAAGTCCCTTTACTAGGCATTTCTTTTAAGAATATTGCCCCAAGTATTGCTGAAAGCATTGGGGCTAAAGCAATCATAATTAAAGTATTGGCTACGTTAGTATTTTGAATAGAGACAATGAAAGTGATGTTGCAAATAGAAAAGCTAATTGCGTAAAATATACCAACTGTACCAACTTTAAAAAAAGCATTAATAAAATTTTTCCTATAAAATAATAGTAGTCCAATTAAGACTATAAAGAAAGGTATGGCTCCTCTATAAAAAAGCATTCCCCATGTTTCGATATTTGAAAGCCTGATAAGTAATGAATCAGGTGTAATGAACATCACAGCAACAAAGGCTAGTAGCGAACCTTTTTTTTGATCTGATAATTTATTCAAGCTCTTAAACCCTTCCAAAATATCTTAGCAAGATTAATTTTAGAAAGGTCATAGTACGTTTTTAATCCAGTAGGAGAAGTAACATTAATATCCCCATTTAGTTTCTGATCTATGAAGTCAATTCCAGCAAAATAAATATTATCTTTCTTTAATTTTTTTCCAACAAGTTTTGAAATTTTTATTTCTTTTTTTGTAAGTTCGGTCAGCTTAGGCACAGCCCCCTTACTCATATTACTCAAATATGAACCTTTTTTAGGAACTCTTGAAATTGCACCACACACTCTACCATTAATAATAAAAACTCTTTTATCTCCTTTTGATATATTTTTTAAAAATTTTTGAAACATAGAATGACCATTTTTATTTAAAAAATTTATAATAAGTTTTCTATTAAACTTATTTTTAATGAGGTGAATTTGGTTACCTCCATACCCATTAATAGGTTTCATAATCATACTTTTATTTTGTTTATAAAACTTCTTTATTTCATCAATATTATTTGAAAATAAAGTATTTGGCATAAATTTAACAAAATATTTTGAGTACAGTTTTTCCGATACATTTCTGATAGCAGTTGGATTATTTATTACTTTTACTTTTTTTAAGCCATCTAAAATAAGAGTTGTTATTAAATATTCAGAATTAAATGGAGGGTCTTGTCTAATTAAAATAAATTTAAGATTTTCAACGAAAATTTTTTGTTTTTTATAAATTTTATAAAATTTTTTTTTCTCATAATTAAATTTTACAAATACCCCATTTGCATATGTTTTATTTTTGATGATGGATAAGTTTGAAGGAGTATAATAAAATATTTTATATCCTAATTTCTGAGCTTCATGCGCTAAAAATATTGATGTATCAGAAGATATATTTATTTTATCTAATTTATCACCTTGTATGCCTATTATTTTATTTGTCATATAAATCTTCTAAATTTTGAAATCTAGAGAATTTATTTATAACATGACTGGCGACTGTTTCTTTATTATTGATAATCTTATTTAGATGTTCCAAGTATTTAGTTTCGTTTGTACCGCTTTTTCCAATAAATTCTCTCTTTTCTAAGCCTTTTTTAGCAATTTTTAACAAGTTAGAGATCCAATAAATCATATCTTTACCCATCAAATTTGTATCAAGTCCTTTCATAGGTGCATCTTTATAGGCATTCAATAAATCTTTCTTTTCCCATTTTGAAATAAATTCTAATGCTTCGTCTAAATTACCATATAAAAGTCCAGTAAAAAAAGCAGGTCCAGCGCAGATACAGTCCCAACCACAAGTATCCATAGATCTTAATTCAATATATTGTTTTAATCTATTCTCTGTAAATATAGTACTTAAATGCAATCCAAGATCGTCAATACTTGGTAAAGATTTATTTATTTCGTGAATATTACCATTCATATAATCAGAAAATTTATAATTTTTACCTGGTAAATATTTATCACCACTTTTTATAAATAGTATTGGGTAATCTATTACAAAATCAGCATATTTTTCAAAATCAACATTTTCTAAAAAAATTTCTGGAAGGCCACCCCTTGATGTTTCTTGCCATACTTTTGATCGATATGATAAATATTTACTATCTTTTTTCTCAACAATTGATGAGTTTGCAAAAAGTGCAATGCTTAATGGCACTAAGCTATTTGCTAATTTAAACTTTTTTAAAAAATCATTTTCAGAAGTATAGTCTAGATTTAACTGTGTCCCAGATGTTCTATACATCATATCTAAACTTAGTGACCCACCTTTAGGCATATCCTTTGTCATTACTTCATATCTTTTTTTAGGATTGTTTGGAATTTCAGACAACTTAGATATTGGATCAAATCCAGCACTTACTATTTTTAAATCTAATTTTTCAACAACTTGTTTAAGTTCAAACAAATAATTATTAGCTTCAGAGCAAACTTCATGAATATTAGTTAATTGAGCACCAGCAAGCTCAATTTGATTACCTGGTTCTAAAGTTATACTTTTGTTATCTTTGTTTAATGCTATTACATTCTCACCTTCATAAGATGGTTTCCAACCGAATTCATATAAAATTTTGAAAATCTCTTTAATTGTAGAATAATTAATTCTTTTATTATTCTTCTTGTAGAAAAGAAATTTTTCGTGCTCAACGCCTATTTTGGAATTTATAGGCTCCTTAATTCCCGAATTAAAATGATCTATTATGTTATCTTTATTCATATTAATGATTTAATCACTCTTACTTAGATATTCAACAGCTTCGCTTATGTTAGTTAATTTGTTAGAACAAGTTTGGTTTTTACATATAATAACACTAGGTTTTGTATCATTATTTAATTGGTAAACAAATGTTGCAACCCCTAAATATTCTTTTTGTAAATAAAGCTGCATTTCTTTTATAGATTGAGATGTTCCATGGAATGTGAATGATAAGCTATTATCGCAAATATCTAGTGTTTTTATAAAACTAAACATTTGTGAATAATAAGAGTTTAAGACCTGATGAAATGATTTTTTAAGAACATTATTTCTTTCAGACCATATTTTATCATTTGTAATTGAATATAATTTATTTGAAATTAGTAGATAAACACTATTACCATTTGGTATATTGCTATCATTTAAGTCTAGTGGACTTGTAAACAAATCATTATCTTTAATAATATTTTTCTGGAACAGCTGCGTTTCTTTATTAAAGAATAATTCCCAAGTATCATTCATTATTTCTATTGATTTTTCTAAAGCTTTTTTATCAGCATTAACTTCATATAGCGTTATCATGAGTAAAGCATAATATACATAGTCCTCAAGAAAAGTTTCTATTTCTTTATTTTCATAACAATGAATAATTTTTTGATGCAATTTTTTATTTAATATTTCAATTGTTTCTATCGTCTTACTTTTTAAATTTTCATCATCTAAATTTACTGAAGTTTTGAGAAGAACTTGGAGCATATATGCATTTAAATCAGTTTGCGATTTATCATCAAAAAATGGTTTTATTCTTTTTCTTCTAATATTAAGTAATTTATTTTTTATTTGGTCCAGCTTATTTTTATCCTCATCAGGTATTAAATTTTTTTCCACCAAAATGTTATTACCTTCAAAATTACCGCTCTCCGAAATTTCGTAATTATTTTCTAGTAATTTAATGTCTTCTTTTAAAAGATTTTTTAATTCTTCATACGACCAAACATAATATTTTCCTTCAACACCTTCGCTATCAGCATCATATGCTGAACCATATAATTGTTCTTTGTTTTTAAATTCATTATTAAAATATTGAATTGTTTGTAAAAGTTTATTTTTAAAATAACCATTTTTTGTATTTTGATAAAATTTAGTTAAGAGATCAATAAATTGGATATTGTCATAAAGCATTTTTTCAAAGTGAGGAATTATCCATTTTTCATCAACAGCATATCTTGAAATTCCTCCTTCTAAATGATCATAAATACCTTTGGAACAAAGATTATTGAGCAAAATTTCAACAGGTTTAAAATAGTTTTTCTTTTTGGTCTTCAAATAAAAGTAAAACATTGCATCAAATAGATAAAATTGAGGGAACTTTGGGGCTCCTTTGAAACTTCCATTTTTTTCATCTAAATAATTAATAATTTTTTCAACAAATGGCTCCAAAGGTTGATTTAAAACTGCAGATCTTTGATTAATTTTTGAGAATATTTCTTTAACTTGAGGTGCTTGAGCTAAAATTTTCCCTCTATTTTCGTTGTACACTTTATGCACATTATTTAGGACTTTTTTAAAGTCAGGTCTTCCTTGAATTTCTTTGGGAGGGAAATACGTTCCACCTGTAAATGGTACACCATTTTCGTCTAAGAACATTGATAATGGCCATCCACCTTGAGCTCCAGTTAGTATTGATAAGCTTTTTTGAAATACATAATCCAAATCAGGTCTTTCCTCCCTATCAACTTTAATATTAATAAACTTTTCGTTCATTAGTTTGGCAGTTTCTTCATTTTCAAAACTCTCATGAGCCATAACATGACACCAATGACAACTTGCATACCCTACACTTAAAAATATAGGTTTTTTTTCTTTTTTTGCTTTATCTAAGCTTTCTTTATTCCAAGGAAACCAATCAACTGGGTTATCTTTATGTTGTTGGAGATAAGGACTTTTTTCGTTTTTTAAAATATTAGACAATTTAATGATGGTAGTAAGGTTTTCTTGAAAAAATATTCCTAACCATTGGCTCAAAATCTTTTAAAGTCATTGACTTATAATTTGGATCAAATGAAGATTGATCATACTTTTCGCAAAAATCTATTGTTGCTTGATAATGTTCTGCATCCTTATATTTTTCTCTTGCATTTTTATCTCCACCTAAATGTTCTGCAGAATAATAAGTTTGAAATAGACCATGATGTAAAATAATCCAATAAGTTTTTTCTGAAACATAAGGTTTAATTAATGATGCCGCGTATTGAGAATGGTTCATTGGAGCTAACACATCTCCAAGATCATGTAATAATGTTGCTACAACCATTTCTTCATTTTCTCCATTCTTATATGCTCTTGTAGCTGCTTGCAAAGAGTGTTCTAGTCTTGTTATTTGATAACCTTCAAGGGTAGTAGTTTGTGAAGCTAAATAATCTAAAATTCTATCTGCAGTTTTTCTTTCATACTGACTTTCTAATTTTTCTAAAAGTTGATAGTCTTCTTTAGTACCATTCTTCATTTCTGTAAAACTTACTTTTTTCATTTTAATTATTTGATGCGGTGCTCAATAAAGAAAGTTGGGTTACTTTATCTTCGCCAAGCTCATCTATTATTTTTATAGGGTATTCGCCAGTAAAGTGATGATCTGTTAATTGTGGATAATTTTCATTTCTTTTTTCAAATCCCATTCCTAAATATAAACCATTCAAACTTAGGAATTTTAATGATTTTGCCTTAATGAATTCACATATTTGAGCTGTAGATTTGTTTGCTGCTAAAAGTTCTTTTTTTGTTGGTGTATCAACTCCGTAAAAATCAGGAAACTTAATTTCAGGACTTGCTATTCTCACGTGAACTTCTTTTGCTCCAGAATCGTATAACATTTTTACTATTTTTGACGATGTAGTACCTCTTACTAGTGAGTCATCAACTAAAATAATCCTCTTATTTTTTATTACTGAGATATTTGGATTCAATTTTAGCTTAACTCCCAAACTTCTAATTTGTTGAGAGGGCTCAATAAAAGTCCTACCAACATAATGGTTTCGAATTAAACCTAGGTCGAATTTTAGACCTTTTTCTTCAGCATATCCAAGTGCTGCAGCGTTCCCTGAGTCTGGGACAGGCACGACTAAGTCAGCTTCTATTTTATCCTCTTTTGCCAATTGTTGTCCAAAATTCTTTCTGTATTCGTATGCAGTTTTACCGTTTAAGATACTGTCTGGTCTAGAGAAATAAATGTATTCAAATACACAAGGTCTAATCTTTTTTGGTGGAAATGGTTTAATACTTTTTAACTCATCATTTTCAATGTAAACAATTTCTCCATTTTCAACCTCTCTTACAAATTTTGCTCCAATAATATCAAACGCACAAGTTTCAGAGGCAAATACATATGAGTTTTTTAATTTACCTATTACTAATGGTCTAATTCCGTAAGGATCTCTTACACCTATTAGTGTATTTTGTGTCATCATCACAAGTGCATAACCACCTTGAATTTGGAATATAGCATCTATGATTTTATCTATCGTTTTTCCTCTTTTTGATTTAGCAATTAATTGAACAATTGTTTCAGTATCCGATGTTGTATAGAATATCGCTCCATCCTGTACTAGCTTGTTTCTTAGTGTTATAGCGTTAGTAAGATTACCATTATGCGCAACACCAATACCACCTGCGTTAGTATCAGCAAAAAAAGGTTGTACATTTCTTAAAGCGGTTCCTCCTGTTGTTGAATATCGATTATGACCGATTGCATATCTTCCAGGAAGTTTTTTAAAAACTTTTTCATCATTAAAATTATCACCAACTAACCCAAATCTTTTTTCTGAGTGATATTTTTCCCCATCATATGAAACAATACCACAACCCTCTTGACCCCTATGTTGAAGTGCATGAAGACCTAAAGCTGTAAGGGTTGAGGCATCATTGGAATTGCTTATTCCAAATACTGCACACTCTTCCTTAATCTTAGGATTATATATCTTGAACTTTTTCTTTGGTTTCTTCATAATCTTTTTTATCAGGAAATTCTTTTATAAGGTAGTTACTACCTTTTTCAACCCATCCATATGTAAAAGCTTCCTCTAAATTAATTGGCCATTTTTTGTGGTTATAGACGATATTTATAGTTGTATAGATACACACAACAATAACGTAAGACCTCACAAATCCAAAAAAGAAACCAAAGATTCTATCCAAGTTCCCTAATCCAGAGTATGTGACTGCTCTATTAATTCCTTTATTTATTAATAAAATTAAAAAAATAATTATTATAAATAATCCTAGACCAACTGCTAGATCAAGCACATATTCACTATCTATTATATCTTCGAAGAATGGTTTTACTTTTGGAAATAGAAATAGAGTAACTACATAAGCTAAAAGCCATTTAGAGGCTGACAAAATACTCAACAAAAAGCCCTTTTTTGTGCATGTAATCAAGGATAGTACTGTGAAAACCAAATAAATAATATCAAAGGCATACAGATCAGTAAAAAAATCTTTTACAACTTCCATTAATTATTTAATCTTAAAAGGTTTGAGCACTAAAAGTAAAGATGGTAATAATGTTAAAACTGATATCATAGCCAATAACATTGCTATCCCAGTAAAGACTCCAAAATATATAGTTGGAATAAAATTAGATAAAACCAAAATAGAAAATCCAAATACAATTGTAATAGATGTATTTAGTATCGCTACTCCTACTGTTGAATGACAATATTTAAGTGTTTTATTATAATCTTTTATTTTAGTAAGCTCCTCCCTAAATCTATAAATATAATGTATGCTATTATCTACAGCTATACCAATCGTGATAGCAGCGATTGTAATTGTCATCATATCCAAGGGGATACCTGCCAAACCAATAATTCCCAAAATAAAAAAAGCTGCAATAAAATTTGGTATCACTCCAATAAGTGAAATTTTAATATTTCTAAAAAGAATTAGAAACATTGCAAATATTCCAACCATCACAAAACCAAGAGTTAAAATTTGAGATTTAAATAAGCTTTGAAGTAAGTTATTAAATAATATAAGGACACCTCCTAATTTAAACTCATCTTTCTTGATATTTAACTTATTCTCTAGATCGAATTTAATTTTATTAATCAGATCATTTCTTCTTAATCCATCCAAAGAATCTTTTATTCTTAAACTTATTCTAGCTTCAGAATTTTTTATAGATATATATGGGTCTACTATTTCTTTTTTAATATTATCTGGAATTTTAGTATACAGAACTCCCATTTCCAAAGTTCCAAGTGGCTTATTATTATTTAATTTTGTTGCAACTTCGATTATTGATGAAAAGGATAAAACTTTACCAACAGCATCAATATCATTTAAATAATTGTGAACCCGAGTTATTTTATTAATTTTATCTTTTGTAAACCAATATTTATTATCATTTTCATCCTCATCACCCCAATCATTCTCACTATCAGTTTCTTCATCTCCATCTTTTGGAAATTTTAAAATAACTTCTAGCGGAGTTGTTCCACCCAGTTTTTCGTCTATTAACTTCATACCTTTATAAATCTCAGTATTTTTATCAAAGTAATTAATGAAACTATTTTCAACTTCTAATTTTGAGATACCAAATATGCTTAAAAATATAATTATCCCAGTTAAATAAAATATGTAATTTTTATTTTTAACTGCTAATATTCCTAAATAGCCAGTTATTTTAGAGTCTTTTTCCTCAGTTAATGCAACATTTGAGTTCTGAACAAAACTTAACAGTGTAGGGAGAAGTGTGAATGTAATTATTAACGAGGTTATTAATCCAAAAGTCATCATCCATCCGAAATCGATTATTGGTTTTATTTCACTAAAGATTAATGACATAAAAGCACATATTGTTGTTAAGACAGTATAAAATATTGGCCAAATCATTTTTCTTGTTGTCAAAATTAAAATTTGAATTTTTTTCTTTCTTGGAAACTGTTTGTTTAATTGTAAAAACCTGGTACTCATGTGAATATTCATTGCCATTGTTAGAATTAGCATTAAAGCAATGAAGTTTGATGAAATTACTGTAACTTTCCATCCAACAAAACCCAGAAAACCTGTCATAAATACAACAGAAAAAAAACAGCTACATATTGGAATTACTATCCAAATAATTTTTCTGAATACATACCAAAGTGTTAAAATTATAAAAACTAATACACCAATACCAAAAGTTACAATATCATTTTTTATAAAAGTCATCATATCATCAGCTATCATCGGAATACCGCCGAGAAAAATCTGCGTATTTTGATTATGATTTTTTATAACCTCTCTAATTTCTAAAATATTTTGATGTCGCTCTTTTTTAATTTTATCTTTATAAACCTCTAATTCTCTTTCAGTCTTGATCTCTTTATCTGTTTTATTTGGTTTTATATATACAATGATACCACTTGTTTTTCCGTCCTCGCTAATTACAAAGTTCCTAAATACTGGACTATTTAAGATTTCATTAAATCCACGGTCTTTATCTATATTCTTACTTGTTAACGTTTTAAAATTTTGAATACGTTCAATTAAACTATCATCTGTTGCCTCTAATAAGGGAACATCTAAAAGTGTAACTACATTATGAACCCAGTTTAATGATTTTAGCTCATTTTTTAATTTAGAAAGACTTTTAATTGATTTCTCCGAATTCATTTTACTATTCGGAGAGTAGGTGAGTACTAAAAATTCCTTAGCACCATATCTCTTATTTATTTCATTAAGATATTTTAGATCGGGATCATTTTCTAATAATAGTGTTTCTGAACTAGCATCTAACCTAAAGTCTTTAGAAAAGTAAAATGCAGTAATCAATATAATCAACAATATTGAAATAATTGGTTTTGGTTTTTCAATAATATTTTTTTGATAAAAATTAGCTAACATTTAGTATTAGCTTTTATAATTTATATTAATTATTTTGAATATCTTTAAATTTGGTAAACATTTCCTCAAATTCAAGCATTATAGTACCAGTTGGACCATGTCTTTGCTTTAGTATAAGAAGTTCAGCTAAATGAGAAATTTCATTCATTTTTGCCTGCCATTCTGCATGTTCAACAGTTGCAGGTCTTGGCTCTTTATTTTTTAAATAATACGCCTCTCTGAAAACAAACATCACGACATCTGCATCTTGTTCAATTGATCCTGATTCTCTTAGATCTGATAATAAAGGCTTTTTGTCATCTCTTTGTTCAACTGCCCTTGACAACTGGGAGAGTGCCAATACAGGAACTGATAATTCTTTAGCAAGAGCTTTCAGTCCTTGTGTTATCTCAGAAATTTCTTGAACTCTTCCGTCTTTAAAGTTCGTTCCTCTCATTAACTGAATATAGTCGATAACAATCATATCTAGTCCATGAATTCTTTTTATTCGTCTCGCTCTATTACTAAGTGCTGCAATGGAAATCGCTGGAGTTTCATCAATATATAAAGGAAGCTCAGCTATATTTTTTGAGGTTTCTATAAATTTATCAAATTGTTCCTCTGATATTTTTCCACGTCTTATATCATTAGATTTAATTCTTGATTGTTCTGCAAGAATTCTTGTTGATAATTGCTCTGAGGACATTTCTAAAGAAAAAAAAGCTATACAAGATTTTTCTCCTTTATTTTGAATATCTTTCGCAGCGTGAAAAGCTATATTTGTAGCTAATGCAGTTTTACCCATAGAAGGTCTACCCGCAATAATTATTAAATCTGATTTATGCATACCACCTAACCTATCATCGAGATCTCTCAAGCCTGAAGGAACTCCTACAATTCCTTCTTCATTTCGATAAGCATTTGACGCCATTTCTATGGTTTGTTTCATTGCTTCATCAAATTTTACGATAGATGAACTAAAAGAACCTTTTTCAGCTAAATCAAACAGGGATTTTTCAAAACTTTCTATAATTTGCTGCCCATCATTATTCAAATCATTTAGTTTTGCTGTATCAATTATGTTATCAGAAATTTTTATAAGTTCTCTCTTAACATACAAATCATAAATCAGTTTTGAATATTCTATGCTTTGTCTTGATGAAGTAGAAAATTTTGTAATCTTAACTAAGTATTCAGGAATATTTAGCTCATCTTTTTCATTTTCGAAGTGATTTTTAAGAGTTATTGGATTTGCTAACATACCCTTGTAAATTAAACTTTCAATCGCACCAAAAATTTTTTGATGCATTGGATCGTGAAAATTTTTACTCGAAATTAATAGACTAATTTCATCAAATATTTCATTAGACAACAATATAGACCCAATGACTGATTGTTCAGCCTCTATATTATTAGGAAGTTCATTTAGTTTATTTTTAACTATATTTAAAGATTGAGACACATTTAATATTTATAATATAGTAAGAAAAAAATAAATCTTAATTATTAATGTGGAAAAATATGTATAATTATTTTATTTCTTCTTGTGAAATAGTTTTAATTACAATCTGAGTTTGAACTTCTGAATGTAAGTTTATATAAACATCAAAATCACCGATAGATTTAATTTCTTTAGAGGGTTGTATTAAAGAAGGATTAATTTTAACTTGATCTATTTCCTCCAAAACTTTAGATATTTCTGTAGGTTTAACAGATCCATAAAGTTCATTATTCTCAGTACTTAGTTTTTTAATTTCATATTGTTTATTTTTAATTTTGTCGTGAATTAATTTAGCCTCTTTCTTCCTGTCCTGATCTTTTTTATCATTTTACGTCTTTGGCTAAAAAAAATATTAGTAATGTGTTCTAGGTTTTTAGGATCTCTGAAATTGTAAAAATTTTTTTGAGGTGTAAATTTTAATAATGAACTTCTTATTTTTGGAGATGGTTTAAAACTATTGGGCTCTATATCCATAATCTTTTCCACTTTCATCTTCCACTTTGATAT
>CABYFX010000001.1 GCA_902518395.1 uncultured Pelagibacteraceae bacterium | reverse complement strand
ATCCCTGTTATTTCTGCACCTAGTGCTCCTGACAAAAGTTTAATTTCCATAACTTATTTTTTTAGCTTACCAGAAAACACTAAATTTTCTGAGTTAAAAGAAACCTTATTTTTATTTATAAAGTCATCCATTATTTGGATTTTATCTTGTTCAAATTCTGTAACCTTTCTTTTATCCAGATCAATATAAAGCGACAGGCTTTCAATAGTTGCGGCAAGTTTTTTTGACTTCTTTTCATACATTTCGCATTTTAAATGTAATCTTTTTTTATCATGATCAAAGAAGGTGCAATAAACATCTACTTCATCATTTTCTTTGACTTCATTGTCATAGGTAGTTCTCGTATCTACAACCATAGTGCTTCTTTTATTAATTTGTGCATTTGAACCACCCATATGAAACTTATTAAGCATTGTTTCCCATGCCTGATCAAAAATTAGAACATAGTATGCCATATTCATATGTTCATTGTAGTCTGTCCATTCCTTAATAACTTTTCTAGTGGCAAGATGAAATGACATAATTTAATTTAAACTTTATTTATTTTATCTGCTATCAATATTTTCCTTTTCATCTCTCTAAGGACAGGCTTTTCTATTAGTTTACCGTCTATGACTACTAGACCTGTATTTGAATTATTAAATTCTTCTAAAATTTTTTTAGCTTTGGTAATCTCATCTTGAGGTGGCGTAAATACCTCATTTAAAATTTTAATTTGTTTTGGATGAATGGAGCCTTTTCCAGTAAAACCTAAATTTCTTACTTGTTCAGCTTCTTTTTTCATTCCTTCCATATTCTCTAAGTCTAAATAAGGTACATCTATCACATCTATACCAACACTTGCACCTGCATGAACTAACTTAGATCTTGCATGAACCAGATTTTCCCATTTATTTTCAACTCTAAGCTCAGCTGCCATATCAACTCCACCAAAATATAGAGCAACTATTCTTTTACTGGCATGAGCAATATTATAAATATTTTCTAAAGCCTCATTTGTTTCCATTATAACATGAAGATCCGTGTTTAAATTACAGTCTGTTAAAAGATCATCTATAAACGTTATTTCGTCTGGAGTTTTAACCTTTGGCAACATGATAGCCTTTAGATTTATTTTGCTAGATATGAAAGCTTCTAGATCTAAAAGACCAAACTTTGTTCTTTGATTATTAAGTCTTACAACTAACTCTACATCATTTTTTACTTCGAGAGTTTTTAGTGCCTCTATAGTATTTTTTCTAGCTTCTGCTTTATCATTAATTGCTATCCCATCTTCTAATTCAATACAAACCATATCTGCACCTGATGCAATTGCTTTGGGAAACATTTCAGGATGAAGTCCAGGTGTAAAAATAAAACTTCTTCTTACTTTTAATTTGTCCAAGTCCATTTAATTTTTATAATCAGGTTCTTCTTTATCTAAAATTAATCTTATTTGGGATAAAAATAGATTGGGAAAGTCAGTTGGAAAGTTTGCATGTTCTTCTGCAGTTTTCTCTGCAACTTCATGGCTGACTACATTAAGTTCTTGGTTTGTTGAAAGAGCTGTAAGATATGTTTGTGCCGCTCTCTCAAAATAATAAAGTGAATTAAAACCTTCTGCAACAGTTTCTCCTGTTGTTAAAATTCCATGATTTGCCAGTAACATGTGCTGTTTATTTCCAAGGGAATTTGCCATTTTAATTGACTCATCTTCAAGACCTAAACCTCCAAATTCAGTATATGTAGAAACTCTATTATAAAACATCATTGTATTTTGATCTATTGGTTTCAAGACTGGGTCTTTTAGAGTAGAAAGAGCAGTTGCATATTTGGAATGGACATGAAAAATACATCTTGCGTGTGGAGCTTTTTCGTGAATTGCACCATGGATATACAAGGCTGTCGGATCAATAACGTCTGGCTTATTCTTTAACTCTTCTTTGTTTTCTTTAGTTACTAAGATTAGATCACTAGCCTTAATTCTACTAAAATGAATACCTGCTTTATTACAGTAAAAATCAGATGTACCAGGTATGCATGCACTAAAGTGGTTTGCAACACCCTCATGCATATCAAGTCTAGCTGTCCATCTAAAAGTTGCAGCTAAATCCTTCTGTAATTCTGATATTTCCATTTGCATGATTTTAAAATATAGTTGAAAAATAAATTATGAACAACAACGTTTTTGTATCATGTGCTGTAACAGGTTCAGGAGATACTGCAAGCAAACACCCTGACTTACCTAAAACTCCAGAACAAATAGCTAAATCAGCAATAGAGGCAGCAAAAGCTGGAGCAGCAATTGCACATATTCATGTAAGAGAAGAGGATGGAACACCAAGTAGAAGGCTAGAATTATATAAAGAAGTAGTTGATAGAATTAGATCAAGTGAAACCGATGTAATTTTAAATTTAACAACAGGGATGGGTGGTGATTTAGATATTGGACAAGGAAAAAATCCTCTAGATTTTGGCCCTATGACCGACATGGCAAATGTTATGGAAAGAATAGCTAATGCAGAACAATTCTTGCCAGAAATCTGCACATTAGATGCTGGAACATTAAACTTTGGTGATGGTTCAGTTATTACAGTTAATACTCCTAATGATTTAAGAAAAGCTGCAAAAAAGTTGCAGGAAATTAAAGTTAAACCAGAGATAGAGGCATTCGATTTAGGAAATATGTGGTTCGGCTCTCAATTATACAAAGAGGGTTTGCTAGATGATCCTCCAATGTTCCAAATGTGTTTAGGTATTCCTTGGGGAGCCCCAGCCACTCCTTTAGCGATGCAAGCTATGAAAGATATAATGCCAGAACAAGGGGTTTGGTCAGGTTTTGCTATATCAAAAAATGAAATGCCTTTTGTGGCACAAACAGTTGTTATGGGCGGAAACCCAAGAGTTGGTTTAGAAGATAATTTGTATATATCAAAAGGTAAACTTGCAACCAATGCTCAGTTAGTTGACAAAGCGATTAGAATTGTTACTGATCTTGGAGCATCAATAATGACTGCAGAAGAAACAAGGAAAAAACTAAAGCTTGTTAAACACAAGTAATGTCCAGAATTAAAAAAGTTGCAGTAATTGGCACAGGTGTAATTGGAGTAGGGTGGACAATAAGACTTTTGGCTCACAACATAAAAGTTTTAGCATACGATAAAAATTTAATTCAAAGAAATAATTTAATCCAAGAAATAAAAAGAGCCATACCATTTGTAAAAAAATTATTTAATAAAAAAAAAATAAATTTAAATAATTTAAAATTTTTTTCTTCATTAGAGAGTGCTGTTAAAGATGCAGACCTAATTCAAGAATGTGCTCCTGAAAACTATAAACTTAAAACTCAATTAATAAGTAAAATTTCTAATAATTGTAAACCTGAGGTCTTGATATCTTCTAGCTCATCTGGATTATTACCCTCAAAAATTTTTTCAAAATGTAAAAATAATGAAAGGGGTATCATTGCCCATCCGTTTAATCCTGTTTATTTACTACCTTTAGTTGAAATAGTACCAGGAAAAAAAACTAGTTCTAAATCATTAAATTTGGCAAATAAATTTTATAAATCGATCTCAATGAACCCAATTACACTTAAAAAGGAGCTACCAGGCTATCTATCTGATAGACTTCAAGAAGCTTTGTGGAGAGAAGCACTTCATATTATAAATGACGGGTATGCCTCAACAGAAGATTTAGATAGAGCTATTGAGGACGGTCCAGGCTTAAGATACTCATTAATGGGAACATTTTTAACTTTTCATTTAGCAGGAGGAAAAGCCGGAATGAAACATATGCTTGAACAATTTGGGCCTGCATTAAAACTCCCTTGGACTAAGCTTAAAGCGCCAAAGTTGTCAAAAAAGCTCTCAGAAAGATTGATTTCTGGTACAAAAAAGCAAGCAAAAGGAAAATCAATCAATCAATTGTCAAATATAAGAGATGAGTATTTAGTTGAACTTCAAAATCTTAGAAAAAAATATGAAAATAAAATTAGAAAATAGATATCTAAAGAAAACTTAAAATGGTAATTTAGTTACATGGATTTTAATCATTTTTTAACAAGTTACATGCCAGATACAAGCATTGGTTCAAAGCAGCATTTTAAAAATATGCTTGAAGAATGTGTGACTGCTGAAAAACTTGGTTATGCAACTGTGTCAATACCAGAGCATCATTTAATAAACTTACTAATGATGCCATCACCATTGCAGATGGCTGTAAAAATTGCATCAATTACAAAAAATATTAAAATAACAACAGGTATAGTTGTTTTGCCTCTACACGATATGAGAACATATGCTGGTGAAGTAGCTACTGCCGATATTTTAACTGACGGAAGATTAATTTTAGGTGTAGGAAGAGGAGCATTTCCGTGGGAAATGAAAAGACTAGGTACACCAATAGAACAATCGAAAGAAAAATTTGTAGAGTCTCTAGACGTTCTACAATTGTTATTAAAAAATAAAGATGTTTCATATAAAGGAAAATACTATGACTTCGAACCATTAACCATAATGCCTCGACCCATAAGCAATCCAATACCAATCATGGTTGCTGCAATGAATTTAGAAAGTATAAAAGATGCAGCTTCAAGAGGATTTCATGTTCAATCAACAGTATTATCAGGAACAAAAGATCTTTTATTAAATAGAGTTAATGCATTTAAAGAAGGTTGCATTCAACTAGGTGAAAAAGGTAAGTTACTTAAACTTTCAATGCAACGAATGGCTTACTTAGCAAAAGATGAAAATGAAGCTAGAGAGAAAACAAAACTTGCTTACGAATATTACAAAAGATTTGATAATATGTTTACAGGACCAGGCAAGGTAAAAGAGGGTAATATTGAAGCTTTACCAAGAAAACAAACTTTAGAAGAACTAAAAGAAAATCTTTTAATTTGCCCTTTAAATGAAATGATTGATAAACTTAGCGTTTATGCTGAAGCAGGAGTTGATGAGGTAATTCTTAGTTCAAGTTTTGGACAATCACAAGAAGACCTAATAGAGTCAATGTATAGAATTGGTGAAAACGTAATCCCATATTTTAAAAAATCAAATATACAAGTAGCTTAAATATCTATGAGCATCATAGATTGCAATTACTCAGTTACAGGTTCAGGACCGGCAATATTTTTAACTCATGGAGTTGGAGGTGCAGAAGATGCATGGAGATTTATAACTCCAAAACTTAAAACTATGTTTACAGTAGTGACATATGATTTAAGAGGGCATGGAAAATCACCTGTAGATAATAAAGATTTTAATTTAGATGACCTTGTATTAGATCTAGAAAGAGTAAGAGAAAAGACAAATATCCAAAAAGCCCATTTTATGGGACATTCTTTAGGGGGCATGATTGCCCCTGCTTATGCTAAAAAGTTTCCTGAAAGAGTTTTGTCAGTAGGTTTATTGTCAACAGTTGCAGGTAGATCTCATGAAGATAAACAAAAAGTGTGGAATGTCATTTCAGATCTAAAAAATAAGGGAGTTGAACAAACATTAAATAATCTGACCAACAGATGGTTTACAGACGATTTTATTGAAAAAAATCCGGACCTAGTATCTAGACGATTAAAACAGGTAATAGATACTGATAAAGATGTGTTTATAAATGTTTTTAAAATTTATGCAGAAACTGAGATGATCTCATGGTTAAAAGATATAAAGAAACCTTGTCTATTTATGACAGGAGAAAATGATGGTGGATGCACTCCTTTCCATAACAAAAAAATGTCAAATGAGATAAAAGATTCTAAATTAGTTATTATACCAGATGTTAAACACTCTTTTTTGATAGAGGCTCCTGAGCAAATAGCAAATAACTTAATAGAATTTATTGAAAATATTTAGACCACTAGTGCATTCTTAAAGTATTTCCATCAACACCAACTACTTGACCAGAAATTCTAGAAGATTCATCAGATATTAAATAACAACACATTTTACCAATATCTTTTTCGTAAACCCAAGTATTAAGAGAAGTCATAGAAACAAATTCACTCTCAACAGCTTTTTTTGAAATTTTTAAAAATTTAGCTTTGTCTCTAATAACTCTTCCCATTCTATCTCCTTTTACAGTCCCTGGACAAATTGCGTTTACTCTAATTTTAAACTTTCCTAATTCCATTGCTAAAGTTTTTGTCATTCCAACTACCGCCCACTTACTTGCTGAGTAAGGAGACCTTAATGGAAATCCAAATATACCTGCTGTAGAGGATAGATTAACTATTGAGCCACCTTTATTTTTTTTTAACATTGGGATTGCTAATTTTGAAAAAATAAAATGACTAATTACATTTATCTTTAAAGTTTGTTCCCAATCTTTTGTTTTAAGTTTATCCATAGTTCCTGTTGGCCCTGCAACCCCAACATTATTAATTAGTGCATCAATCTTTTGTGTTTTTTTTTTAATTTCTTTAAAAAAATTTATTACATCATTTTCATTTGAGGCATCGCAATGAAAAGAAAATAATCTTTTATTATTCAAAGAATTTTTCTTTAATTTATTTATAGATTTTTTATCAACATCACAAACAAAAACCTTCGCGCCTTTTTCAAGACACTCTTTTGCTGTTGCCCATCCAATTCCTGAGGCTCCAGCAGAGATAATTATTTTTTTATTTTTAAAATTATATGACATTAATCTGTTAATCCGTCAGATCTAACTTTATTTCTTTCTAAATGTATGGGCAATACTTTTCCATAAATTGCTTTTGAATGTTCAGGTGTATTTACTCTCCATGGATCCAATACATACGCAGGTATGCACATAAAACGTGATGTTTTTCCTTTAATTTTAGTTACTCTATGCATAGTAAACCTACCTTTAAATATTTGTAAATCACCAGGTTCAAGTTCAAGTCGTTTTACTCTTGATCGATCTCCGTCTAGGACTTTCTTTACATCAGCAAATTTTTCGTTACCGGGTTCTCTTATGTTAGGACAATATTCAAATATTCCTCCTTCTTCTGGTTTTTGAATCATTAAACTTAAAGTAAATTCACAACTATCAAAATGCCAAGGCAATATTCCTTCAGGTTCCATTACATTATATGCGTGGCAGGCTAAAGGATCAGCCCATCTATATATAGGCGCAATTCCTAAGCAAGCAGATACAAATTTTAATAATTCTTCGGTTTCATATAAAAATTTCATTTCCGAATTTTTTGCAAAACAATCTGAATTTAAGTATCCATTAAATCTATCCATAAATATTCTTTTTGGGTGATCTTTGGGAAGAGTAGGGTCGTCTTTTGCATAAAGATATACGTTGATACTTTCTTTAGACATATAAACTTCATTAAGCTGTTGCTCTAATTCTTTCTTCATTAAATTTAAAGAATTCGGTAAAATAAAATTAGGAATTACCGAACAGCTATCACTGTCTAATTCAGTTTTACATTTTTCAATTATTTTCTTAATCTTTTGTGATTTTAAATCATGAATTGGATATTTATCTAAATTAACAATGTTACTTAAACTTTTTTTCATAACTATTTAATCTAATTATGAGTTTGAAAGCGATTCTTGCAATTCTTTATTTGATATATAGCCTTTAGTATTCCCTTGCTTATCAACTACTTCACAATTAGAATTACTACAAACAACTTGAGGTAGAAATTCCTCTATAAATTGGTCCTCTTCTACTTTTATCAAGTTTGATTTGTCAATATCATCTGATTGATTTACTGGTTTCATTATAATTTTTGCTTTAATAACTTTAGTTCTATTAACGTCTTTAACAAATGCCTCAACATATTCATCAGCAGGTTTCATTATAATTTCTACAGGCGTTCCTACCTGAACAAGTTTACCTGCATTCAAAATTCCAATATGATCTCCCAATCTTAATGACTCATCAAGATCATGAGTAATAAATACTATTGTCTTTTTTAATTCTGATTGGAGGTCTATTAATTGTTTCTGCATATCGCTTCTAATCAAAGGGTCTAATGCAGAAAAAGCTTCATCCATTAACATAATATCTGTGTCAGTAGCCAAAGCTCTGGCAAGACCTACTCGCTGTTGCATACCTCCAGAAAGTTGTGCAGGATATTGATTTTCAAATCCGGTCAAACCAACAGACTCGATTTTTTCCATAGCTACAGAATTTCTCTTGTCAATCTCCATACCTTGCATCTCGAGTCCATATCCGACATTTTGCAAAACTGTTTTATGAGGAAATAAACCAAATCTTTGGAAAACCATGCTCATTTTTTGTCTTCTAAATTTGATTAATTGCTCTTTGTTTAGAGTGGTAACATCTTTACCTTCTACTAGAATTTCCCCAGCAGTCGGATCAATTAATCTATTCAAATGTCTAATTAATGTAGATTTTCCTGACCCAGATAAACCCATGCAAACAAATGTTTCTCCTTCTTCAATTTTAAGGGATACATTATCTAATCCAACGGTATGTCCAGTCTTTTCAAGAACATCCTCTTTTGTAGCCCCTTCTTGTACCATCTTAAGAACGCTTTCGGGTTTTGGACCAAAAATTTTGTATACGTTATTGATTTCGATTTTAGACATTTATATAAATTGTAGTTCTTTTAGTACATCAAAGCAAATCAACAATAAAACAACTTTTTTAAATTCAACTATTAATTGAATTGAAATTTTTTTTGATTTTATATAATTATTTATTATGAATTTGATTTCTAAAATCACAAAAAATAGCACTTATTTACAAGTTACTTGGAACGATGGTGAAGAAAGTAAATTTAATTACATGTGGTTAAGAGATAATTGTCCTACAGCACATGATAAAGACTCAAGACATAGAATGTTTAATATCCTAGAGGTATCCAAAGAAATAAATCCCAAAAAATATTCCTTAAATGGAGATGGCAAATTAGAAATAGAGTGGAGCGAGGGTGACCACACAAGTTATTATGATCCTAAGTGGTTGAGAGAAAATTGTTATACCATTAAGAATAAACAAGAATATGTTTCACCATATCAACTCTGGGATAATAAATTAGAAAACGATTTTGAATCAATATGTATTGATCATGATGAAGTGATCGATTCAGATGAAGGATTAATAAAATGGTTAGAGCTATTGCATCACAAAGGTATAGCAATAGTAAAAAATTCACCAACAGAAAAAAAATCAGGTTTTGAAATTCTTCATAGAATAAGTCATGTAAGGGAAACATTTTTTAAAACCCCCTTTGAAGTAATCAATATTCCAAAACCAAATAATTCTGCTTACACAGCACATGCTTTGAGAAACCATATGGACTTACCTTGGTTTGAATTACCACCTGGTTATCAGTTTTTACATTGTTTAGTAAATGATGCAAAGGGTGGAGACTCTTCTGCAATTGATGGCTTTGCTGTTGCTGAATATTTGAGACAAAATGAAAAAGATATTTTTGAAACACTAATCTCTGTACCTCTAAAGTTTAGAGATAAAGATTATACTCAAGAATCTCACCGAAGCTTTCATGCCCCAGCAATTAGTTTAACGAAAGATAAAGATTTTCATGATATTAGATTTAGTGTTGCAACTATGGATGCTCTAGATTGCCATCCAGATCAAATGGAAAAAGTTTATAAAGCTCACCACAGATTTGGTAATCTTTTGCATGATGATAAGTTTCAGATAAAATTTAGACTAGGGCCAGGAGATATATTTTCTTTTAATAATAGACGTGTTTTGCATGGCAGAACAGCTTTTGATCCAAATTCAGGTCATCGTCATCTTCAAGGCTACTACCTTGATAGAGATGAGATAATTGGCAGATTGGAATATCTTAAGCAATATAAATCATAAATTTTCAAATATAAGACTATTGTTTTTATTATATTTTAAAAATTCTTTTCTAGTTTTTATTGTGTAGTAATATTTTTCCTTACTTATCAACTGTACTTTCTTATTATCTAAAAACTTTTTGTCTAATATTAGATATTTTATTTTTTTATTTAACCCATATTTTAAAATCGACTTAACACTGTGTTTATTGGAAAACGATAAACCAGATTTTACTTTTGAATTAATTTTTAAAAGATTATGAATATTTTCATGCTTAAAGGAGATAAAAATACATTCTTTAAATTTCTTAGTCTCACTGATTAACTTAGATAAGAGTTTTTTATTTAGTAATGGTTTTATCTCTATAAATACGGGAAATTTGTTTTTTGATACCTCTAAAACATCTTTTAAAAGAGGTATTTTAAATTTTTTGTACTTAATTTTTTTTAAATCTTTATAGTTAATATTTTTAATACTCTTATTAATTTTAAAAATTCTTTTTAAAGTAAAATCATGAAAGCATACAAATTTATTATCCTTAGTTGCGTGAATATCAGTTTCAATTCCATATTTTCTTTTAAATGATGCTTTAAACGACTTTAGACAGTTTTCTTTGTAATTTTTATTTACAATTCCTCGATGAATTATATGCATGTAAAAAAAAAGGGCTCTGTTTTCACAAAGCCCTTAATTATTTTTTAAAGTTTAATTTTTAGTTAGGTAACCAACTTTTCCACTTATCTGGATTGTTGTCTAACCATTCATTTACAACTTCTTTTACATCTCTTTTTTTGATGTCAACCTCAACAAGCATCTTAGCTTGATCTAAGTTGTCTAATTTCATTCTTTCAAAAAAAGCTTTTGCTTTAGCATGTTCTGGTTTTGCAAATGTATCAGGATTTCCATAGTTCATAGTGTAATCTTTATCCCAACCAGTTGCTGGCCATCCATCAGTACCACAAGTCTTCCAGTTGTTTGCTTCAGTAAATGTATCTCCTGCACAAGTTGCGTAGTCAGGAAGACCTACTCCTACCATGTCAAACTCACCAAAGAACCAGTGTGGTGACCATAGGTATAATAAGAATGGCTCTTTTCTCATGTAAGCAGCTTTAGCTTCTGCAACAGCAGCAGCCTCTGTTCCTAGCTCATCTGCTTGAAAATCAATTCCTAAAAGATCTAATCTTTTTTGGTCATGACAGTTCCAACCAGCTACAGGACATCCAATTAATCTTCCTTTACCGCCTGTTTCAATAGTAGCAAACTCTTTTTTATGTTTGTTTAAATCTCTCCAAGATTTAATTCCAAATTTTTCAGCTGCATATCTTGGGATCCAATAATCAGACATACCGATAATTCCAGTTGTTCCTAAAAGATCAACTGTTCCATCTCCCTTATATGATTTTACAACTTTGCCATCATAAATTAAATCTTCGTTAAACATCACGTCATCTGCTTCTGCATAACTCGGCCAGCTTTCGCAAGCAAAATCAAGTTCACCAGCAGCAATTGCTTCCCATAATCCAGTTCCTGATGGGAATACTGTTTGTTTAACTTTGTAGCCCATTTCTCTTTCAAGAATTCCTACTGCAACTTCACAAGTAATAATTCCACCTGTCCAGTCTGCAATAGCAGCGTGTAATCTTTTTGCATTTGCCTGAGTAAGACTAGCAAATAAAATTACGAAAGATAAAAATAGAGCTGATATTGTTTTTGATAATCTCATTTATTTCCTCTCATTTAATTAATTAAAGACATATTTTAAAACAAAAAGTAGTCGTTTGTAAACTGAGAAAAATGTATCTTTTGCTTGATTTTATAAACCCAAGGCTTCTCTTTGTTTTTTTGTCCAAGCAAGCGATATTCTATCTATAATTATTGCTAATAGTACAATCCCTATACCCGCTGCCAAACCTCTACCAGTATCTGACCTGGCTAATCCGTTAAATACTTCTAAACCTAGTCCCTTTCCTCCAATTAAAGGTGTAACAATTTGCATAGCAAAAGCCATAATTACTGTTTGATTAAATCCAATCACTAAACTTGGTATTGCTAATGGGAATTTAATTTTGTTTAAAGTTTGCAATAAAGTACCACCAAATGAACGTGAAACCTCTGAGTAGGTTCCAGATACTTGAGTTAAGCCTAAAGAAGTTAATCTAATTATAGGTGGTATGGAGTATATAACTGTTGCTAATATAGCCGAAACAACTCCACCACCGAAAAACATCAATACAGGAATTAAATAACAGAAGTAAGGCAATGTCTGCATAGCATCCAAAACTACATTTTGAACATTTCTAAATCTCTCATTATAAGAAGCTATTATTCCAAGAGGAACTCCAATTATAAAACATAAAGCTACAGACACCAAAACAGATGAGAGTGTTATCATTGATTGAGGCCATATCCCACAAGCACCAATAAATAGTAATAACATAGCAGTGATGATTGCAAATCTTATACCAACAGTGAAATAACCAATCGCAGAGAATACACCTAATGTGTACCACCATGGTACATGAGTTAAAAATATATCGAGTGGGCGTAAAAGTTTAAGATAAACAAAACCTCTAAGAGCTTTAGTAAAAGCTATAAAGCCAGGATTTACTGTTAAAGAGTCCACTGCATTGGAAATTGGTTGCCTAATTGACAATCTCCATTCTTCAGGAAAAGATCCTATACTAATTATGTAAGAGTCAATGAAGGAAATAGCCAGAATTAATAAAAATGAAGGTATGATATAATATCTTTTTGTTATAGCCTCACCTATATCTCTTGCAGTATTTTTATTTGATAATGAAATACAAAATTCAAATATATAAGCAATTGATCTTGTTAGATTAACACAGACAAAATTAGTTAATCCACTTAAAAATTCTAAAGGTTTTTCTATAAGTCTACAAATTAAAAATTTTTCCCAAGATTGAGGGAGTAAATAAAATTTTTGAACATTAGAAGGTAGAGATTGTTTTGTTTTACTGAAAGACATACTAAATCTGTCAAACATTATTGCCATAAAAAGAATACAAAGACCTCCTTCCATTGCCCATCCAACATCAAGTCTTCTAATTGCTTGCCACACTTGACCACCAATTCCTTCAGCTCCAATAAAGCATGCAAGAACAACAAGTGCTAATGCCATCATTATAACTTGGTTAATTCCCATCATTATACTTGGTAATGAAAGTGGAATTTTAATTTTAAACAAAAGTTGTAATTTGCTTGAGCCAAATGAAGTTGCGGATTCTATTGTTTCTGCCGAAACTTGTCTAATTCCGGTATTTGTTAATCTTATTATTGGAGGCATAGAATAGATCATAGTAGCTAATATTGCGGGTGCTCCTCCAATTCCAAAAAAGAATAGAGCAGGAAAAAGATAAACAAAAGCTGGCATAACTTGCATTGTATCTAAAATTGGTTTCATGAAATTTTCAAATCGATCACTTTGAGAGCACATAACGCCTAAAGTTACACCCACAACTACACACATTAGTACAGATAAACCCATCAATGCAACGGTTTGTAGAGATGGTTCCCACATACCAGTAGCCCCCCAAAAATAAATAACGAATAAAGAATACAGACCCAATCTTAAGCCACCTGCAATTAAGCAGGGTAAAAATACTAACGCTGCAATTAAAAGCCATGGTGAGTCGAGAAGAAAGTCTTCAACAAAATAATAAATATTTTTAATGTAACTGGCTATTATTTTTGTAATCCATCTATAATTTTTCTTTAAGTAATCTTCACCCTCATTAACCCATGCTGTAAATGTGAATTGATCAGTTACGACTTTTGGCATTTTTGAAGGACCCTCGCTTTGAAAAGATAACCATAAGGCAACTAAAAAAGTTAATAAGACTAAAGAATATGTAATTATATTTTTAGATGAAAGTGATTTACCTTGGAAACTTGATACTTCAGAGGACATAATTATTTGAAATTTAAAATAAATAATTTTACTTTTAAAGAAAAATATTGTCTATTTTTATGTTATTAATATAACAAAAAATGAGCAATCAAGCAAAAATAACTTGTACTAATGTTTGGAAATTATTTGGTCCAGACGAAAAAAGAATTATTAAAAATTTAGATAAAAATTTATCAATAAAAGAAGTCCAAGAAAAAACAGGACATGTTGTTGCTGTTAAGGATGTTAGCTTTTCAATTGAGAAAGGTGAGACATTTGTAGTGATGGGTTTATCTGGTAGTGGAAAGTCAACTTTAGTTAGATGTATTTCAAGATTAATTGAACCAACATCTGGTACAGTTAAAATGGATGACGTTGATGTAACAAAAATGAATAGCAGAGACCTTTTAGATTTAAGAAGAAATAAAATGAGTATGGTATTTCAACACTTTGGATTATTTCCACATAGAACAGTAGTTGAAAATATTGGTTATGGATTAGAGATTAGAGGTAACAAAAAAAATGATCGAATAGAAAAATCAATGGAAGTTTTAAAAATGGTCGGCTTGGAAGGTTGGCATAATAATTATCCAAGAGAACTCTCTGGTGGAATGCAACAAAGAGTTGGACTAGCCAGGGCTCTCGCGGTTGATCCAGAAATTTTAATTTTTGATGAACCCTTTTCAGCACTTGACCCGCTAATTAGAAGAGAAATGCAGGATGAATTGTTAAAAATTCAAGAAAAACTTCAAAAGACAATGGTTTTTATAACGCACGATTTTTTAGAAGCAATAAAGATGGGAGACCATATTGCAATTATGAAAGATGGAGAGGTTTCACAAGTTGGTACCCCTGAGGAAATTGTTGCAAATCCTAAGGATCAATATGTGAAAGATTTTTGTGAAGATGTCCCAAAATATAAAGTTTTAAGTGCTAGTAAAGTAATGAGAGAGGAATGTTGTGACGATACAAAAAAATTGTTTGAAAATGGATCTAATAATATTCCACACGACTCTAAAATTGAGACATTGATAGACAAACTAGTTGATACAGATCAGAAATTTCCTGTAGTAGATACACAAACAGGAAAATTGATAGGTGAAATTGATAGAGCAATAGTTATGAAATCAATGAAATCTGCTAATTAATCTCTCTACTTACATTAGTACTTTTTTGTTTAACTTTATCTCTCCAAATAATAATCATTCCTGCAAACACGATTACAAAAACTCCAGGAAATAATTGTTCCCAAGGTGCTTCATTAAAAAATAACCAACCTAAAACAAAAGATGATGGGATACCAAAATATTCAAAAGATGCCATCTTACTCGCAGAAATTAGTCTATAAGCATAAATAAAAAGTATTGCTGCAGTCCCACCTAGAATTCCAGTTAATGTCATTAACAGAAAGTCTTGAGTACTTTTTATATCTGTATGTCCGGTAGTTATTAAAAATAATATTACCCCACCAATTACATTAAATATTAAAGTATAAAGCTGAATTTTAGCTGTTGAGTGACCTTCTGGTATAAACTTTAATATTATAACTGTGAAAGCCCACGCAATAGCAGTCAAAATTGGAAAAATTGAAAAAAAATTAAATATATCACTTGTTGGTTGCATTATTAGAACCACACCAAAAAATCCAATAAAAATTGCAGACCATCTATAGATACCAACTTTATCTTTTAAAAAGATAATTGATAAAATTACGATAAAAAAAGGAGATGAAAAAGTAAGCACCATAGCAGTGGCAAATTCGAGATTGATCACTGAAATAAATATAAAAATATTCATTGATAAAAAACCTATACCTCTAAAAAAACTTAAAATTAAAAATTTATTATTTAAATTTTTAAAAACTGATAGGTACTCTTTAGTAAATAAAATAAGGATAAATAGAGGAATTACACCTGCAATATTTCTAAAAACAGCAAGCTGAATTACGGTGTATTCATCACCTAAGAACTTTATTACAACCATATACATATCCACACATAGAATTGCCAAGAGCATAGTAATTATTGCCAAATAAGTTTTTTTTAAATCTGTATTTTCAGGAGAAATATTCATTTATAATTTTTTAAAATTGTATACTTTATAAACCAAATGCAAAGTTTTAAACTTAACGAAGCCGATATACTTTCCAACCAAGATTGGACATTTCCTACTAATATAGCTTATGGCCCTGGTAGATTAAAAGAAATAGGAAGTATCTGTAGTAATTTAGATATTAAAAATCCGTTGATAGTTACAGATAAAGGAAGTCCAAAATTACCATTTATTTTAAATTTACAAAGTTATTTAAATAGCTCAAATATTAAATCAGATTTATTTTTTGATATATCTCCAAATCCTCGAGAAGACGAAATTTCAAATGGGGTAAAAAAATTCAAAGATGGTAATCACGACTCTATAATTGCAATCGGTGGAGGTAGTGCAATGGACGGCGGTAAATTGATATGCCTTACAGCTAATAATGATGTACCACTTAGAGATTTTGAATTTGAATTAACTCCTCCTAAAATTAGTAAAGATAATCCTTTTCCAAAAATCATAACTATTCCGACTACTGCAGGCACTGGCGCTGAAACAGAAATCACAGCTATGGTTACTTATTTAAAAGAAGGTATGAAATTTTGTATGTGGCATCCAGATGTTAGACCGTCCTTAGCATTGTTAGATCCAGAACTTACAATTGGATTGCCAGCAAACCTAACTGCGTGGACAGGTGCAGATGCTTTAATCCATGGCATAGAAGGTTATTGTGTTCCTGGTTTTAATCCAATGTGTGATGGTGCTGCTTTAGAAGGTTTATCTTTGATATCAAAATCTTTAGTCACAGCTGTAGAAGATCCTAGCAACATAGTTGCCAGAGGTGGAATGCATGTTGGATCATGTTTAGCAGGAATTTCTTTTTTAAAAGGTTTAGGATTAGTACATGCTATTGCTCATATGGTTGGAGCTGAATACAATACTCATCACGGGCTAACCAATGCAATAATATTGCCTGTAGTTCTAAAATATAATCTTCCAGGCATGGAAGAAAAAGTTAAAAGAATGTCAGAGGCTATGCAATTTGAAGATCATTCTGTAGAAGCATTTATATCAAACATTGAAAACCTTCTTGATAGAATTAAAATTCCAAAAAGTCTAAGTGAAATTGGTGTGCCCGAAGATTGTGTTGATAGAATCGCAGAAAAATCAATGAAAGATCAGGCCTTTGCAACAAATCCAAGAATAGCAACTTTAGAAGAAACAAAGGAAATTACTCTAGCATCTATAAAAAAAGCTAGGTAATAATAAATTCTAATGCTTGAAAATAGATCAGTAAAAGAAATTATTTCTTTAATTCATAAAAAAGAGATTTCAGTAAGAGAAGTTGTTAGCTTTTACTTAGAAAGAATTAAAAAATACAACCCTTCTCTAAATGCTATTGTCTCAATAAAAGATGAAGAAGAGATAATAAATGAGGCTAATAATAAAGATAAAAACTTTGATGCAAGTAAACCATTGTTTGGTCTTCCCTTAGCATCAAAAGATTTATTGGATGTAGTTGGTTTTCCAACTACTTGTGGTTTTCCTGGATATAAAGATAACTTGCCAAAAAAAAATTCTATAATCGTTGATCGTCAAATAGATGCTGGTGGAATCATGATTGGAAAAACAAATACAGCTGAATTAGGAGTTGGCGCACATACAGCAAACAGACTATTTGGAATAACGCCCAACATATATGGAAATACTCAATCATCAGGCGGATCAAGTGGTGGAGCTGGTGTAGCTGTTGCAGCAGAGCTACTACCGTTTGCAGATGGAACAGATATGATGGGCTCTTGCAGAACTCCTGCAGCCTATGCAAATGTTTATGGTTTCAGACCTACTCCAGGACTTCTGCCTGACCTACGAACAAATGAAAAAAAAAAGAGTCTACCAATTATCTCAACGCCAGGATGTCTTGCAAGAACACCCGAAGATATGTCTATTCTTTTAGATGTTATAGTTGGAGAACATAAAGAAGATCCAATTTCTTTTAGTTTAAATACTTCATTTAGAAATGCTAATTTAAATGATCAAGAATTTTCAAAGATAAAAATTGGATGGTTATCTGATATGAATGGTAAATATCAATATGATTCTGAGTTAGTTGAAATATGTAGCAAACAATTAAATAATCTTGAAAAACATAAAGTTTCAATTGAATATTTAAAACCAAAAATAGACGCCAATAAATTATGGAATTGCTGGGGTACATTGCGAGCAAAAAGTATTTATGAAGATATTAATGAGGAAATTATTGCAATGAATATTAAAGATGTTAATGAAATGACACCACAGGCGATATGGGAATACAAAAAAGGCATTAAACTCACAGATGAAGATGTAAAATTTGCTCTTAATTCAAGAATTGAATTATCAAATGATGTAAATAGTTTATTCGGTAGTTTTGATTTTTTAGCTCTACCATCTCAACAATCATTCCCTTTTGATAAAAATTTAAGACACCCTGAAAAAATTAATGACCAAGTTATGGATACTTACCATAGATGGATTGAAATACATATATTTGCTAGTCTTTTTTACTTACCATCGATTTCATTACCAATTGGTTTTAATCAAGATGGATTTCCAATTGGTATTCAAATTATAGCTAAACAAAAAGAAGATTTAAAAGTGATATCTTTTGCAAAAAGATATGAGGAAATCTTTAATTTTTCTAATCATAAACCAAAACTAAATTAATGGTCAGACACAAACATCATTTTAAAATAGCTTTTGCATTAGCTATAGCTGCTGGGTCATGGGGAGTTTATTGGCTTCCTCAAAGAATTTTAGAAGATGGCGGCTTAACTGGAGGTTGGGGAACTATTTCTCAAATGATGATAGGAATTATATTGCTTACACCTTTATCTTTATGGAGAAAATATAAAGGTCGAACATCAGGATTAGAGATTCCATTTATTGGTTTCTTAACTGGTAGTGGTTTTATTTGTTACGCTTTAAGTTTTTTATTAACAGATGTTGTCCGTGCATTGATTATGTTTTACATGATACCTATCTGGACCACCATATTTGAGATATATTTTTTAAAGAAAAGACCCGGTTTAGAAAGAGTTTTAACTTTAAGTTTAGCGCTTGGAGGTTTGTGGGTTGTTTTTAGCCAATCTAATATCATACCATTACCACAAAATGCAGGTGATTGGTTGGCGCTGGTAGGAGGTGTGCTTTTTGGAGCCGGCTTAGTACGTTTAGAAATTACAAAAACAGATGGTGTTTTTCCAGTAATATTTTCATTTTTTGTTTATGGAACAATATTTAATATTTTTGCCGGCTTTGTTTTAAAAGATTATCTAGGACCAATGCCACCCATTGAAGCTTTTTCATCAATGTTTACTTTTTTAGTTCTTATTTCAGTATTTTATTTTATTCCAACAGGGGTAGTTATCATGTGGTCACCCTCAGTTTTAGGAGCAGGTCTTTGCGCAATATTATACTTAAGCGAAGTAGTTGTTGGAGTTATATCAGCAGGAATTTTAACAGATGAAACATTTGGTTGGCGAGAAGTTGTAGGCAGTGCAATGATTGTTTTAGGAGGAATTTTAGCAGTAGTGCTCGCCCCAAAAGATGAAAAATAAATGCTTTTTAAGGAAAAGTTAAAATCAAAATCAAAAATATTTTTAGATGGAGGAAATGGATCAGAAATAGCCTCTCTTGGGGGTGAAATGTCTCCTGCTTTTTCTGCCTTAGCCTCAATAATATCTCCAGAAATAGTAATTAAAGTTCATGAAAAGTTTATTGATGCAGGTTCCGATTTGATTACAGCAAACACTTTTAGTTCAACCAAACATAATCTTGAAAGCATTAATCGTGGAGCAGAAACTAGAGAATTTATTATACAATCAGTCAAATTAGCTAGACAGGCAATAAAAAACAAAGGTAAAGAAAATAAAATTGGGGTTGCTGGAAGTTTATCAAATTTTTTTTCATTAAAAGAAAATGAATTTGTGCCAAATCCTAGGTACATACCTTCTTTTAATCAGGAGGAACAAAATTATAAAGAAGCTGCTAAAATTTTAAAAGAGGAGGGAGCAGATATTTTAATTTTAGAAATGTTACTTGATATTGACCATTCAAAAATTTTATTGAATGCTGCTTTAGAAACTGATTTACCAGTTTGGGTTGGACTAAGTTGTTGTATAAGTAAATTTGATAACAGTGTTATTGGTAGAAATTTTAGCGCGGAAAAAGAAAAGTCGTTAATTTATGATGAAACCAAATATAAAGAGCAACCAAAATTTATACCTGATGATAAAATTGTACTTTTAGAAGATATTGTAAAGTCACTTACTTACATAGGTGGAGATGTTTATGGCATCATGCATACCTGGTTGGTCGACTCTTTTGAAGGATTGCAAGTAATTAAAAATAATTGGAATGGTCCGATGATGTTATATCCTGAGATACATAAGTTTGATACAAAATCTCATAAAGCAATTGTGACTTCTTCTGAAGAAGAATTTGCTAATGAATGTGAAAAGTTAATTGATAACCAAATTCAAATCATTGGGGGATGCTGCGGTGTTACAGATAAACATCTAAAAAAATTAATTGAAAGATATTCTTAATTCAATATTTTTTATTAACTAAATCTATCAGCATATTAATCATATCAGTTTTATAACTTTCTTTCGTTGCTGATTTTGTCTCTAGAACAGAAAAAAAGGCAGCTACATTTCCAGTTTTAAAGTTTGTTGCAAGAAACTGACCACCATATCCTGAATGCCCAATCATGTTGCCTGAAACCATTGTAGAATTTGAATAATATAAATATTTGTCCTTAGATAAATCCATATATTTTGGCCCTACATTATCAATTGTTTTATTAAAAAATGATGAAGATCCAACTTTTCTATTTCCAACACCCATACCTTTTCTTGCAAAAAGTAAACCCATTCGTAAAAAGTCTCTTGTAATTAAGCAACCACCCCCAGACATCCATGGCATACCATATCTATCTGATGCAATGTATAATCCATCTTCAAATCCTGCAGCCTCAACTGCAGATAAAATCCAATCTCTTAAAGTTCTACCGCTTACTTTTTCTATTATTAATCCTACTACATCTGTATTTGCGGATTTATAAAAAGCATATTCAGAATTGTTAATCAAACTTTTATTTTTTGACTTTTTAATTGTATTTAAATAATCTTCTTGGCTTAGACGATTTTTAAGATTTTTAGGTAGTCTCCATCCTCCAACAGTTTCGTGTAAAAACGAAGATGAGTATGCCTTAGTATAATCTTCAGTATAAGAGTTTATAACATTCATGTTTAAGACATCGTGGATTTTTGCATTTGCATATCCGCTTCCAATTTTTGGTAAATAGTAAGAAACTTTTTTATTAAGATCTATTAATCTTTTAGCAACCAATTCTCCAGTAAATAAATTAACAAACATTTTCGTAATAGACATAATTGTTTGAGGTTGACTTTTTTTAAAATCTTTAGCGTATTTTTCAAATAATATATTTTGATGGTTACCTACAATTAAAGAACAAAAAGATTTATTTTTAGTCATCTTCTTAACTAGAGGAAGCTTACCGATAGTTTTATTTGGTTTAGAGTTTAATTTTAAAACTAAGTCAGATCTTAAAAAAATACTGTATCTATTAATTTTATGTAAATTTCTATAACCAAACCTTCTTGTTTTAGGAATGTTCCACAAGGCCTTGTTATCTTTGACTGTTGTTAATTCTGGGTTTCTAACAGAGACTAATTTTTTTTTCTTCAATATTTTAATAATTTTTTTTGTTCGTACTTTTGGTGATAACCTTCGGCTTTACAATAATTTTTTTCTTTTGATACTTTAGTCGAAACTTTTCCATCTAATTTACTGTTGACTTCGTTTAAAACTTTTTCTGCAATTAGCTTTTCCTCTTCTGTGCTATAAAATATTTCAGAACGATACTGAATTCCAACATATGTGCCTTGTCGATTTACCTGAGTTGAGTCGTGCAATTCAAAAAATAAATTGACCATATCTTCATATGACTTTTCTTTTTCATCATATTCAACTTTGACCACCTCTATATGCCCTGTATCTCCACCGCAAACTGCTTTGTATGTAACATTTGGCTCATCTCCACCACAGTAGCCACATTCTGTTGAGACTATACCTTTTATACCTTCATACTTCTTTTCATCCCAAAAGCAGCCAATACCGCCGATAAATGTTTTCATAATACCTAAAATATACTTTAGTTTTTTAAAATTGAAATTGCTTTTATTTCATCTACACCGATCCCACAGCATCCACCTATGATCTGAGCTCCATTTTTAATCCATGACCTAACTTCATTTAAGTACCCAGTCGGTGTCATATCATCTACAAATCGCCAATGTGGTTTTTCGTAATAACCTTTATTCGGATATGCTCCTACTACCCCATCATAATTTTTCTTTGCAGTTTGAATTGCTTGACCTGTAATATTTATATCTGAATGAGCAACTAAAATTGGACCATTATGTAATTTTTTAAAATTTTTTATGGATGTCTCAAAGTTTTCATAGACATGTGTATCAGAGTCAATTGTATCATTATATCCAAGCATTATATTTTTTTGATCATCCATTACGCAAGATACTGATAACCAAACAGGTATATTTACTTTTGTTGAACAATTTAACATTGCTTCAACTATGTCAGCTTGTGAAGACATAGCTTCTAAAATAATTAAGTCTACTCCAGCGTCAGATAAAATTCTTAGTTGTTCATGAAAACCAGGTATCATTGCTTTGATACCAAGTTTATAAAAGTTTCCAAAAGTTGATACACTTCCAGCTAATGTAGTTTCTTTATTTGTACTTTCTATTGCTTCTCTTGCAACCTTAACACTTTTTTGATTAAATTTTTCGATAGAGTCTTCATAACCGTACTGTCTCATTGATATTGGGGTAGTACTATAAGTGTTAGTTGTAATTACATCGGCTCCAGCATTTATATAATCCTCATGCACTTTTCTAACCAACTCAGGATGATCAACAGAACACTTCCCGCACCACATATGCTTGTCCATGTGAGCGCCATTTTTTTCTAGTTCTGCTCCCATACCTCCATCTAAAATAATGATTTTATTATTTTCTAATTTTGTCTTGATTGCATCGTATGACATAAACTTTATTCTTTACTATTTGTAAAGGCGCAAATTTTATTTCCATCTAAATCACGAAGATAAGAATAATAAACCCCTGAGCCCTCTGGTCTTTCACCACCAGATCCCTCGCTAGTTCCACCTACTTTTAAACCCATCTCATGAAATTTATCTACGTTAGATCTTGATGAAGTTAAAAATGTGATCTGCGTTCCATTTCCAAAGGTAGCATCTTTTTTATTGAAAGGTTTGGTGATGTAAAACTCAATATCTTTGGTTCCTTTTGCTCCATATGCAGCATAATCATCTTCTATTGTCTCGTTTCTATCTAAACCAATTACTTCTAAAACCTTATCGTAAAAATTAATAGCAGCATTTAAATTATTAGTACCTACCATCACATAACCAATCATATAAACCTCTTAACTAATTCTGATTATAAGTTATTTAAACTATTAATTCCAACCGGTAATTGCTTTAACTTCTAAAAATTCAGTAAAACCCCAGACACCACCTTCACGACCATTGCCGGATTGTTTATAACCACCAAACGGCATACCAGTATCTGTTGCTTGACCATTGATATAAACTGTTCCAGCTTTTACTTTTCTAGCAACCCTTTTTGCTTTTTCTTTATCTTCAGTTTGTAGATAATTACCAAGTCCATAAGATGTATCATTTGTAATTGCTATAGCCTCTTCCTCAGTTTCAAATGGTATAATTGAAAGTACAGGTCCAAAAATTTCAGTTCTTGCAATTTTCATATCATTATTTACATCTGAAAAAATTGTTGGTTTAACAAAATAACCTTTGTTAAGTCCATTTGGCAAATCTGGTCCACCCGCAGCTAACGTTGCACCTTCCTTAATTCCTTCATTAATAAGATTAACAACTTTGTCGTATTGTACTTTTGAAACTACAGGTCCAATGTGATCACCTTTTTTAGATGCGAGATCAACTTTAATTTTGTTTGCCTCATCAATAGCTTCTTTAACAGCTCTTTCATAAATTGGTTTTTCTACTAACATTCTTGTTGGAGCATCACATGACTGTCCAGAGTTACTCATTATATTTCTTACACCATCTCTAACAGCATTAGGGTATGAATCTGCAAAAACTATATTTCCACCTTTACCACCCAATTCAAGAGTAACTTTTTTTATAGTGTCAGCTGCATTTTTCTGAATTAGTTTTCCAGCTCTTGTTGATCCTGTGAATGAGATCATATCAATGTCAGGATGACCAGACATATGATTTCCAACAACTTCTCCATTTCCATTCACTAAATTAAAAACTCCAGCAGGAAAGCCAGCTTCATCAATCATTTCAGCAAACAATACTGCTGATACCGGAGCAATCTCAGACGGTTTTAAAATCATTGTACATCCAGCAGCTAAAGCTGGAATAACTTTTAAAATAATTTGGTTCATTGGATAATTCCAAGGTGTAATTAATCCACAAACTCCAATTGGTTCATATCTAATGTGGTTATTAGATTTAGGATCAAATTGATGTTCAAAATTAAAATCTTTTAAAATCTCAATGTTATTTCTACAAATATCAGCACCCATTTTAGTATGAGTTTCTGATGCAAAGTCTAGTGGTGCTCCCATTTCTTTAGACTGAGCCTCAACCATTTCGTCCCATCTTCTTTTATAAATTTCATTAAACTTTTCAAGTAAAGCTAATCTTTCCTCTTTTGTTGTTTCTTTCCAGGTCTCAAATGCAATATTCGCTGCTTTTATTGCTTTATCTGCATCTTCAGCAGAGCCTAAAGATATTATTGCGAAAGCTTCCTCAGTTGAGGGATTTATTACTTCAAAGTCATTTGGTTGAGCAGGTGAAACCCACTTTCCGTTTATATAAAAATTTTTCTTTTCAATCATAAGTGTACTTTAACATAAAATTTAAATTTCATAACCTTTTTCTTCAGGCTCAATATCAGTTAACTCCTCGGGAAACCCTTCCACCCTAAAATCAATTTTATTTAAATCTTCCATTCTTTTTACTATCATCGAGGACCAAGCTCTTGATCCATATTTTTTTTGACCATCCTTAAATATTTCAACAATTTTTGGAGAAATTTCTAAAGGTGCATTTAATTTTTTTGCTAGTTCATCAAATAGACCTGTATCCTTTAAAACAAGATCCATTGTAAAATTTATATTATAAGAGCCATTTAAAATAACTTGGCTCTCAGTTTCATGAACAAATGAATTTCCTGATGACACAGCAATTCCTTTATATGTTTTTGCAAGATCTAGCTTTGACTTTTTCGCTACTGTCCATGCCTCCCCAAGGGCAACCAAATGTGCAGAGGCTAAATAATTTGTAATTACTTTTAGAACAGAAGCAGTACCTAATTCTCCTGTATGTAATATTTTTCGCCCCATTACAGTTAAAGCAGGTAAAATCTTTTCAAATGCCTCTCTTTCTCCACCAACAAATATTGCTATATTTCCAGATGCTGCTCTATGGCATCCACCACTTACTGGACCATCTAAGGGTATTGCCTTTTTTTCAATTACTTTTTTCCCAATCCTTTTTACCTCTGCCTCATCAGTAGTACTCATTTCCAACCATATTTTATTTTCAGAAATACCTTCTAGAATTCCGTTCTTTCCCTCCATCACTTCTGCACAAATTTCAGGAGAAGGAAGACAAGTTATTATTAAATCAACTTCTTCAGCCAGCTCTTTAGCAGAGTTTGCAATTTTAGCGCCAGAGTCTTTAAACTGTTTTGTTAAATTTTTATCTAGATCTCTAACTGTTAAATTAAATTTATTCCTCAATAAACTCCCAGCCAGTTTTCCTCCAACATTTCCCAAGCCAATAAATCCTACATTCATAAATTTATCTCCTCTTTTTTTTTATATAATATCATTATGACACCAAATATTACTACTCCTCCTCCAATAAATAATTCACTTGTTGGTTTTTCACCTAATAAAAATATTGCAGCAAGCAATCCAGTGGGTGGTATACCCATAGTCACTATTGGTAACACTTTATATAATGGATTATTTTTTAGAACATAATAAAAACAACCATAAGTAACTGGCTGCATAATAAATCCTATGTAAAATGCTATCAACCAGTGATTAAATTTAGCAGTTGATAAATATGATATAGTATCACCTTCAATTACCGCAGAAATTAAAATTAAAGTGGGTCCAGAAAATAATGCAAGCCACGCAACTAAAGCTAAAGGATTAATTTCTTTACTCAAAGGTTTAACAATTACTTGGCCAAGTGCCCATATTGCCGAACCTAAAATTGTAAGAGTGATCCCAAATATTTTTCCATCTAAATTAGGTGAACCAGTTAAAATATAAACTCCTATAAACGCGATTCCTATACCGATAAAAGCTCTTAAAGTTGGTTTCTCTTTCAACATGAAAAAAGCAAATATTACTCCAAATGGAACTTCTGTTTGTACTAATAATACTGCCGCCGATGCATCAATAAAATTTAAACCAGTATAAGTAATACTGTATTGCAAGGTGTTTGCTATAAAAGAAGCGATAAAGATTTTTTTTAAGAAGCCTTTTGGAATAGGAAACCACCAAATTAAAATAGAAGCAGCAAAAATAAATCTTAATCCCATTAGAAGTATTGGAGGAAAAGATTCAAAAGCAGGTTTGGCAATTACAAAACCAAAACCTAAAAAGATTGGAACAAGCGATGCAACTAGAGTATCTTTAAAATTCATTCAATTCATTTAATATTAATGATTATTCAAGAACTTATGATATATTCACTCTTTTAAAATATGAATTCAACAAAAATAGAACCAAAATACATAAGTAAATCAAATCCACGAGTTGGCCTTATTGCTCTTGCAAGTGATTTTATGATTGAAAGAGATTTTATAAGTGTAATTAAGGATAGAGAAATTGATTTTTTTGTTAATAGAATAGAGTGTTATAATCCTTTAACTAAAGAAAATCTGATCAAAATGTCAGATAAAGTAACCAGTGTTACAAAAGACATTTTACCAGATCAAGATATTGATTGTGTAGTCTATGGATGTACTTCTGGAACTATTGCAGCAGGCTATAACTCTATTAAGCAAAAGGTAAAAGCAGCAAAACCAATGGCCCAGGTTACAACGCCAAGTACAGCCGCAATAAAAGCATTAAAAAAGTTAAATATTAAAAAACTTTCGCTATTTACTCCCTACAGCAAAAAACTTAATGATGAGGTTATGGGATATTTTAACTCAGAGGGATTTGAAATAACATCCAATTCATACTTTGATATAGAGGCAGATTATGACATAGGTAAAGTAGACCAAAATTATTTGTATAATGTCTTGTCTAAGATAGATTTAAATGGAGCAGACGCATTATTTGTATCTTGTACAGCTCTTCCTGTATTACCAATAATCGATAAACTTGAAAAAAAACTTAACACGATTGTTTTATCAAGCAATCAGACATTAATTTGGGATACTCTTGTCCAAATAAATAAAAATAACCTTGTAGAAGGTTTTGGTAAATTATTCAGATAGAAATTTATGTCATTTACTAAAGACGAATATAAACAAAGATTAAAAAAAGTTCAGTCGATGATGCAGGACAAAGGTATCGAACTATTGATTTCTCACGATACTAATAACATGAATTATTTAACTGGTTATGACGCCTGGTCTTTTTATTATGCACAGTGTGCCATTGTTCATGTTAATGCTGATGAACCTTTATGTTTTGTAAGAGCTCAAGATTCAGGAGGTGCGTACATAAAAACGTATCTCAAAGATGAAAATATAATTGTGTATGATGAAAATTATATTCATACATGGCCAAAACATCCTTACGATTATTTAGTACAGATTATTAAAGACAGAAATTGGGATAAGCTTTCAATTGGAGTTGAGATGGATGCTCATTACTTCACTGCTTTTTGTTATGAAAAGATAAAACAAGGTTTACCGAATGCAAAAATAAAAGATTCAGAAAGATTAGTAAATTGGGCAAGATTTGCAAAATCTGATGCAGAAATTAATTGCATGAAAACTGCTGCACTAATTTCAGAAAAAGGAATGAAGACTGCAATGGAGGTAATAAAACCGGGTGTCAGACAATGCGATGCAGTAGGTGACATACAAAAAACTTTATTTTATGGGACACCTGAGTTTGGAGGAGAGTATTCTAGTATCGCAACACTCTTACCAACAGGAAAAGGAACATCTGCATCTCATTTAACAGCAACCCAAGATAAGTTTGTAGAAGGTGAGGCGACAATCGTTGAGTTATCTGGAGTTTATAAAAGATATCATGCGCCAATGGCAAGAACAGTCTTACTTGGTAAATCAGATCAATTAAAAATAGATACAATGAACAAAACTATCGAAGCTTTGCAAGCTGGAATAGATGCTACTAAACCTGGGAATACTGCAAATGATGTAGCTCAAGCTTTTTGGGGTATTTTAGACAAATATGGCATAGAAAAAAAATCAAGAACTGGTTACTCAATCGGAATAGGTTACCCACCAGATTGGGGCGAACATACTCTTAATATATATAAAGGAGAAATGACTGAACTTGTACCGAATGCCTGTTTCCATATGATCGCTGTAATGCAATTTGGTGATTGGGGAGTTGAAGCTTCTGAGGCTATAAGAGTTACAGAAAAAGGGTGTGAATTATTCTGTAATTTTCCAAAAGAGTTACACATTAAGAGCTAATTAACTGTTGCAAACAACTTAACTAAGTGTTTTAAAAACTGATCTATGTCAAAAAAAGAAGATTTCGTAAAATTTGATAAAGTCGACAAAAGCTACGATGGAAAAGTGTTGGTAGTTAAAGATTTGAATTTAGACATCGAAGAAGGTGAGTTTGTAACAATGCTTGGACCCTCTGGTTCAGGAAAAACCACATGTTTAATGATGCTCGCAGGTTTTGAAACCCCAACTAATGGAGAAATCTATTTAGATAAAAATCCAATTTCAAATATCCCTCCACACAAAAGAGGTATCGGAATGGTTTTTCAAAATTATGCTTTATTTCCACATATGACGGTTTTTGAAAATTTAGCTTTTCCATTAAGAGTAAGAAAAATTTTAAAAGATGATATAGACAAAAAAGTTGATAAAGCATTATCCATGGTTTCATTGTCGGGTTTCGGAAACCGTATGCCAGGACAACTTTCTGGGGGTCAACAGCAAAGAGTGGCGGTAGCTAGAGCTTTAGTTTTTGATCCAGCAGTTGTTTTAATGGACGAACCTTTAGGTGCTTTAGACAAAAATTTAAGAGAGAGTATGCAGTATGAAATCAAACATATTCATGAGAGCATTGGTGTAACAGTTGTGTATGTCACTCACGATCAAGGTGAAGCATTAACAATGTCAAACAGAATAGCAGTATTTAATGATGGTAAAGTTCAACAACTCTCAAGTCCAGACAAGTTATATGAAGAACCTGTAAATTCTTTCGTTGCAGAGTTTATTGGAGAGAATAATACTTTCGCTGGAGAAATTTCAGATATATCAAATGGATCCTGTAAAGTTAAACTAGATAAAGGTGAAATAATTGCAAATCCAATTTCAGTTAAGTCTATTGGCGAAAAAACTACAGTTTCAATTAGACCTGAAAGAGCATTGATCAATCCTAAAGATAAAATGGATAATAATCAAAAAGGCAAAATAGAAGAAGTCATTTATCATGGTGACCATACAAGAGTAAGATTAAATTTACTTGGTAACTCTGAATTTATTTTAAAAGTTCCAAACAGTTCTCAAAATTTAGATATAAAACTTGGCAATGAGATAAATATTGGTTGGAATAGTCATGACGCTAGAGCTTTAGACCCAAAATAAGCTAAATTATTACAAAATTACCAAAATCCTCTGTTGACTCTCTTTTCCTATGTTGCTGTACTTCGTTTTTTATAAAAAAACGTTTAAACGGAGGATAAATGAGAAAATTAAGTAAATTATTACTTGCCGTAACTTTTGCTATCTCAGTATCTTCATCAGCATTTGCAGTAGTTGTTGCATCATGGGGTGGAGCTTACACGGAAAGTCAAAAGTTAGGTTATGGTGATCCAACTGCAAAAGCATTGGGTATACCTATCGAATGGGTAGATTATTCTGGTGGATTATCAGAAATCAAAGCCCAAAAAGAAGCAGGAGCGATTACATGGGATATTATAGATGTATTTGCTTATGACACTATCAATGGTTGTGACGAAGGTATTTTTGTTGAATTTGATTTTGACAAAGACTTTCCACCAGCACCAGATGGTACACCAGCAAGTGAAGATTTCTTTACAGATATGCCAAGTAAGTGTGCTGTAGGAAACATTTTATATTCTTGGAACTATGCTTACAACAGCGACTTGCTAAAAAGCACACCAAAAACTATTAAAGATTTCTTTAATACACAAAGGTTTCCAGGAAAAAGAGCTATTTACAAAAGTGCTCTTACAAACCTAGAAATTGCTTTAGCAGCTGATGGTGTAAAAATGGGTAAAGGTGGAGAATTTCTATATAAAAAATTAGAAGATCCAGCTTACGTAACAAGAGCTATGAACAAAATCAAAAAACTTTGTGAAGATCCAAATGGTGGATGTGTATTTTGGTCAGCAGGTGCTCAACCACCAGAATTATTGATGAGTGGTGAAGTTGTAATGGCAACTGGTTGGAATGGTAGATTTTTCAATGCAGCAATAGGAGAAGGTGCTCCAATCGTTCAAGTTTGGGACGGACAAGGTCTTGACTATGAATATTTTGCATTAGTTAAAGGTGGACCAAACGAAGCAGATGCTAAAAAAGCTTTAGCAATGATGACAAATACTGAAATGTTAGCAGGAAGTGCAAAATATATTGCATATGCTCCATGGAGAAAATCATCAATTTCAGTTATGGAAGCAGGAGAGCCTTGGTATAAAGATGGAAAAACGAACATGGTTCCACATATGCCAACTGCACCAGCTAACCTTAAAAAATACTTCTTAGTGAACGCTGAGTACTGGGCTGATAACGGCACAGAGCTTGGTGAACAGTGGGAAGCTATGAAAGCTAGTATTAAATAATTAGAGTTTTAAACACTTTAATTTTATATTATATTTAGGGCGGTTACTACAACCGCCCTTTTTTTATGAGCTCAGAACAAAAAATATTATCAACAGGTGGAATTCCCTTAGAGGAAAGCCTTAAGCAGGCAGAAAAAAAAAATAAAATAAAAGCCTTTCTTTTAGTAACACCATTACTCTTATTTCTAATTATTACTTACATAATTCCTATCGCAGACATGTTCTCTAGAAGTATAGACGACAAAATGGTCACAAACATGCTTCCCAAAACATACAAAGCAATGGAGCAGTGGGATGGTAAAGAGCTTCCACCCGAAGAAGTGTTTAAAGCTTTTTATTTAGATTACAAAATTTTAGTAGAGAATAAAACAGCAGGAAAGTTACAAACCCAACTAAATTATGAGAAAAATGGCTTTAAGAGTGTCCTAAAAAAATTAGCTAGAAAGCAAAAGAAATTTGAGGAGGGAAACTATAAAGAGCAAATTATGAAAGTTCATAAAAGGTGGAGAAATGTTGATTATTGGAGAGCAATCAAAAGGAGAGCTCCAGCTTACACCTATTCTAAATATTTGAAGGGTGTTGACATGTACTCTAATGAAGATGGAAAAATTGTACAAGTAGCTGAAGACAGAAGAATTCATAGAATTTTATGGTCTCGAACATTAGAGGTAGCTTTTTTTGTAACTCTTTTTTGTTTTTTAATGGCTTATCCAATTGCACATTTATTAGCAACTCTTCCAATGAAGTATAGTAACTTACTTATGATTTGTGTGCTGCTTCCATTTTGGACCTCACTACTTGTGAGAACTGCCAGTTGGATGATTTTGTTACAACAACAAGGACTGGTAAATGACTTTTTTGTATGGATCGGTCTTGTTACAGACGATAACAGGCCAGAGATGATGTATAACAAAACAGGGACTTATGTTGCTATGACACAAATACTTTTACCATTTATGGTATTACCTTTGTATAGTGTTATGAAAACAATCTCTCCAAGTTTAATGAGAGCTGGAAAATCTCTAGGGGCAACTCCTAGTGTAGCTTTTTTTAAAATTTATTTTCCACTTACAATACCTGGAATTGGAGCAGGCTGCTTATTAGTTTTTATACTTGCAATTGGTTATTACATAACTCCAGCTCTGGTAGGAGGTGCATCTGGAACACTTATAAGTAATCAGATAGCTTATCATATGAAAAGTACTTTAGATTGGAGTTTTGCTTCTGCAATGGGACTAATGTTGTTGACAGGAGTGTTAGTTATTTATTGGATTTATAACAAGCTTGTAGGAGTTGATAATATTAAATTAGGATAATTATGGCTTTACCAAAATATACAGAACCTCATTATCGAATATGGCACTATTTTTATCTTTTTATTTGTGGATGTGTATTTTTCTTTTTAATCGCTCCTTTATTTGTAATTTTTCCGTTATCATTTAATGCAGAAGAATTTTTAGTATTTACAGATGGAATGAAGAGACTAGACCCAGATGCTTTTTCTACGAGATGGTACAAAGATATGGTCTATGGAACAAAAAATCCTTGGGGCTTAGCTGCAAAAAATAGTTTTATAATTGCAATATTTGCAACCTTTGGTTCAATTATACTTGGTACATTAGCTGCTTTAGGTTTGAGCAGCAGACATATGCCTTACAAAGGTTTGATCATGGCAACTTTAATATCTCCAATGATTGTTCCTTTAATTATTTCAGGTGTTGCAATTTTCTTTTTCATGGCAAAAGTAGGATTGGCTGCTACACACTTAGGTATAATTTTAGCACATATTATACTGGGAACTCCATTTGTAGTAATCACAGTAACCGCAACACTTTCAGGATTTGACCATAGCATAACTCGAGCTGCATCTAGTTTAGGTAGCAATCCTTTCAATACATTTATGAAAATTACTTTGCCATTAATTCTACCTGGCGTTATTTCTGGTGGTTTATTTGCATTTGTCACATCTTTCGATGAGGTAGTAGTTGTATTATTCTTAGCTGGCTTAGATAATACTACAATACCAGTTCAAATGTGGACTGGTCTTAGAGAACAACTTAGTCCTACAATTTTAGCTGTAGCAACATGTTTAATTGTTTTATCAATATTAATTTTAGTTACAGCTGAGCTTTTAAGAAGAAGATCTGAGAGATTAAGAGGAATAAATAGATAGTTTACTTTACAGATTCGATTACTGTAGCAATTCCCATACCCAAACCAATACATTGAGTGGATAAAGCATACTTTTTATTTTCCCTCTGAAGTAATTCAGCAGCTTTGCCTGTAATTCTTGCACCTGTTGCTCCAAGAGGATGTCCAAGGGCAAGTGCTCCACCATCTAAATTAACTTTATCTTTATTTATGTCTAAATCTTTAATGCATGCTAAGGATTGCGATGCGAAAGCCTCATTCAATTCAACAATATCAATTTTATCCGTTGACAAATTAGCTCTCTCCAAAGCTTTTCGCGATGCCCCAATTGGACCTAATCCCATATAGTCAGGATCACAGCCTTGCACTGCAGTAGACACAATTCTTCCCAGAATATTTAAATTATTTTCTTTTGCATAATTTTCTTCGCAAATTAATGTTGCAGCTGCACCATCAGTTAAAGGTGAAGAAGTTGCTGCTGTAACAGTACCATTTTCGTCAAATGCAAGTTTTAATCCATCTAATTTTTCCATTGTACTACCCGGTCTAATATTTCCATCAGTATCACAATTACCAATAGATACTATTTCATTTTTAAAATTCCCTTTTGTTTGAGCTTCATGTGCTTTTTGATGACTTGAGATCGCAAATTCCTGCTGTTCATGCCTTGAGATATTATATTTTTTTGCAACATTTTCTGCAGTAGTTCCCATTGAAAAATATACATGAGGATTATCTTTTTTATTTTCAGGATAAGGTATGGGATCAAATCCTGTATTAACTCTGGTCATACTTTCTACTCCTCCACATATAAATACTTTTCCAGCACCTAATGAAATTTTACCTGCAGCAATATGAATAGCTTCCATTGAAGAACCACACCATCTATCAACCGTCATTCCTGAAGTTTTGACATCCATATTAGTTAAAAAAGTTGTTAGCTTTCCAATATTAAATGACTGTTCTCCAGTTTGGAATGCACAACCAACAACAATATCTTCAATATCATCTTTTTTTACATTGGACTTGGAAACTAAATTTTTAATCACCTCTGCTAATAAATTTACTGGTTTTGTATCTATGAGAGCACCTTTTCTCGCCATTGTAAAAGGTGATCTAGAGAAGCCGGCAATAACAGGTTTAAACATAATTATAAATATAAGGTTAATCTGGAAATGGTAAAGAAGTTATAATGCCTTTTCTATTTTTTCCATTGAAAGTATTTACAAAAACCTCATTTCCAATTTCCCAGTAATCTTTTAAAATCATAGAAAGACCAATATTTTTTTTACATCTTGGAGAATATATTCCAGAAGCAATTTGGCCAATTTTTACATTATCCTTTGAATATACTGGTAGAGGCACACCGGTTGGCTTACATGGATCTCCATCAAACAAAATTCCTCTTATTTTCTGAACTATTCCATCAGATTGGATCTTTCTTAAAGCTTCTTTACCTATAAAATCGTGATCATCTTCTTGTTTGCAGTATTTATCAAGATTGCACTCCAAAGGATTATTTTCTTTTGTAAAATCATTTCCGTAAGACATTAACCCTGCCTCAATTCTATCAATTAAATTTGGGCATCCTGGGGAAATATTGAATTTTTGTCCATTCTCCCAAACAGTGTCCCAAAGTTTTTCTCCAAGTTCTATTTCATTAAAATGAGTTTCAAATCCCTTAAAATATATTTCAAAACCGTCTTGTTTACTATATCCTGATCTAGCAATAATTTGTTTAGTTCCTAAAAAATCAAAAACTTTAAAATTAAAAAATTTTAACTTCTTTATATCCTCCCCAAATATTGAAATTAGAAGATCTTCAGATTTGGGACCCTGAATAGCCAGTGGATAGACATCTGGTTCAATAATTTCTACATTTAATTTTGATCCTAAAGCAATACCTTTTGCCCAAAGTAAAATATCTGAATCTGCAATAGAAATCCAAAACATATCGTCATCTAGTTTTAATAAAACTGGATCGTTAATCATACCAGCTGTTTCATCAATTATTGGAATATAAAAACATTTACCTGTTTCCATTTTTTTTATGGATCGGGGTGTCATTTTTTGTACAAGTTTTTCAGCATCTGGACCTGAGATTTGTACTTGTCTTTGACAAGACACATCCCATACTTGAACATGTTCTCTTAAATGCCAGTAGTCTTCTTCTACAGTATTTTTAAAACCTTTAGGTAGTAGCATGTGATTGACAACGGTAAAATCAGATACTCCACGTTCTTCTACTTTATTAGTAAATGGAGTTCGTCTTATACGCCTAGACATATTTAATTTTATATTTTTTTGTGGAATTAAATTTTCTTTACTCATTTTATTTAGACCACCAAACTGTGTAGCTATTTTTAGAGATTATAATTGGTATATGATATTTTTTATTTTGATCTTCCATTTTAAATTTAATATTAATTTCTGAAACTATTTTTTTTTCTGAAAAATAGCTGCCAGTTTTACAAACCATTTCATACTCACAATTACAGTCGTCTTTACTTAATTCAAATTCTTGTAGTATTCGTCCACCTTCATCAGATTTAGTTTCGCAGAAAACTTTCTTTTCTCCATTTTCATTAATTTGATAAATAATTACTTCAACATTTGCAGCGTGCGAGCCATTTGTTGCATCTAATAAGTGAGAAGAGAAAGTTGCCATAATTATTCTATTGATGATTTTTCTCTTTTACTTGCAACTGCAGAGACTATTGGGCTTAATACAGGCTTTGCTTTAACATTTACACATGCGGGTTTTCCACTTTCCATAGCTCTTTTAAGTGCAGGACCTAATTCTTCTCTTTTATTAACTAATTCTCCATGTCCTCCAAAACCTTCAAATATCTTGTGAAATGGTATATCACGAAAATCAGTTCCCACGCTTTTTCCGCTTTTAAATAATCTCTCTTGTTGCTGACCAATTGAGGCAAGACCTCCGTTATTATCTATTACAACAGTAATAGGTTTTTTTTCATAAAATACACTTTCAATAGACATTCCCCCAGATAAAAACGCACCATCACCACTAATTAGAACTACATTTGAATCTGGATTATGATTTTTTGCAGATAGAGCGAATGAAACCCCAACACCTAACATGCTAAAAGTTCCAGGATGCAATATACCTTTTAATTTTTTCCCTTTAGCACCTGCGATGTTAATTGCAATTTCAGACCAAAAATGAGTATTTCCTCCGTCGATAACAAGCCAATCATTTTCACCCATTGCATCTTGAACATCCAATGAAAGTTGTAGAGGGTGAATTTTTCCTCCATTTTTTTTAGATGCTTCAGCTTCAATTTCTAAATCTTTTAATGATTTATCTACCCATTCTTTCTTCTTTTTTTTATTCTCTTCAAACCAATTTGTATCTAAAGACCATTTATTATTTTTTTTTAAGTTGGATAATGTATCTAAAAAAACACCAGGATCACTTAGTAAACTAAAATCTGCAGCTCTATTAAGTTCTAATTCTTCATGTGAACCATTTACACAAACTAATTTTGTTGTTTCTGGTATAAAAGGTGGATTTCCAAAATTTAGTTGATTATCTAATCGTGCTCCAACGACAAGAACCAGATCTGAATTTTGTAGTGCAAATTCTGAAGGAGGGTATTGATGTATATCAGCCAAGCCCATATAAGCGTTAGCTTCTTCTCCTAATAATTTTTGATGATACGGGACATTAAAAATTGGTATATTTAAATTATTACCTGCTGCCTCAAGATTTTTTTCTGAATGTGACCACCAAACACCGTGTCCACCAATAATAACTGGTTTTTTTGAATTACAAGCAAGCTCTAAGATTTTAGAGAGTGAATTTGGATCTGGCCACGCTTTGGCTATAGGTTTTGCTTTTTGAGAATATGGTCTTTCTTCTAAACCAACTTCCTCTGCAAAAGATGAAAACATAATATCAACAGGAAGACTAAGATGTACAGCACCTGGATATCCGTTAGTTGCAATATGGTATGCTTTGTCTACAAATTCTCTTATTCTAGTTCCATCAGTAATGCTTGCACTATATTTGGTTAAAGGGGCTGCAATTGAAACATCATCAATTTCTTTAAAACCACCTGAGCCTTGTCTTTTAAGACTGCTAGATCCTGTAATGTAAATAATTGGACTTCTCTCACCCCAAGCCTCCATCATTGAAGGGACTGCATTCGTAAATCCTTCGGGTCCAACTAAACATACTGATGGTTTACGAGTAATTCTTGTATTGCCATCTGCTAAATGACCTGCAATCTGCTCATGAGGAGTGTTAATAACTTCAATTTGGCATTCAGCAAAACCTTCAATTGCCGGATTACAAAAGCCTCCTGAAAGGGTAAAAACTTTACTAATTCCTTTGTCTTTAAGAGCCCTCGCAAGTAAAGCCCCACCTCTAATTTTGTTTTCGCTCATTTAGTAATTTACCTTATTTACAGTACTATCTATTACTATATTAGAAGTTACATCATTAATATCGTTTAATCCTACTAACCCGAGTGTCGTGCTGGCTTCTTCTTTGATTATTTCCACAATTCTCCTTAATCCTTTTCTTCCATCAGCACCCATTGCATACATTACGGGCCTTCCAATCATTGCATAATCTGCGCCAAATGCAAGAGCTCTCACGATATCACTTCCACTTCTTATTCCACTATCAAAGATTAAAGGAAAATCGTTTCCTACTGATTTTCTGATTAGTGGAAGCATATTTATTGCTGCTGTAGCGCTATCTAATTGTCTGCCTCCATGATTTGAAACTTGTATTGCATCAGCGCCAGCCTCCTTAATTTGGGTTGCATCGTCAGGAGACATTACTCCTTTAATTATAAGTTTACCTTTCCATTTATCTCTTACTCTCTTAAGTGTATCCCAATCAGTAGAACCTCTACTTTCTTTTCTTTTAAAAATACCATCTCCACTTTTAGATGTTACGTAATTCATTGGTTTAGGAATGCCGCTTAGCAAAGTCGATAAAGACCAAGTAGGATGAGTCGCAAAATCAAAAAATTGTTTTGGACCAATCTTGAAAGGGTAGGAGAATCCATTTTTATCATCTCTAGTTCGTCTGGATAGCACTGGGACATCCACAGTTAATATTGCAACTTCGTATCCTGCATTCTTAGCTCTATCTAAAAGTTCCATAACAAAATTTTCATCCTGAAATATGTATAGCTGCATCCATGAGTGACCTTCTGAAAGTTCATACATTTTTTCTAAAGTTGTTGTAGAAGCCATAGAAACACAAGTAGGTATATTGTTTCTCGCACTTTCAGCTGCTAACATAGAGTCTGCTCCAGGCCATGATAAATTAGTCATTCCCATTGGAGCAAAACCAAATGGAAAATCAAATTCATACCCTAATACTTTTTTTTTAAGAGATCTTTTTTCAACATTTCTTAAAACTTTAGGTTCAAGTCTAATTTGATCTAAAGCTCTGCTATTTATTTCTGCTAATTTTTCATCTCCAGATGCACCATCAATAAAATCAAAAACTAATTTAGGTAGACGTTTTCGTGACAGCTCTCTTGCATCTTTAATGCTAAAAATTTTTTGACTTGGTAAAATATTATCACTCATTATTAACTTTAATATATTCTTTTAAATTAAGTTGTTTATTTTGATCAACAAAATAAGCATTATGACTATCTCTGGAAGAATAAACCTCAGTTGGTTTTCCGTCAATAAAAAGTACTGCAACTCCATCATCTACAGCTACACCACTAGGTAAAGTTTTATTTTTTATATTTTCTCTGTATTTATGTGCTCTTTTTGCATCTGAATAATGTGGAGTAAAACTTCCAGATATAAGCCCTAAGCCACGTAATGGTTTGAAGCCAGGTCCATCTGAGTCTGTCAGAAAATAATCAAACCAACATGCAGCCCCAGCACTTACACCAGAAAGAATTATTCCTGAGCTATAAATTTCTTTAAAAATTTCAAATAAATTATTTTTTCCCCATAAATCGAGCATGTATTTAGTATTTCCTCCACCAACATAAATAGCATCTAAATTTGAAATCCAGTTTTCAAAACCCTTAACTTTGGAAACAAGATTGAAATGAGAAACTTTAAAGTTAGAATTTTTAAATCTTTTGTAGAATAGCTCGGTTTTTCTGGAATCATCATTACTAGCAGTTGGTAAAAATCCTATAGAGCATTTTTCTTTACTTATTTGATCTAAAAAAAACTGATCTAAATCGCTATCTTCATTATGTGTGAATCCACCACCTCCAACTGCTATTATTTGTTTTTTAGCCTTCACTAAATAAATTTTTTAATTCGTGGTTTTAATACCAGCCCAAGGATTAGGCACTTTAGGAATATTTCTATTTAGACCTCTAACTATTTCTCCTTTTGAGTCATACATTGGCAATTTACAAATTTCTCCTTTATGTACTTTTCCATCGGTGCATTTAACATCGACAACATCCCCTGGTCCATTTTCATTATTATCGAGGTGTACAATGCCAACTCCACAAATTTGATATGGCGACCAAGTACTAGAAGTTATTTTACCAATATTTTTTTCATTTATTTTAATACTCTCACCTTTAATAGCAGTTCCCTCTGCAACTCTAATTCCCCATGTTTTACATTTTTTATCTGATGTCATGAGAGCTTCTTTTCCAATAAAATCCTCTTTATCAAAATTTATAAAACGCCCAAGACCAACCGAAAATGGATTTGTTTTTTTTGTAAAATCTTGTCCTGCAGATAGTAGACCTGCCTCAATTCTTCTACATCTAAAACCTGGAGTGGCAACTAAAATCATACCTAATTTTTTTCCTTCCTCAAGAATGTAATCTCCTATTTTTTCAGTTTCATTTTCAGGTCGAAAATAAATTTCCCAACCTAGCTCATTTGTAAAACCACTTCGGCTTACTATTATTTTTTGACCTAAGATTTGTAATTCTTTCCAATCAAAATATTTCCAATCATTTTCAGAAAATCCATCTGCTATATTTTCTAACAGTTTCATTGATAAAGGACCCTGTATTTGACTTACCCATACGTTAGGATCTTTTATTTCAACATCCATATTTTTTGAGTGAGCTTTATACCAAGAAAAAAGATCTCCATCTGCTTGAGCAAACCAATATTTATCTTCGTCAATTTTTAACAGAACTCCGTCTGTAATCATTCCCCCATCGTGATAACAAGCAAACTGGTAAGAACATCTTCCTTTTGATATTTTTGATACATCTCTTGGAAATATTTTTTGTAATAATTTTAATGAATCTGGACCAGATATTTCAAATGGATGTTCACCAGTATGTCTAAATATTATTTCTTGCCTTCCTTTCCAATACATTTCCTCAGAACTAACATTTGATAATTTCTCAAGTGTTAATCTTCCAGCATAATTAGAATATTCAGGGTCATACGGAAGCTCTTGATAAGTTAGTGGATGAACTTGAATTGACCTTGCAAGCTCCACAGAGTTAGAATTTTCAAGGCTAATAGGCTTAACTGTAAACCTGTATTTATTGATTAAATCTTTCATTACTTTTTTTTTAAATAATCAAAATACATCAATAAAACAAATAAAAAAGAACCATTTTCACTGTTGCTATATAAGTTGCTAATTGTTACCTTTTATTTTTTTAAAGAGAGGAAATTATGAAAAACATTTTTAAATTGATATCGGTTTCATTGGTATCACTATTTGTAACGTTTTCTTTTGCTAATGCATCAAGTGGAGTGTTTAAACTATCTCATGATGTTGGTTTTGGAAAAGATACAAATTTAGACGCAATTACTAAAGGACGACTGTTTCAGGTAGTAATAATGACACAGAACCGTCTTGTTAGAAAAGATCTTAAAGGGGTTACATCGCCTGAGCTAGCAACAGACTGGTCAGGAAATGCAGATGCAACAGAATGGACTTTTAATTTAAGAAAAGGTGTTAAATTCCATGATGGATCTGATTTTGATGCAGAGGATGTAAAATATTCTCTAATGAGAGTTAAAGATCCTGAAATTGGTTCGCCTGCAAAGAAAAGCATGAGTGCAGTAACAGATATTGAGATTATAGACTCACACACAGTTAAAATGAAGTTGAATACATCTTTTGCAGATTTTCCACTTTTACTAACTGATTATAGACTGAGAATGATACCTAGTGGATCAGGAGATACTATTGGAAAAACAGGTATTGGAACTGGACCTTTTATAGTAGAAAAGTTTGATGCTGAAGGAACGACAATTCTTAAAGCAAACCCAGATTATTGGGAAGGGGCTCCTAAACTTGCTGAAGTACACGTAATAGCTATCCCAGATGGTCAAGCTAGAATTCAAGCTCTACTTACAGGTCAAATTGATATGAATAGATATGTTCCGTTCAATCAGAAAAAAATATTTGATGGTAATTCAAAGTTTAACGTTTCAGTTATACCTACAGGAAACTGGAGAGGTATGGTAATGAGAACTGACGTTGCACCATTTGATGACGTGAGAGTAAGAAAGGCTGTAAGAATAGCTGTAGATAGACAAGAATTAGTTGATCTTGTTATGGCTGGAGCAGCAACAGTATCTTGCGATACTCCTGTTGCACCATCTGACCAATATAGAATGAAGAAGAGTTGTCCACCACAACCAGCAACAGCAAAAAAATTACTTGCTGAAGCAGGTTATCCAGATGGGATTGATATGACAATTCACGTTTCTACAAAAGAACCAACGTGGCCAACTATTGCTGAGGTTTTACAACAACAATTTGCAAAAGCTAACATTAGAGCAGACATTCAAATGACACCTTCAAAAAGTTATTGGAATGAAACTTGGATGAAAAAGGCTGTGGCAATGACACGTTGGAATGAGAGACCTGCAGACAGTATTTTGCATGAAGCTTATCATAGTGAAGCAAAATGGAACGAGTCTTTCTATAAAAGTGCTTCTTTTGACAAAAATTTAGCTGAAGCTAGAGGAGAGTTAAAATTTAGTAAAAGAAAAGCAGCATACATCAATGCTCAGAAAACACTATGGGAAGAATCTGGAACTATGATTCCGTACCACGTATCTAGACTGGTTGTCACATCTTCTAAAGTGAAAAACCTCGACGAAGTTGAGTATTTTTCAATAAGATGGCACACAGTTAGCGTTCAATAATAATTTCGTTTTACAGGCCTTTAAGTAGGCCTGTAAAACCTCTTCCATTTCTTAATAAATAATTTAAAATTTAAGTATCCTTATGCTTTTTTTAATTATAAAGAGAATTCTATTAGGTTTAATAACTTTATTTATCGTATCATTAATCACTTTTGTTGGAACAGAAATTTTACCTGGTGATGCATGCACAACGTATCTTGAAAGACAAGCATTTGGAGAGCAATTAGAAGCTTGTTATAGAAGATTAGGTTTGAATGTTCCTGCATATGAGAGATATGTATCTTGGGCAGTAAATGCTATTCAAGGAGACTTTGGTTATTCTTTGAGTGGAGAAATGCCAATTAAAGAGGTTCTAGGGCCACGTATAAAAAATTCATTAGTTCTAGCATCAGCTGCTATTTTTATTGGTATACCAATCGCTCTAATACTTGGAATAGTAACTGCTCTTTGGAGAGATAAATTGCCTGACGTAGCAATTTCAACAGTAACTATATTTGCTATGACTATTCCAGAGTTTATTAGTGCTACTTTATTAATTTTAATAATCGCAATATGGTTAGAGTGGTTGCCAGGAATTGTAATTGTTCCAACTGATGTTTCATTCTTAGAACTATTACCAAATATTATTTTACCAGTAATCGCTATTGCAATGATTATGACGGCTCACATGGCACGAATGGTGAGATCAAGTGTCATTCAAGTTATGGCAAGTGAATATGTTCAAATGGCAATTTTAAAAGGTGTTCCATATTGGAAAATGGTTTTTAAACATGTTTTACCAAATGCATTGTTACCAGCTATAAATGTTGTGGCTCTAACAATCGCATGGCTTTTAGGTGGTGTTGTTGTAACTGAGGTAGTATTTAATTATCCTGGTCTTGGAAGGTTGGTTATAGAGTCTATTTCAAATAGAGATTTACCTACAGTTCAAGCATTAGCAATAATTCTTGCATCTATATATGTTAGTATAAATTTATTGGCAGACTTAATGACACTTATGCTTAATCCAAGATTAAAGACGTTACAGATAAGAAAATAATATGAAATTAGATAATATTTATCAGGAAGAAAAGAAAAGTAATTTCGCAAAAGTTTCTGAAATAATAATTACAATGGCTTCAAGACCATCGGGTTTCATTGGTTTAAGTATATTGATTTTCCACGTTATTCTTGCATTTATTAGCCCTTATATTGCGCCATATGATTTTAAAGCAATTAACCCAACTTTAATGCTACAGGCTCCGTCGGCTGAGTATTGGTTTGGAACTGATGATCTTGGAAGAGACGTTTTTACTAGAACAATTTTAGGTGGAAGAACAGCTTTAACAATTACTTTCTTCGGATCTTTGATAGCACTACTTTGGGGTGGTCTGTTAGGAATTTTTTGTGGACTGGTTGGTGGAAAAACTGACGATATAGTAATGAGAATTGTTGATGCATTTTTATCTATACCGTGGATATTAGCGATGTTGTTAATTGTATCTTTGTTAGGTACATCAACTGAGGTACTGATACCTGCTTTAGGTTTTTTTTATGGTAAAGGAATTGTAAGAGTGGCAAGAGCTGCTACCCATGATGTTATTGCGAAAGACTTTATTGTATCCGCTAGAGCAAGAGGGCATAGTAATTTTTCAATAATATGGAATGAGATAATTCCAAATGTAAGAGATGCAATTTTAGTGGAAGGTGCAATGAGATGGTCATGGATGCTACTTGGCTTTAGTTCTTTATCATTCCTAGGTTTTGGTGTTAGTCCTCCAACTCCAGATTGGGGATTGATGATATCAAATGCCAGAGGTTTAATGTCTTTTGCTTATTGGTCAGTGATAGCTCCAATTGTTGGTTTAAGCAGCTTAATAATTGGCATCAATTTGACAGCTGATGCTTTCGCTAAAGCATTAGGTATAGATAGATCAACAAAAGCGCCTGTTTAAAAATGACTGAAATAATTCAAAAAGTAAAAAATTTATCTATTGGATTTAAAAGTAAAAAAGGTGAAGAGATTTTAATATTAAGAGACATAAGCACAAATATTAAAAAAGGTGAAACCGTTGGTATTGTTGGAGAGTCTGGATCTGGAAAAAGTACTCTTGCACTTGCAATGATGGGATATGTCAAGCATGGTCTCTATACTATTGGTGGAGAATGTGAATTCAATTCATCAAATCTTTTAAAAATGAAAAATAGAGATTTGGAAAAAATCAGAGGTAGGAAAATCGCAATGATACCACAAAATGCCGGGCAGGCATTAACACCAAATTTAAAAATAGGTTATCAAATTGATGAGGCATTACAGTTGCATTCTGATTTAAAGGAGGAGGAAAGAGAGCAAAAAATTTCTGAATTGTTAAATAAAGTGAGACTTCCTTCACCAGAAACAATTGCTCTTCGATATCCTCATGAACTTTCAGGGGGACAACAACAAAGAGTTGCTGTTGCAATGGCATTAGCTGGAACTCCTGACCTTTTACTATTGGACGAACCTACCACTGGCTTAGACGTAACAACACAAGCTCACGTTTTAGAACTGCTTAATTTCATTGCCAAAGACACTGGAACATCAATGGTTTATGTGAGCCATGACCTAGGAGCAATAGCTCAAGTAAGTGACCGTATTATTGTAATGTACTCAGGTGAAATAGTTTTAGAGGGACCCTCAAGAGATATTCTTAAAAAACCAATTCATCCGTATACATATGGTTTGCTTAAATCTATACCAAAATTATCACTAGCAGGGCTTCCACAATCAATGCCTGGTAGCCAACCTCAACCTGGAACAATGCATAGAGGCTGCAGTTTCTTTGATAGGTGCGATTTTTCTGAGGAAAAATGTAAAAATAACTCTCCTCAACTTGAGTACTTAGAAGAATTAAACACAAATGTTAGATGTTTTAATTATAAGAGTTTAATGAATGACAGTCAGGTTAATCAAACTGTTAATAAAATTAAGACGAGTTTGCAAGATAAAGAAATATTAAACCTTTCAGAAGTTTCAATAAGTTATGCTAAGCAAAAACTTTTAGATCAAGTGTTAAATAGAATTTCTGACGATAACCCGACTGTAAAAGATATTAATATTAACATTAAGAAGGGTGAAACTATAGCTCTTGTTGGAGAGTCAGGTAGTGGAAAGTCTACAATTCTTAAATCTATTGCTGGGTTACTCAGAACCAAAGGTGGAATAATAAAATTTGATCAAAATAGAAATTTATCTTCTGACCTCAAAGAGAGAGATCCTAATGATTTAAGAATTATTCAATTAATTTTTCAAAATCCAGATGAGTCTTTAAACCCAAACCATACTGTTGAAGAAATAATAGCGCAACCATTAAAATTATATTTTGGTTTAAAGGGTGAAGAATTAAAAAAAAATATTATAGATTTATTACAAAAAGTAAGACTTGGAGAATTTTATATGTCCAGGTACCCCAGACAATTATCTGGTGGTGAAAAACAGAGAGTTGCAGTGGCAAGAGCTTTTGCAGCTAAACCAGATATTATATTATGTGATGAGGTAACATCTGCATTAGATGTATCAGTTCAAGCAGCTGTATTAAATTTGCTACAACAACTTAAAGAAGATTTTGGAACTACATATATATTTGTTTCACATGATTTAGCCGTAGTAAGAGCTATAAGTGATAGAGTTGCTGTTCTTTATCAAGGAAGATTGTGTGAAGTAGGACCATCAAAAGATGTTTATCAATTTCCATCACATCCTTATACAGAGGTTTTATTAGGAGCAGTGTTGGAACCAGATCCAGATATCAAACCAAAATTAGTTGCTGAGGATATTGTAGAGGAAAAGCCACCTCAAAAAGGGTGTAGTTTTCAAGGGAGATGTTCAAGAATATTAGGCGATATTTGTAAGAGTGAGGTACCACCTTGGCAAATAACTAACGGCGGAAACTCTATCAGATGCCACATACCATTAAAAGAATTACAAAAAGACCAAATTAATTAAAGTTTTATATTTATTATTTTAAATTTGCATTCAAGTATGTTTAAATACCTTTTAGGATGAAAAATAATTCTACTTTGATTAAAAATTTATTATCTGATTTTAGAATAAATATTTATTTTCAGAATATTTCTTTGATGTTAATAGGTACACTTATCCTAGCTTTTTCATCAAAAGTTCAAGTTCCATTTTGGCCAGTTCCAATGACGATGCAAACTTTTGCAGTTTTCATAATTGGAATGACATTTGGCTCAAAGTTGGCGTTTTTTACACTTTTATTATATCTCTTTGAAGGAGCTATTGGGTTTCCAGTTTTTGCAAAAGGTGGAGGGTTACTTTATTTAACAGGTCCAACAGCTGGCTATCTTTATGGAATGACTATTGCAGCTGGTGTTGTTGGTTATTTAGCAGAAAGAAATTATAACGACTCCTATATCAAAAGTTTATTTTCTCTTTTGCTAGCAACTTCCATAATTTTTATTTTTGGGGTGGGTTATTTGGGCTCAGTTATCGGTTATGAAAAGGCTTTAGCTGGTGGTCTATATCCTTTTTTACCAAGTGAATTATTCAAAATTGCTCTAGCAGTGGCAATAATTCCATCAATTACAAAAATAATTAAATAATAATATTAAAATATCTAATGGCTTTAAGTTGCTCTTGAATAAGTTTTTCATTATAAGCTTTTATTCTCATTATGAAAATTAACAAAGTAGTAGTTATAGGTTCAGGAACAATGGGCAGTGGAATTGCTGCTCAATTATGCAATGCAAATGTTCCAGTAACATTGTTAGACTTAACAACTGAAATTTCTGAAAAAGCTAGAGAAAGAATTTTAAAGTCTAGACCTCCTTTATTAATAGATAAGTCAAAAATAAATAATATCAATGTTGGAAATATAAATGATAATTTCAATGAAGTTGGTGAAGCAGACTGGATAGTTGAAGCTGTTGTTGAGAGAATTGATATTAAACACAATATTTATGAAAAAATTTTTAAACAAAGAAAAAAAGGATCAATAGTATCTTCAAATACATCTTCTATTCCAATTAAAGTTCTTTCAGAAAAACTTTCAGATGAAGAAAAAAAAGACTTTTGTATAACTCACTTCTTTAATCCTGTTAGATATATGGATTTGTTAGAAATTGTAAAAAGTGAAAATAATGATTTAGATCAAATAAACTCACTTAAAAGTTTTTGTGAAAAAGATTTAGGAAAAGGTGCATTAATTTGTAATGATACTCCAGGTTTTTTAGGAAATAGAATTGGTGTCTACGCTATGCAAGTGGCTATGACTCAAGCTTTTAAAATGAAATTAACAATTGAAGAAGCTGACGCTGTTTTTGGCAGACCAATGGGAATACCAAAAACAGGAGTTTTTGGACTTTATGATTTAATTGGAATTGATTTGATGGCTGATGTTTTGAAAAGTTTTATAAAAGAACTTCCAGAAACTGATGATTTTCAAGTTGTAGCTAAAGAAATACCATTAGTTAAAAAACTAATAGAAACTGGGTACACTGGAAGAAAAGGAAAAGGTGGTTTCTATAGAATGAATAAGTCTGATAATAAAAAAATTCTAGAGGGTATAAGCTTAGAAACAGGTGAATATTCATTATCTAAAAAGTTCAATTTAGGATCAGAAAAAATGGATATTGTTGGTCTTATAAACAGAAAAGATAAATATGGTGAATATGCTTGGTCTGTAATTTCAAAAATTATTAAATATGCATCATCTTTAGTTCCAGGTATTACAGATAAATTTAATGATATCGACGAAGCAATGAGACTAGGGTTTAACTGGTCTAAGGGACCTTTTGAAATGTTAAAAGAAATCGGTGTTAAGGATTTTTTTGAGAGAATAGATACATTTGAAAATAACAAGTTTCTTGAAAACTTATCTCAAAGTAAAGACGAAAACTTTTATGGTGAAAGACAACAATACACTGATTTAGAAACTTTAGGAAAAATAAAACCTAGAGCAACTAAATTAGATAAAAATAACTCTGCTGAAACTTATAGATTTGATGATTTTAATATTGTTGAATTCACAACTAAGGCTAACGCTTTAGATTACGACTCGATGGATAGCTTAAAAAATGCAACCGACAAACCTTTAATAATAATAAATGAGGCGATGCAATTTTCAGCAGGTGTGAACTTGTCTTACACAATGAATTTTGCAGACAAAGGAGATTTTAAATCTATTGAAAAGTTTGTTAAATATTTTCAAGAGACTTGTAAACATTTAAAATATTCTAAGTATCCAGTTGTATCAGCGCCATCAGGGTTGGCATTGGGTGGTGGTTTTGAGGTTTTATGTCAAAGTAACTTTGTTGCGTCCCATACCAATATTGTAGTTGGCTTAGTTGAGACTATGGTTGGATTAATTCCAGCAGGTGGAGGATGTAAAGAAATGCTTTGGAGATGGTCTCAAACTGAAGAAGCTAAAAATGATCCTGATTATGCTTCTTTAAAAGTATTTGATATTATTGGATATGCTAAAACTGCTACATCACCAATTGAAGCTGAGCCTTTAAAATACTTAAGACCAGTGGATAAAAAAATAATGAGTAGAAATAGTTTATTACAGGTTTCTCAAGAGATAATTCAAAATAATAAAGATTTTTCTCCCCCAGAGGAATGTACATTTAAACTGTCAGGAAAAAGCGTTTATGACAAAATGGTAAAAATGTTAGAAAAATTATACAATGAAAAAATCATTCTTGATCATGGCATGGAAGTTGGAAAAGAACTGGCAAAAGTTTTAAGTGGTGGAGATACTACTTTAGAAAAAACTTTATCAGAGGATGATTTATATAAACTAGAGTTAGATGCATTTATGAAGCTAATTGAGACAGAAAAAACCCAAGATAGAATTAAACATACATTGAAAACTGGTAAACCTCTGGTAAACTAATATCATGGCAAATAGACCAACAAAAAAACAAGCAGACAATGCAACAAAAATTCTAATATCTTGGAAGAAAAAAATGCCATTTTATTATGCTGCAGCTATTATAATTGCTTTAATAATAATTCTAGTTTCTTCAAATTCGAATAAAGAGGTTTCTATGTATCAAAAAAATATCAATGATTTTAAAAAAGCAGCTGAATTTATTCATAGAAATAGCTCTAAAAATTGAAAGATAAAAATAAAAAACCAATCCAACCAGTAAGTGGAACAAAAGTACCAAGATATGCGGGACCATCAACCTTCGCTAGATTACCGGAATTAAGAGACGTTGAAAGTTGTGATGTTGCAATTGTTGGAGTTCCTTTTGATTCAGGAACTAGTTACAGACCTGGAGCACGATTTGGACCGCAAAGTATAAGACAAGCTTCAAGACATTTGAGAACAAATTATCACCCAAGTTACGATGTTGAACCATTTAAAGTACAACAAGTTGCAGATGCAGGAGATATTGCATGTAATCCATTTAATATTGATGAAGCTATAAAACAAATAGAAGTTGGTGCTACAGATCTTTTAAATAAAGTAGGAGGGATTATTAGTCTTGGTGGCGATCATACAATAGCTGTTCCATTGCTTAGAGCAATTAATAAAAAAAATAAAGGTCCAGTTTCATTAGTCCATTTCGATGCTCACCTAGATACTTGGGATACTTATTTTGGAGCACCTTATACACATGGTACACCATTTAGGAGAGCCAGAGAGGAAAATTTATTTTTAGATGATGCATCAATGCACGTTGGAATTAGAGGCCCACTCTATAGCAGGGAAGATATTAAGAATGATGAAAGTTTTGGTTTTAAAATAATTCATTGTGATGAATTTCAAACAGAGGGTATAGACAAAATAGTTGATAGAATTAGAAACAGAGTAGGAGATAATGCTTTATATTTATCGATAGACATTGACGTCTTAGATCCAGCTTTTGCTCCTGGAACTGGTACACCTGAGATAGCAGGTATGACTACAAGAGAAATTGTAAATGTTATTAGAGGATTGTCAGGCTTAAACTTAGTTTCAGCGGATGTAGTTGAAGTAGCACCAGCATATGATCATGCAGAAGTAACTTCTTTAGCAGCTGCAACAATTGTTTATGAATTGACAAATTTGTTTGCAAAAGTCTAAAGAACAGATAGCTTAATATATGTTAGAAAAAAGAAATTTTTATATAAATGGTCAATGGGTAGAGCCAAAAAATTCTAAAGATATTCAAGTAATAAATCCTGCCACAGAAAAAAGTTGTGCAGTTATTTCACTGGGTGGAAAAGAAGATGTTGATGATGCAGTATCAGCTGCAAAAACTGCTTTTCAAACTTGGGGTTTCACAAAAAAAGAGGAAAGGATTAAACTATTAGAAAAGTTTTATGAGCTATATAAAAAAAAATGGAATGATACTACAGAGGCAATAATGATGGAAATGGGTGCTCCAAAAGATTTTGCATCCAAACTACAAACCGGTACAGGAGCCAGTCATACAAAATCATTTATAAAGTATCTTAAAGCTTTTGATTTTGAAAAACCTTTAGGAGATCATGCGCAAGATCAGAGAATTATTTATGAACCCAAAGGAGTTTGTGTATTAATAACACCTTGGAATTGGCCAATGAATCAAGTTTGTTTAAAAGTAATCCCAGCTTTAGCAGCAGGGTGTACTATGATTTTAAAACCTTCTGAGCTAGCACCTTTATCATCTATGATACTTGCAGAACTTATTGATGAGGCAGGTTTTCCAAAAGGTGTATTTAATTTAGTTAATGGAGATGGAGAAACCACAGGTAATGCACTGACCAGTCACAAAGATGTAAATATGATATCTTTTACAGGCTCAACAAGAGCAGGAGCTCTAATTTCACAAAATGCAGCAAAAGACTTTAAAAGAGTAAGTCTTGAATTAGGCGGAAAAGGAGCAAATATTATTTTTAAAGACGCAGATTCTGAGGCAATTGAAAGAGGAGCTGCAAGATGTTTTAGAAATTCAGGTCAATCGTGTAATGCACCTACAAGAATGCTTATAGAAAAATCAATTTATGATGATGCAGTTAATAGATTAAAAAAATTTGCTAACGAATATAAAGTTGATATTCCTCAAAAAGAAGGTGACCATATAGGTCCAGTAATATCAGAAACACAATATAATAAAATTCAAGGTTTAATTAAAAAGGGTATAGATGAAGGTGCTAATTTAATAGCAGGAGGACCTGGAAAACCTGATGGCTTTGAAGATGGTTATTATGTAAAGCCAACTGTTTTTGCCGATGTAAATAATAATATGGAAATTGCCAGAACTGAGATTTTTGGTCCAGTATTATCAGTAATTCCATTTGAAACAGAAGAAGAGGCAATAGAAATTGCAAATGATACTCCCTACGGTTTGACAAACTATATTCAAACTGAAGATCAAGAAAAAGTTAAAAGAGTTGCAAGAAAACTTAGATCTGGGATGATAGTTGCAAATACGGCTTCACTTGCTGTAGACGCTCCATTTGGAGGATTTAAACACTCTGGAATAGGAAGAGAAGGTGGGAAAGAAGGATTATTAGAATTTTTAGAAGTAAAATCTATAGGTGGTTGGAATTAATTCAAAGATTTATTTTTAACACCATCTAAAAAACTAATACATTTTTTAATTTCAGATAATTTTATAAACTCATCAATCTTATGAGCTTGCTTTATAGATCCTGGTCCGCATACAACTGTACTTATCCCAATCTCTTGAAATAGTCCTGCTTCGGTTCCAAATGAAACCACTTCTCTAGAATTATCTCCAGTTATACTTGAAACAAATTCACACGCCTCTGAATTAGAAATTCTATCGAAACCTGTTATTTCACCAATAATATGTTTTTTAATTGAAGACTCTGGATAAATTTTTTTCATTTCGGGTATAAGAATTTCTTTTGTAAATTTATCTATTTCGTCGTTTAAAAAAATTCCATCTTCTTTAACAACTGGTCTTGTTTCCCAGTTCACATGACATTTATCAGCGATTACATTATGTGCTATGCCACCAAAAATTCCACCAACTTGTAAAGTTGAGTATGGAGGATCAAAGATAGAATCTTTAAGCTGTCTTTCTTTAAGTTTTTCTTTTAATTCTAAGAGTTTATTTACATATCTTGCTGCAAATTCAACCGCACTTACACCTTTATCTGGTTGAGAACTATGACCTGCAAGACCTTCAAAGTAAGTAGTATATTCATAGCATCCTTTGTGTGCATCTATTATTTTCATATTAGTTGGTTCACCTACAATACAAATACAGTCATGTATTTCCCTTTTTTTTAATTCTTTAATTAAAATAGGCGCACCTTTACATGCAGTTTCCTCATCGAAAGTAAATGAGAAGTGAATATCTCTATCCAAATTTGATGAAGAGAAAATAGGAGCATATGCCAATGCGCATGCTATAAATCCTTTCATATCACACGAGCCTCTACCAAATAATTTATCTTCTTTAATTGTTGCATCAAAAGGATCTGTTGCCCATCCTTTAGAAACTGGAACTACATCAGTATGACCAGATAAAATTATTGGTTTTTTGTCACTCGCTTTTTTAGCTTTAATAGTTGAAAATAGATTTACTCTTTTTTCTTCTTCGTCATATGTTCTAAAAGATAACGCACCCAATGAATTTAAAATGTTATCACAATAGTCAATTAGTTGAGTATTGTTTTCACCAGATACAGTTTTAAATGCAATTAAATCTTTTAGTATTTTAATTGAATTACTATATATTTCTTCTAAATTATTTCCTGTACTCATTTGTTTTTAATTATATATTAAATCTATGAAAGAACAAATAACCTACGACATTTATGACAAAGTAGATATCAGAGTAGGAACAGTAATATCGGTAAAAAAAAATGAAAAAGCAAGGAAACCATCTCTTGTTGTTGAGGTTGACTTTGGAAAAGATATAGGAATTAAGCAATCATCAGCACAGATAACTCATTATTATAATGAGGAAAATCTAGTCGGAAAACAAGTCATTGGTATATGTAACTTTCCTGAAAAAAATATAGCAGGTATTGTCTCTCAGGTTTTAATACTTGGTTCTATAGATGAGGAAGGCAAAGTTGTTCTTGTTCACCCATCCCAAAAAGTAGAAAATGGTTTGCCTGTAGCATAAACATGCACCCCGAATTACTGTCTCTATGTTTGTTTATGTTTGTCACAAGCTGTTCCCCAGGACCAAATAATATTGTTGCCTCTCACTCTGGATTTAATCACGGTTTTAAAAAAACTATTCCTTTAATGTTGGGAGTAATTTTTGGATTTACATTTATGCTAGCAGTAATTAACTTTGGTTTAATAAATATATTTAAGCTTTATCCAATATTTCAAAAAGGTTTAATAATAACGGGTACAATCTTTTTAATATATTTGTCTTATAAAATATCATTTTCAAAATCATCAAGTGAGAGTGATAATTTAAAACCTGTAAATTTTGTTGAAACATTTCTATATCAATTTCTAAACCCTAAAGGAGTAATTGTTGCTATAATTGCAGTTTCTACCTATGTAGAATCTGGTGGTAACTTTATTTCATATTCAATTTGGTTATTAAGCATTGCCTTTTTGTTTGCAGTTATTAGTATTATTTTTTGGACTATAATTGGAAAATTTATGAGGAAATTCGCGACAAATGAGAAATTTATTAAATGGTTTAATTATGTTATGTCGGCACTCTTATTAAGCTGTATAGCAACTTTTTATTACTAAAAAATTATGAAACCAGGAAAACAAAATTCATTTGATTGTCTTAAAGAATTATCAGCAAATGGAAAAAATTATTCTTATTTTTCACTTAAAGAGGCGGAGAAAAATGGCTTAGAAGGAATAAATAAATTACCAAAATCAATAAAAGTCTTACTTGAAAATCTTCTTAGATATGAAGACAACGTGACAGTTAATAAAGAGCAAATTCTGGCAATTAAAGAGTGGTTAAATTCAAAAAAATCCAAAACAGAAATTGCATATAGACCTGCTAGAGTACTTTTGCAAGATTATACAGGTATACCAGCTGTTGCTGATCTTGCTGCAATGAGGGATACAGTGAAGGAAAAGAACAAAGATCCAAATACAATTAACCCTCTCTCTTCAGTCGATCTTGTAATCGACCATTCTGTTCAAGTGGATAAGTTTGCAACAAAAAATTCGTTAAAAGAAAATGTTGATATTGAGTTTGACAGAAACTTTGAGAGATATTCTTTTTTAAAATGGGGACAGCAAGCCTTTAATAATTTTAGAATTGTTCCACCAGGCACTGGAATTTGTCACCAAGTAAATTTAGAATATTTATCAAAAGTAGTCTGGAATGAAAAATTTGAAGATAAAGAGTACTTATTTCCAGATACGCTTGTTGGCACTGATAGTCATACTACAATGGTTAATGGTTTATCAGTACTAGGTTGGGGTGTTGGAGGAATTGAAGCAGAAGCAGGTATGCTGGGACAACCTATATCAATGTTGATACCAGAAGTGATTGGGTTTGAAATGAAAAATAAATTACCCGAGGGTACAACTGCTACCGATTTAGTTTTAACAGTAGTGAAAATGTTAAGAGACAAAGGTGTTGTAGGAAAATTTGTGGAATTTTATGGAGAAGGTCTAAAAAATCTAACACTTGCTGATAGAGCAACTATTGCCAATATGGCACCTGAGTATGGTGCCACATGTGGATTTTTTCCAATTGATGAAGAAACATTAAAATACTTAGAATTTTCAGGAAGATCAAAAGAGAATATTCAAATCGTAGAAAAATATGCAAAAGAACAAAATTTGTGGGCAAGCGAAGATATTGTTTTCACTGATACTTTATCTTTAGATATGTCTACAGTTGTACCAACAATTTCTGGGCCAAAAAGACCACAAGACAAAGTCCTTTTAACAGAGGCATCAAAAAATTTTATAAAAGTTTTTGAAGATGTATGTAAAAAAACAGACCCATCAGTAGCAAAAGTAAAGGACACAGATTTTGAGATAAAAGATGGAGATATATTAATAGCAGCTATTACATCATGTACGAATACCTCTAATCCAAATGTATTAATTGGTGCAGGACTGTTAGCCAAAAATGCAATTGAAAAAGGCTTAAATGTTAAACCTTGGGTTAAAACTTCATTAGCACCTGGATCACAAGTTGTTACTGACTATTTAGATAAAGCTGGTTTAAGTAAATACCTAGACGAATTAGGTTTTAATTTAGTTGGTTATGGTTGCACCACATGTATTGGTAACTCTGGACCTTTACCAGATAATATTACTGATGCTGTTAAAGAAAATAATTTATACGCAGTCTCAGTTTTGTCTGGAAATAGAAATTTTGAAGGAAGGATTTCTCCTTTAGTAAAGGCTAACTATTTAGCTTCACCTCCTCTTGTAGTAGCTTACGCAATTGCAGGATCTATGAGAATGGATTTGTATAAAGATCCATTAAGCAAAAATAGTAAAGGAGAAGATGTTTACTTAAAAGACATTTGGCCTTCTAATAAAGAGATTGAGGACACTCTTAAAGAATCTTTAAACCCAGAAATGTTTGTGAACAGATATTCAAATGTCTCTGAAGGACCAGAGCAATGGCAAAAAATTAAAGTGGAAAAAGGAAGTATTTATAATTGGGAAGAAAATTCTACCTATGTAAAAAAACCACCATTCTTTGAAAATTTACCAGATGAACCAGAAGGTTTTAAGGAAATAAAAGATGCTAGACCATTACTAATTTTAGGAGATATGGTAACAACGGACCATATATCTCCAGCTGGAAGTATTCAAAAAGAAAGCCCAACAGGAAATTATTTTATGAAGCATCAAATTTTGCCAAAAGATTATAATTCCTATGGTGCAAGAAGAGGAAATCATGAAGTAATGATGAGAGGAACGTTTGCCAATATTAGAATTAAAAACGAAATGGCCCCAGGTACAGAGGGAGGTTTCACTAAACTATATCCTGAAGAAAAAGTAATGCCAATTTATGATGCTGTTGTTGAATACAAAAAGAGAGGAACTGATTTAGTAGTGTTTGGTGGAAAAGAATATGGAACTGGTTCTTCAAGAGATTGGGCGGCAAAAGGAACAAAATTATTAGGTGTAAAAGCTGTAATCGCAGAAAGTTTTGAGAGAATACATAGATCAAATCTTATTGGTATGGGAGTTTTACCTTTGCAGTTTATGGAAAACATGAATAGACAAAATCTAAACTTAAAAGGGTCAGAATTAATTTCAGTATTAGGACTTGAGAAAGGAATTAACCCAGGTGAATATTTGGAGGTTGAGATCAAATATGCAACGGGTGATATTAAAAAAACTAAAATGTTGTGCAGAATAGACACTAAAAATGAATTAGAATACTATAAGAACGGTGGTATTCTACAATATGTTCTAAGGAATATGATTAATGGATGAAGAAATAGAAATTATTAATACAAATACAAGAGTTGAAAAATTTAAAAATTTTCTAATATCAAAAAGAAAACAATTAATAACTTTATTAATACTAATTATTTTAATATTGATCACTTTTTTTGGTTATCAAGAGTTCAAGTCTAGTAGTAAAGAAAAACTAGCGAATAAATTTAATTCAATTGTTACAAATTTCGAAACAGGTAAAAAAGAAAATATAAATAATAATTTGATAGAAATCATAAACACTAAAGATAAAACATATTCCCCATTAGCTTTCTTTTTCTTACTTGATAATGATTTAATTATTTCAAGTGACGAAATAAATTCATATTTCGATCTTCTTATAAATGAAGTATCACTTGATAAAGAAATTAAAAATTTAACTATCTACAAGAAGGGTCTATTTAATTCAGACCTTGTCCAAGAAAACGAATTATTAAATATTCTTAATCCAGTAATAAAATCAGAGAGTATATGGAAACCCCAAGCATTATATCTTATGGCTGAGTTCTATTTATCAAAAAACCAAATGCAGAAATCTAAAGAATTCTTCAATCAGATTGTAGAAATGGAAAATGTTAGTCCAAAAGTAAAATTAGAAGTTCAAAGAAGGTTACGATCAAATTTCAGTGAATAAAGCTATAAAATATATAATTATTTTAATATTTTTATCAAATTGCAGTTTTTCAAAGAAAGAAACAGTAGATAATGATAAATTAATAGACATTTTTAAAAAAAATGAACCAATTAAAAAAGAGTTTAATCAACAACTCAAGATCAAGAAGTTAAATACTTTTAAAACAAAACCTTTTCAAAAAAATAATAGTAATAGTAATGGAAATATTAATTTTGACTCAAATTTCGATAAATTTTTAACATATAAAATAAATAAAATTGAAAAATTTGATTCAAATCAGCCCGAATTATTTTTTACAGAAAATGGAAAAATTATTTTTTTCAACGGAAAAGGTACAGTTTTCAAGTTAAGTGAAGATCTTAAGAAAGTATGGGAAATTAATAATTATAACAAAAAAGAGAGGAGACTTGATCCTATATTATACTTTGCTCAAGCTGGAAATAATTTAATTGTAAATGATAATTTGTCAAAAATGTATTCAATTGATTTAAATGATGGTAAAGTTGTTTGGTCAAAATACAGTTCATCATCATTTAATTCTGATATCAAAGTTTACAAAGATAAATTTTTAACAATAGACTTTGATAATGTTATTAGAGCTATATCTACTACAGATGGAAAGGAATTATGGAGTTTTAAAACAGATAATTCGTTTATTAAATCGCAAAAAAAACTCTCAATAATTTTAAAAGATGAAATTGTTTTTTTTATTAATAATCTAGGAGATGTTACTGCGTTAGATGTAAATAATGGAAGTTTAGTTTGGCAGACACCAACACAAAGTAGTTTAATATATCAAGATGCATTTAGTCTGGAAAATTCAGACTTAGTTTTTGAAAATAATACAATTTATTTTTCAAATAATAAAAATGAATTTTTTGCAATAGATGCAAGAACAGGAATAATTAAATGGACACAATCAATTAATTCAAGTTTAAGGCCAACTATAATTGAAAGTTTAATTTTCACCGTTTCTAATGAAGGTTACCTTTTTGTAATAGACGATCGAACTGGTAACATTTTAAGAATTACAGATATCTTAACCAACTTTAAAAATAGGAAAGATTTAAAACCAACAGGGTTTATCCATGGAAAATATAAAATATTTGTCTCATTAAATAATGGACGATTATTAACAGTTAATTCAGCAACAGGTGTACAAGAAAAGATTACAAAAATACATGGGTCAAAAATTTCTCGACCCTTTGTATTTAACAACAGTATGTATTTGATAAAAGACAATGCTATAGCCAGAACAAAATAATGTTTTTGAAGATTTTAGAAAAACTTGGTAGAAAAAAAGTAGTATTTGATAGAGGACCATCACACCCAGAGTTTGAAAAAGCAAAACCATGGATGAATAGATATTATCTATTATTCCGTCATAGACCAAAGTGGTTTCCATTTAACATACTAATCCACGAAATGTTAGACGATGATCATGGTGATGGTGTTCATAATCATTTGTTTCCTTACATCACGATCATTTTAAGAGGAGGATATTGGGAAACACTAAAAACAGGAAAAGTGTGGCGGGCACCAGGATATATAGGGTTTAGATCTGCTAATAATTTTCACAGAGTAGACTTAGAGCCAGGAACTAGACCAATGACTATTTTTTTAGCAGGCCCATATGGATTGAGAAAAGGACCAAGATCCGAATATGGGATAGATTTTAAAACAAAGAAATGAGTTTGAAAAAATCATATCTAAAGTACTGCAAAGATAAAGACTTAGAAATAAACGAAAATCAAATAAAAATAGTCCAAAAATTAAACGAATATTACAATCTTAATTTTAAACAGTCTTTTTTTAAAAAAATATTTAATGAAAAAAAAAATAAATTAGGCTTTTATTTAGTTGGCGATGTAGGTGTAGGCAAAACTATGATTTTAAATTTTTTTTTTGAAAATTTAAAAGAAAAAAAATCAAGATTACACTTTAATGAGTTTATGGTTAAATTTCACGACTTTATTTTTGAAAATAAAAAAAAAGGAAATGACAATGGATTAGAAAAATTTGTTAAAAATTTAAGTGACAAAACAAAAATATTATATTTTGATGAATTTCAAGTAACAAATATTGTTGATGCTATGATCTTAGGTAAATTATTTGAAAGAATATTTAATGAAAAAATAAAAGTTATTTTTTCTTCAAATACGAATATTAAAGATTTATATAAAAACGGATTACAAAGAGACCAATTCATTCCTTTTTTAAATATTTTAAAAAACAATTGCTCTGAATTAGAACTTAATATTGAGGAAGATTATAGAGCTACAAAAAATGAAAATTTGAGTCGGTTCTTATCACCAATAGATAAATCATCTAACTTTAAGTTTAATAAATCTTTTAGAAAAGCTTCAAAGAATAAAAAACAAACCACTAAGACTTTAGATGTGAAGGGTCGTAAATTAGTATTTGAAAACTTTCATGAAGGAGTTCTGAAGGTATCTTTTGATGAAATATGCAATAGAAATCTTGGATCTGAGGATTATATTGAAATTGCTAACGAAAGTGATTTTATCTTTATTGAAAATCTACCTAATTTTAATGAGAGTAATTCTAATCAGCAACAAAGATTTATTACTTTTATCGATATTATTTATGAAAAAAAAATACCATTGATGATCAAATCAGAAGCTGAATTAAATTTACTCCAAACTGCTGATAGCATGAAAGAACCCTTCAAAAGAACAGTAAGTCGTTTATATGAATTAACATCACAAAATTTCAATTAATTTATGAAACAAGAATTTTATAATTTAAAAATTAAAACAAATGGTCAAAAACTTTATGAGTTTACTGATGAAACAATAGATTGGATTAATAATAAAAACTTTAAAAATGGAATTATTAATCTCAGCATCCTACACACTAGTGCTTCACTAATTGTCCAAGAAAATGCTGACCCAGATGTACAAAAAGATTTAATTAATTATTTTGATAAATTGGTGCCTATGAACAACAAGTTGTATGTCCATACAACTGAGGGAAAAGATGATATGCCAGCCCATATCAAATCTGCATTGACCAATAATCAAATCTCCTTAAGTATAAAAGATAGTGAATTACTACTAGGAACTTGGCAAGGTTTATATTTGTTTGAACACAGGTTAGATGCAACAACAAGAACTGTAATTCATCATTTTATTGGAGACTAATTTTTTTTCTTAATTGATTGAAAAGCACTCAAAGCATCAGCCCTAGCTTTCTCATGAATAACAATCGGCATTGGATAGTCCGAGCCTATGATAGTATTAATTGCTTCTTGATATTTTTTTTCCATTTCCCATGGTTTGTGAATAAATTTTGGAGGAACTTTTGATAATTCAGGAACCCATTTTTTTACATACTCTCCCTGTTTATCAAATTTTTCACCCTGTAAAATAGGGTTGAAAATTCTAAAATATGGTGCTGCATCTGCGCCACATCCAGCTACCCATTGCCATTGTGCAACATTGTTTGCTTCATTGAAATCAAGTAGACAATTTCTGAAATATTTTTCTCCCTCTTTCCAATTAATTCTTAAATGCTTCACTAGAAAAGATCCAACAACCATTCTAATTCTATTATGCATCCAGCCTGTTTCGTACAATTCTCTCATTCCAGCATCAACAATTGGATAACCTGTCATTCCTTTTTTCCATGCATTTAAAAATTTTGAATTATTCACCCATGGAAATTTATCAAATTCTTTTCTTAAATTTCCTTTAAGCATTTGTGGAAAGTAATTTATAAGACTGTGTGAAAACTCTCTCCAACCAATTTCATTGGTATATTTTTTAACACTTACATTATTTGATTTTAGTTTTTTGCATTTTTGCCAAATATCTCCAACATTAATTTGTCCATTTCTAATATATGGAGAAAGTAATGATGTTCCTTTAATTGATGGAAAGTCACGATCAACACCATAATTAAGTATGCTTTTGTTAACAAAATTATCTAAATTTTCATGGGCTTTTTGCTCTGATGGCTCCCAATATTTTTCAAATTTTTTATACCAATCAGATTGAGGTAAAATATCCTCAGATTTTATTTGATTTTTGAACAATGTGTTTATCTTTTTACACTTTTTAACTTTGTTTATTTTATCAGGCAGTCTTTCTAAATAAAATTGCTCTGCATTTCTCCAAAAAGGACTGTAGACTTTAAAAGGTGTGCCATCATTTTTTGTAATTTTATTATATTCATTAAGAACGTTGCCTTTAAAAAATTTAAAATCAATATTTCTTTTTGAAAAATTAGTCCCAATTTTTTTATCTTTTTCTAATTCAGTAGGCTCATAAACTTTATTCCAATAAATAGATATTTTACTATTAGATTTTATTTTAGAAAAAAAATTTATTTCGTCGTCCTCTATTATTTCCAATCCAATATTTAATTTTTTTAAATCTGATTTAAAATTTTCTAAGGATTTGCTTACCCACCACTTTTGAGCTTCTCTTTTATTATCAAAAATACTACTATTAAAAATAAATACTGCCGTAACTATATCATGCTTGTTTGAAGCATAAATCAGCGCATCATTATTTTGTATTCGAAAATCATCTCTTATCCAAACGAGTGCTGTACTATCCATTTGACAACTGTTCTGATCCTTTTGACAGAAGTTCGTTATAAAGTTTTATGTCTGTATCACCTTCGCATCCAATTAATAAAACATTCGAATTCATATCTAATTCAAGATCCTTTTTAATTTGTTCGTTATTACAACTAACATTTATACTTATTAGAGCAGGTGCTGAACACTCTCCTGCAACAATGTTATCCTCACCAAAGTATCCCTTAGCTAACATCGCTACTGATAATGGTATGTCGTCATCAGGAATACTTAGACAATTATTTACTGAGTTTTTTAGAATTTGCCATGGGACTAATGATACATCCCCACATGACATTCCTCCCATAATGCTTTCTTTTTCTATTTCAACTCTAGTAAGTTTACCTGCATCAATACTCTTTAATACACAGTCTGCATTTTTTGGCTCAACAACAATAATTTTTGGAATTCTTTTAAAATATCTGGCAACTCCTGCTATTACACCAGAGGCCATACCTCCTACACCTGCCTGAAGAAATATATGTGTTATATAATGATCAGTTTGTTTTGAGATTTCTTCTATCATCACTGAATATCCAGCCATGGTTAGTTTTGGAACTTTTTGATAATCCTCCCAGGCAACATCTTGTACAATTTCCCAACCATTTTCCTTAGATTGCTTTATGCATTCATCTAAAGAATTTTCGTAATTTCCCTTTACTCTTATCACCTCTGCTCCAAGTTTTCGCATCTCGTCAGCTCTTGTTTCGCTTACAAATTCACTTATGAAAATTTTACATACAATTCCTAGCCTTTTTGCACCCCAGGCAACTGATTTTCCATGATTTCCTGCTGTTGCTGTTGCAACAACTACATCGTTTCTTCCAGCTGAAACTTCCGCTACTGCATAAGCTCCTCCAAGAGCTTTAAAAGATTTTAGTCCAAACCTTTTAGACTCATCTTTGTAAAAGATATTTTTTAGATTAAGGTCTTTTGAAAGTTTATTTAATTTGAGTAGGGGAGTGGTTTCATAATTTTCCCAACTAGATATGGTATTAAACGCCTTATCAATAGTTTCTTTGTTTAATACACTTAATGTTTCTTCTCTACTGAATGAATAATTTTTATTTTTTATAAATGAAGAAAATTTATTAATATGACTATAATTAATAGACATATTTTAACAATCCAAAGTATTAGATCTTTCCCACTTTGTAATAGGTTTCAATTTATCAAATTTTTCTTTTGACTTGAAACTTTCAATTTCAGATTTTTTTAATTTGACATAACTGTTTAAAACATTTTTTCCAAAAGCATTTTTCATTACTGTATTTAAATTAAACATTTCTAAAGAATCTTCTAATGTATTTGGTAATTTTGGTAGGTTAGGATATTTTTCGTGATCGGTATACATATTACAGAATAATGGTTTTCCAGGATTAACTCTTTTTCTTATCCCATTTATACCTGCCGCTAAAACTCCTGCTTGTAGTAAATATGGATTTGCTGATCCATCCATTAACCTAAGTTCAAATCTTCCTGGATCTGGAACTCTAATCATATGTGTTCGATTATTTCCTGTGTATGAAATACTACTTGGAGACCATGTTGCACCAGATTTAGTTGGTGGAGCATTTATTCTTCTATAACTATTTAAAGTTGGATTAAAGAATGCTGATAATGAACCTGCATTTTTAATTACTCCACCTAAAAAATTATATGCTAATTTACTTAGTCCTAGTTTATCGTTTTTATCTAAAAACTTATTTTTTTTCTTATCCCAAAGAGAAATATGTGCATGACATCCGTTACCTGTAAGTTGTTCAAATGGTTTTGGCATAAATGTTGCTCTTAACCCGTGCTTTTCAGCTATAGACTTAACCATAAATTTAAAAAATGTATGTCTGTCAGCAGTAGTTAGGCAGTCAGTATAGTCCCAATTCATTTCAAACTGGCCATTAGCATCTTCATGATCATTTTGATATGGGTTCCATCCCATTGTAATCATGCAATCACATATCTCTTTTATTAAAATATATTGCCTCATTAAAGCTGATTGGTCGTAACAGGGTTTAGATTGAGTATCTCTAGGGTCTGCAATAGAACTACCATCAGGTGATATAAGAAAATATTCACACTCAACACCCGATTTCATGGTGTAACCTTCATTTGATAGTAATTTTATTTGCTTTTTTAACATTACTCTTGGTGATGCCTCAACAGGTTTGCCATTCATCCATAGGTCTGAAGCAAGCCAACCTACTTCTTTATTCCAAGGTAATTGAATTAAACTATTTGGATCTGGCACAGCAAACATATCAGAGTCTGCTGGTGACATATCAAGCCAAGCTGCAAATCCAGCAAATCCCGCACCATTTTTTTGCATTTCTTTTATTGCTTGTGCAGGTACTAATTTTGATCTTAATACACCAAACAAATCAACGAAACTTATTAAAAAATATTTAATTTTTTTTGATTTAGCAATATTAGATAAATTTTTGGGCATTAATAATTATTCTACGAATTATTTATTAACTATCAATAACTATTTCTTTTTTATACCCGGCACCCAGCTAGTTCCTGCCAAGGGAACTCTAGCCATTGCAGCGGCTTCAACAGTTAATGCACATAAATCTTCTGGTTCTAAGTTGTGAAGACTATTTTTTCCACATGCTCGTGCAATAGTTTGTGCTTCTAAAGACATAACCTTTAAATAATTTGATAATTTTTTACCAGCTTTTTTTGGATCTAATCTTTTCATTAGCTCTGGTTTCTGAGTTGAAATTCCTGCAGGATCATTTCCCTCATGCCAGTCGTCGTACGCTCCTGCTTTACTTCCAAGTTTTTCATATTCTTTTTCCCATTTCGGATCATTATCACCAATTGCAATCATGGCTGCACTCCCAATTGATACTGCATCTGCTCCTAACGCAAGAGCTTTAGCTACATCCGCACCATTTCTAATTCCACCTGAAATTATAAGCTGAACTTCTCTATGAGAATTTAAATCTTGCAGAGCATCTACAGCAGGTCTTATACAGGCTAAAGTTGGTTGACCTACATTCTCAATGAACACTTCTTGTGTTGCTGCAGTTCCACCTTGCATACCATCTAGGACAACAACATCTGCTCCAGCTTTTACAGCTAATGCTGTATCATAGTATGGTCTTGCTCCAGCAATTTTAATAAAAATAGGAACTTTCCATTTAGTAATTTCTCTTAATTCTAAAATTTTTATTTTTAAATCATCAGGACCAGTCCAATCAGGGTGACGACATGCAGATCTTTGATCAATACCTTTTGGTAAAGTCCTCATTTCTGCAACACGATCATCTATTTTTTGTCCAAGCAACATTCCTCCACCACCAGGTTTTGCGCCTTGTCCAATCACTACTTCTATTGCATCTGCCTTCCTTAAATCATTTGGGTTCATCCCATATCTTGAGGGCAAAAGTTGATAAATCAAATTTTTCGATTGACCTCTTTCTTCTGGTGTCATTCCTCCATCACCTGTTGTGGTAGATGTTCCAGCTGCACTTGCTCCTCTTCCTAACGCCTCTTTCGCTGGACCGGACAAAGCTCCAAAACTCATACCCGCAATCGTAATTGGAATATCAAGCTCTAATGGTTTTTTTGCATATTTTGTACCTAAAGTTACATTTGTAGTACATTTTTCCCTATATCCTTCCAAAGGATATCTAGACATTGAAGCACCTAAAAATAATAAATCATCAAAATGTGGAAGCCTTCTTTTAGAACCACCGCCCCTAATATCATAAATTCCAGTCTCAGCGGCTCTTCTTATTTCAGAGTTAGTATACTCATCAAAGGTCCAGGATTGACGAGGTAGAGTTTTATTTTTCATATTTAATAGTTAGATACATTATCAATATTAAAATTATATAGTTTTCTTGCGGAACCGTATCTTTTAAATTGATCAGGCTTAATATTTGATCCAACTTTTTTCAAAAGTTCTTTTAATTTTGATTTATGTTTTTTATCCATTTTTTTTTCTTCACAATCTGCTCCTAAAGATTTTACTTTTCCTTTTACATATATATTTGTTTCATACAAACTATCTCCTAAGGCTTCTCCAGCATTACCAAAAACGACTAAATTTCCAGATTGAGCCATAAAGGCTGACATATGACCAACTGAACCTTTAACTATTATGTCAATACCTTTCATTGAAATTCCACATCTAGAACTAGTATCGCCATCAACAATTAATGTTCCACCATGTGCAGTTGCCCCTGCAGATTGTGATGCATTTCCTTTAACATGAACTTTTCCAGACATCATATTTTCTGCTACACCTGTGCCTACATTTCCATCAACTATAATATTTGCATTTTGGTTCATACCAGCACAATAATAACCTACATGACCTTTTATAGTTATTTCAATATTTTCTGTAAGACCTGCACATATAGCATGATTACCTTCAGGATTTGATATAGTAAATTTTCTACTATTTGTTTTTCTATCAATACTTTGTAGCTTTTCATTTACTGATCTTAGTTTCAATTTTTTTAAATCAAGATTCATTATTTTCCCCAAGAATAAACTATACCTGGCTCAGGTTCAAAAATTTTTGCATTGTTAACATTAGGCATATGTGCCATTGCTTGAAACTCAGAACAAATTGCAACATAATCTTTTGTTTCAGCTATTACTGCAGGTTTACAAGCTATCTCATCACGAAGAACTGCGAAACCACTGTGAGTTCCTGCAATAAAAGTGTAGAACCCATCTAGTTCGTTTAAACCTTTTTTTAAAGTTTGTTTTAAGTTTCTATTTTTAAGACTATCGGAGATATATCCAGCTGCAACTTCAGTGTCATTTTCAGAATTAAACTTAGAACCATTTTTTTTCAATATTCTTCTTAAGTTATTGTGATTAGATAGCGATCCGTTATGAACCAAACATTCATCTTCTCCAGTAGAGTAGGGGTGAGATCCATTTGTAGTAATTGCACTTTCTGTTGCCATTCGCGTATGGCCAATCGCATGAGTTCCTGAAAAATTATCTAGATTAAACTTCTTTACAACATTACTTGGACTTCCAACTTGTTTGAAAATTTCAATAGATTTCCCGTAACCAACTAACGATAGTTTCTCATAACTCTCCAAAATAGGCAGAATTTTATTAGGTTTTTCAATAGATTTTAAAATTATGTGGTCTGAATTCTTTTCTATACTTGAAAATTTTACTTTCTTTTTAATTTCTTTTTTAAATTTTTCGAAACTCATTTCATTTAAACAAATAGAATATTTGTAAGTTTTATTTTTATCACTGTTATAAATTGCAAAACCTGCACTATCAGGACCCCTAGACTCCATGTTGACTAACATTTTAGAAAGCATTTCTCCTAAAGATTTTTCAAATTTTTTAGATTTTAGATAAATTCCAACGATGCCACACATAAATAAGTTTTAAAGTAATGATAATAATTGGTCTTTATAGTAAAGCACATTAATTACTACAATAATAATGATTGCGGCATAGACACCATACTTAGATTTTGGCCATGCTAATCTAGCCATTTTGCTTGGTGTTTTGTTTAAATTTTTTTTATTGTCTTCCATGCTTAACTTTAAGGGCGCATTTAAATTCATGCGCCCTTATTATTTTTTATTTATCCATCGGTGACATTACTTTTCCATGCATTTGAACTTGGTTTTCTTCTTGCAAGTTTTGAAAGCTTATCACTTTCCTGCTTAGAACTTACAACAGTCCAACCGATCCAAATAACAAAAAGTACGAGAACCAATATACCTTCTGATCCTACTCCTGGATAAACTGCACCCGCAACTTCTTCTGCAGGCTTATTCAGATGATCTATCCAATTAGATACTGTAGCCATATTATCCTCCTTTAACTACTTGAAGAAGCAACAATTTTTTCATCTTCTTTTGCCTCTTCCATTATTTCGTAGTCCAAACCAGCTAACTCAACTTCCCTAGGGATTCTAAGTTTGCCCATTCCATTTAACACTTTAGCAATTATATAACCTGGTATCATTCCTAGAACAAAGAACATGATTATTGCACCAATAAACATTCCTAAAGGATTGATGGCAGCATAGTTGCTTCCATCCCACATAGCACCAACGCTATATCCTGAAGAAGGGTATCCATTTAGTACAAACCCACATATTACAAGTCCTACAAAACCAGCATAACCATGTACAGCTACAGCGCCAACTGCATCATCAATTTTGAACTTACGTTCAACCCAGTAATGCATTTTGTAAGCTATAACCACACCTATCATTCCAATTATTAATGCTTGAATTGGATGATATAAGTCATTTCCTGCTGAAGCACATATTATTCCAGCTAAACCACTAGAATAAGTCCAGAATGGATCGCCTTTGGATATAACATATCCTGCTAACAATCCTCCAGATAGCGACATCAAGAAGTTCATGGTAATACCACTAAGTGTTGTTGGGGTTACATAGATGTTGGTCGCGGTAAAGTAGGTTACACCTTCCATACCGTATTCTGGTCCCAAGTCATAAATTGGAATATTACAAGCTGCGTAAAAACCCCAAAAACCTGTATAAATTAGGAATAATCCAACAGTTACTAACCAAGGATTTCTTGGTCCGATGTTTCTAGGTTCACCACTTGGTGAAAATTTTCCAATTCTCGGTCCCAAAACTGCAAGAACACCTAAAGCAAATCCACCAGCAATTGCGTGAATTACTCCCGAGGCGTAAGCATCATGATATCCAAGTATTTTTAACATCCATCCGTCAAAGTGCCATCCCCAAGCAGCATCTATACTCCAAAATACAGATCCAATTGCAATTGCAAGAATTCCAAAAGCAAAAGTTGTGATTCTTTCAATCACAGCACCTGATACTATCGAAGCAGCTGTCCATGAGAATAATAAGAATGCAGCCCAAAATACTCCGCTTATATGATCACCCAAATTTACTGCCATCAGATCGCTAGTTGGTAAATACCACTTAGCACTAAAGGCTGAGTCATCTGTAATTAAAGCTGTACTCTCCGTCATTATTGATGGTGCAAGACCTGGTCCCGTTGGAAAAGCCCAATAAATCCACCATCCAAATAAAAACCAAGTTACCGTTACCAAAGGTATCAGCATAGTATTTTTCATTAATGTATGTTGATGATGTTTGTATCGGGAAGCTCCAACTTCATACATACAGAATCCTACGTGGATTAAAAACATAAGTACTACTGTTATCCAATAGTAAAATTCTGTAAATATGGTTGTCAATGCACCTAGTTCGTCAGTCATTTAACCTCCAATTGTTTAAACAAATTATGGAAATTGTATTATTTGGATTAATTTGATCAATATCAAATAAAACAGCTAATACGCAGTTAATTAATTATTCTACAACTATTAGTATATATAAATTGCTGATGATTCTAAAATTTTCGATATGCTTTTTTAAGATCTACAAGTGGATGATTTGGAGACATTTGAAATTTTACCAGTAGCTCTCTTGCAATCATGTCTCTATCTTGTTGGTTGTTTGGTAATTTAATTTTTTTTGGAATAGTTACCCAACCATTTGCGTTTCTATCAAAGACTGCAGGTCTATCTTCTTCATACCCCATGTGAACATCTTCCAACCAATTCAAATCATCCCAACCCATTGCTTCGATATATTTTTTTAAGAATGGAGTTATTCTTGAATAGTCTGGTAATAAATTTACATCATACCTATAGCCAATAGTTTGACCTATCATCTTTTCTCGAGCAGTCTCTTTCTTTTTACCTAACTGACCTTTCACTGTTTTTTTGCTAGATTTTTTATTTTTTTTCTTTGGCATAATTATATTTTATGAAAATCGTCAACTCCTACCGTATGATTTGTTCCAGAAAGTGGTACTTTTGCCAAAGCAGATGCTTCCATTGTTAAAGCTGCCATATCTTCAGGCTCTAATGAATGGATATTAGTTTTACCACAAGCTCTAGCTAATAATTGGGCTTCTAGTGTCATAGTATGTAAGTAATTATATACTCTAAGAGCTGCCTCATCTGGATTAAGTCTTTTTCTTAACTTAGGATCTTGAGTAGCAACACCTACTGGGCAACGACCAGTATGACAGTGATAACAATGACCTGCTGGTACTCCCATTTCTTTTTCAAAATTAGACTCTGGAATTTCTTTATTACAATTCAGCGCAATCATTGCTCCAGTTCCTATAGCAATAGCATCTGCTCCAAGCGCAAGTGCTTTAGCCATATCAGCTCCATCTCTAACTCCACCAGCATAAATAAGAGTAACTTTACCAGTTTTTCCAACATCATCTATTGCTCTTCTTGCTTCTCTGATTGCAGCTATTCCAGGTATACCTGTGTTTGCTGCTGCGATGTGTGGACCGGCACCTGTTGAGCCTTCCATACCATCTAAATAAATAGAGTCTGGATCACATTTTGCTGCCATACGAACATCATCATAAACTTTTGCTGCTCCAAGCTTTAATTGTATTGGAACTTTATTTTTTGTTAATTCTCTAAGCTCTTGAACTTTTAAAGCCAAGTCATCTGGTCCTAACCAATCGGGATGTCTTGCAGGAGATCTTTGATCAATACCAGCTGGTAATGATCTCATCTCTGCTACTTGGTCAGTAACTTTTTGACCCATCAAGTGTCCACCCATTCCAACTTTTTGACCTTGACCAATGAACACTTCAATTCCATCAGCAAGCTGTGCATGATGAGGATTAAATCCATATCTTGATTGAATACATTGATAGTACCATTTTTCTGAATATCTTCTTTCATCAGGTATCATTCCACCTTCACCCGAACATGTTGCGCTACCTGCCATAGTAGCTCCTCTTGCAAGTGCTGTTTTTGCTTCATACGATAAAGCTCCAAAACTCATACCTGTAATATAAACTGGTATATCTAATTCCACTGGGTTTTCACATCTTGGACCGATGATAGTTTTTGTTTCACATTTTTCTCTGTAACCTTCAATTACAAATCTTGTAAGAGTACCAGGTAAAAAAACTAAATCGTCAAATGTAGGAATTTTTTTCATCAGAGCCATACCTCTCATTCGGTATCTACCTAACTGAGCCTTAATATGAATGTCGTCGATTACTTCAGGTGTAAATATAGCGTTATAACCTAGTAAACTTTTATTTCTTTTTGAGAATTCACTTCCACCATTCCCATTGGAATGACCATTTGATTTTCCGTTTTTTTTCTTTGCCATTAAATTGCTCCTTTTTTCTCAGTTGGTTCTAAAGCGTCGTAATTCCATAATTTTTTACCTGCAACAACTTTAGTCATATTTGAAATATTAAAATCTTCACCGATTTCTGCTACTTTAAGTTTTCTTTTAATCCAATCTACATCACTTTTTGTCATAGGCGACTCAATCGCATCACTACCAAATGATCCAATTTTTCCACCCACATAAATAGTTCCATCGTACATAGAGTCTCCTAGGTTTATACCGACATTACCTAAAATTATTATTCTACCTCTTTGCATCATAAACCCAGTGAATGCTCCAGCGTCACCCCCAACAATAATTGTTCCACCTTTTTGATCAATCCCTGTTCTAGCACCAACACTTCCTTTACATATTAAATCTCCACCTCTAACTGCTGCACCAAAACATGATCCTGCATTTTTTTCTATTACTACTTTTCCTGCCATCATATTTTCTGCACATGACCATCCAACTCTGCCATTAATTCTTACTGTTGGGCCATCAATAGAACCAACACCAAAATAACCCAAACTTCCTTCAAATATTAAATTCAATTTATTTAATACTCCAACACCTAAACTATGTTTTCCTTGTGGGTTTTTTATAACTATTGTTCCATAACCTTGACTCATAAGCTCATCAATTTTTTTGTTTGCCTCTTTGCAATCTAGATCATTTACATCAAGATCAATTCTTTTATTAAAATCTACATCATAAGTTCCCCAATAATAAAAGTTTTCTGCTTCATCTGGATTGAAAAATTTTTGTTGTGTTTTTCCTGTTAAGACTTCACTATGAAGTCCCATTGATTGGGCTTTAGTTTTATTCTCGTTAGTTTTTATATTTGCCATACTTTTACTTCTCCATCAAAAGGATCATAAGTGTCAATTTCGTGGGGCAAGATAGATCTTATTGCTATCTCTTCAGATCCCATAGCTACCAAATCATCTGACTCGTATAGAACCAATGGTTTTGCTGCCATTGTATCTTTTGCCATTCCTAAAGAATCTTTTGTTGCAACAAAATAAGTAAACACGCCATCTAATCCTGATAAACTATCCTTCATACCTTCTTCTAGAGTTGCTCCATTTCTCATTTTTTCTGCTAAATAAACTGCGATTAATTCAGAGTCACACTCTGACATAAATCTCATACCTTTATTTTCAAGCATTCTTCTATTATTCCAATAATTAGTTAATTGACCATTATGCACAACAGATACATCGCTAAATGGATATCCCCAAAAAAGGGTGGGCAGATTTTATATCTACACCGGACTCAGTTGCCATTCTAGCATGACCTATAGCGTGAGTTCCTCTCACTTTGCCAAGATCATATCTATCTAAAACCTCCTGTGCGTCTCCTAAATCTTTTATTAGTTCAAGAGATTTTCCAATGGACAATATTTCAACACTTTCGATACTCTCAATTTTTTTTGAAAAATCCATTAAATCCTCATCGTATTGCATTTCGTATCTATAAGAGTAGGGAGTTAATTTTTCTTCTTTTAAAACTTTTGCACCAAGACTTTTTAACATCTGATCAACAAGCTCTTTTCTTTTGTCATAAACACTCTCGTCTTCATTTATAGAAGAACTACCTTCACCAACATTTTCTCCAACTTTAAATCTCATTATAAAGTTTTGACCATCGTTATCTGCATAAAGAGCATAACCTGTTGAGTCAGGACCTCTATGCTTTAAGGCCTGAAGCATTGCTTGTAATTCATTTCCTACATTAGAGGATTTTCCTCTATGGATAAGACCGGCTATTCCGCACATAATTCTCCTTAACTAAATTTGTTTATGGTAGGCAATCCAAATAAGTATCTAGATCCCATTGAGTTGTTGCACCTAAAAATCTTTCCCATTCATCGTTTTTATACCAATGAAATATTTTATACATTTCATCTGGCATTGCGGATTGAATAACTTTATCTTCTGCTAAACGATCTAAAGCCTCACCAAGACTTAAAGGTAATTTTTTAACATTTTTTCCAGCTTTTTGAGCTTCATAAATATTTCTAGACTCGGGTTTTCCAGGATCAATATTATTTTTAATTCCATCATCAAAAGCTTTTAATAAACTTGCTCCCATTAGATATGGATTATGCATAGAGTCTACAGATCTGTATTCAAATCTACCTGGTGCTGAAACTCTTAATCCACAGGTTCTATTTTGATAACCCCAATCAGCATAAACTGGTGCCCAAAAACCTTGATCCCACAATCTTCTATATGAGTTAACCGTTGATGATCCGATAGCTGTTAAAGCTGGAAGATGTTTCATTACTCCACCAATCGATTTTAAGCCAATTTTACCTGGTAACTGAACATCTTTTGTATCAGGCATAAATGTGTTTGTTCCACCTTCTACATAAGTAAACACTTCATCCATACCTGGTAAAGATTTATGACCTAATTTATTTATTTTGTCTTTTCCACCTGTCCACAAAGACATATTTGTATGACAACCACTTGCAGAAACTCCCATAAAAGGTTTTGTCATAAAACATGCAATTAAATTAAATTCTCTTGCAACCTGAGCACAAATTTGCCTGTAAGTAGATAATCTATCTGCATTTCTTAAAACATCATCGTACATCCAGTTTAACTCTAATTGTCCAGGAGCATCTTCATGATCACCTTGAATCATGTCAAAGCCCATGGCTCTTGCGTATTCCATCACTTTCATAAATACTGGTCTTAAGGACTCGAATTGGTCTATGTGATAACAATATGGTTTAGAAAAGCCCTTACCAGTTGGAGTTCCATCATCGTTTCTAGTCAACCACATCATTTCTGGTTCAGTTCCAACTCTAAGTTGGTAACCATGTTTTTTCTTAAATTCTTTAGCAATTATTCTTAAATTACCTCTACAATCAGATGTCAAGTGACCACCTGGATTTTCTCTCTCTTCTCTATTTCTAAAACAAGTTACAAAAACTCTTGCAACTTTTTTATCCCAAGGTAACTGGCAAAAAGTTTCAGGATCTGGTATTCCAACCAACTCTTTAGCTTCAGGACCATATCCTATGTAGTTATTGTGACGATCCAAGAATAAATTAGCAGTTGCTCCATAAACTAATTGAAAACCTTTTTCGCATGTTCTTTCCCAATGATCTGCAGGAATTCCTTTACCAACAACTCTTCCTGTTACTGAAATGAATTGAAAAAAAATATAATCAATTTTTAGTTCATTTATTTTAGCTCTAACTTGTTTAACTAGTTTGGCTCTACCCGGTTGATTAACATGTTTCTCTAGATCAGTCATATTCCCCCTTAAGAATTTTTAGACCAAAAAGTTAACTGAAAAAAAAACATCTGTCTACTTAGATAAATTAGCTCCAAGGAAATGGACTATTAGATGTTGGGTGTAATTCACCTTTCTCGTAACGGTTGAATCTAAATGGTTTTAATAAATCACTTTCGGTTCCAAGAATTTCTTTTGCAACAAGCTCTCCAACTCCAATCATTTTATAACCATGGTTAGAGTCTGCTATCATGTAAACGTTTTCTAAAAATCTATCAAAAATTGGAAAAGAGTCTGGCGTCATACATCCAAGCCCTCCAGAAGGTCCTTTTCTATATAAATCTGATTTTCCTTCAAATCTTTTTTGACAATGAGCTAACGCTGAACACCACATATCATTAAAAGCTTCTGTTGTTTGATATTCAGGGGATTCTATTCCATATGGATCAACGTTTACTTGATCAAAATGTTTATCAACTATGTAAGGTGAAGTTCCACCTTGGACACCGAGACCTTCAATATCTGGTTTATAATATATTCCCCAAATTTTATCCGTTAATAATTTTTTAGTTTTATCTGAGTATAATGGTGCTGTTGAGTCTACATGAATTACAGGTGGCTGTTCACCGTTATCCATTTTTAAAAAATCTGGTTCTACACCAAGTACACCTTCTTGAAGCATCCAATATTTCCACATATCAGTTTCATGAATTTTACCATCTTTACCTTTAATATTTGCAGTTTTAGGAAGCTCTAACATATTCCAAAAATCTCTAGCCCAAGGTCCTGCACCAACAACAACTTGTTCACATTCTATTGTACCTTTGTCTGTTTCAACTCCTGTAACAGCTTTACTATTACTTCCTCTTTTAAAACCTGTAACTTTTACACCTTTTAATACTTCAACACCATTTGAGGTAGACTTATCTTCAAGTGCTCTAATAGAATCTTTGTTAAATGCGTATCCACCTTTTTTTTCATGAAGAACAGAAGTTATACCTTGTGCTTGCCAGTCACCAAACATACCTTTCATATATTTCATGCAATCTTTTTCACCTTCTATAAATTCAGACTCGTAACCAATTGCTTTTTGTTGTTCATAAATAGTTGCAACATCCGCATGCATTACTTCTGGTGAAATCTGTAAATAACCAACTGCATTATATTTAAATGCTTTAGGATCACTTTCCCAAACTGAAACTGAATGAGCCATTAATTCTCTCATTGCAGGCTGAAAATAATTATTTCTTACAACTCCGCACGCAATACCACTAGCTCCTGCTGCAGTATCTTTCTTTTCTAAAACGACAATATCACCTGGATTTTTATATGTTTCGGAAAGTTTCCAAGCAGTACTAAGACCGTGTATTCCCCCTCCAACGATTACTACTTTAGCTTTTGTCGGTAATGACATATTGAAACATTATTTTTTGAAAAGGGTTAAATATATAATTTTTTTTATATATAAAATTTAGAAATAAAAACTTACAGAACTTAGAATTTGTTGATTGTTAAAAGCTTAAATTTTTAAGAGTAGACAAATAATCGTTAAATTCCTCAATAAACGATACACTTGGTTTTATATGTTTTTTTCTTTGATCTTCAGCAGTTTTTTCTAAATAAAAAAAACCTTTTTCACATGCTTCATTAATTATTAATGCAGATTTTGGTCTAGAGGTTTTAAATAATTTAGTTTTAAGCTCCTCAACTGACAAATTTTGTTTTTGCTTAAATGCTGACATAACTAGAAGCATCATATGATAATGAGAAGGCGATTTTCTAAAAAAATAGTTACTTGATGTATGCGAAAGCTTCATTTGATCTTCCCAAAACTCTAACAAATCCTTAGTTGATTTAGCCATTAAGATCTTACTTTAGTTTTCTTTGGATCATAATGAGGAAATCCAACAATTTTTGCAGGAATTCTCTTTTGATGTCCATCTATCTTTCCAATTTCAACATCATTACCTATTTCTGAGTGACCTACATCTATTCTACATAATGCAATATTTTTATTTAAAGTCGGAGAAATGCATCCACTGGTTATAATGCCAACTTGAGATCTTCCAATATGGACGCAATCCCCATGATTTGCTATCTCTTTACCAATCAGCTCTAGTCCAACAAGTTTTTTTTGAGGATTTTCTTTTCTTTTAATTAAATTTTCTCTTCCAATAAAATCCTCTGTTTTGGATTTTAATGGAACAGAAAATCCAATGCCAGCTTCAAATGGATCTTGTTGTCCATCAAATTCATTACCAAATAAAATTAAACCAGCTTCAATTCTTAAAAGATCCAAAGCCGCAAAACCAGCTGGTATCAGACCTTCATCTTTTCCTGCTTCCATTACTTTATCCCAAACTGTAGGAGCATCACTTGGATGACACCAAATTTCAAAACCAAGTTCACCAGTATAACCTGTTCTTGAAACAATTAATGGTATTCCGTTTAATTCTTCCAATCGACAAATTGTAAATCTAAACCATTCCAATTCAGATATAGAAGGTTGGGTAGGTGGGGAAAAAATTATTTTTTCAAGAATTTTTCTACTTTTGGGACCTTGTAAAGATAAATTATTTATTTGGTCAGTAGAATTTTTGATATGAACTTTGTAATTTTTTTTCTTCGCTTGTTCTTTAAGCCACTCACCTCCATATTCATCACCACAAACCCATCTAAAACCATGATCACTAAGTTTTAATAATGTTCCATCATCAAACATGGTTCCATTTTCATAACACATTGCTGAGTAAACAATTTGACCAACTGAAAGTTTTTTTACATTTCGTGTTAATGTATAGTTCATTAATTCTTCAGAATCTGGTCCAAGAATTTCAAACTTTCTCAACGAAGATAAGTCAATTAGTACTGCATCTTCTCTGCATGCATTGTATTCATTAATTACCCCATGTTTTGTATAATC